>JAICVB010000008.1 GCA_025935545.1 Gemmatimonadales bacterium
AGCACGGCCGGTGAGGGAGCCGAGCAGGCGGGTGAGACGGGGGACATCGGCGAGGGCATCGCTCCGCACCTGGATGGCGGGGATGCCGAGTGCCCGGAGGCGGCGGGCCGCGGAAGCGTCCTGCGCCGAGAGGTAGAGCACGACGAGGTCGGGCCGGGCGGCGACGACGGCCTCGACGTTCGGGTTGATGCCGTCGCCCAGGTCCGGCACGTGCGCGGCCGCCGCGGGATAGTCGCACCAGCGGGTCCGGCCCACGAGCTCGGGGCCGGCGCCGATCGCGAAGAGGAGCTCCGTGGTGGCGGGAATGAGCGAAACGACGCGGTGTGCGACCGCCCGGACGGCGACGGTGTCGCCCGCGTCGTCCACCAGCGTGCGCACGGCCCCGCCCGTCTCCGGCCGGCAGGCGGCGACGACGACGACGACGAGCAGGAGAATCAGCGACGCAGATTGGTGACGAGCTCTCACGCGAAAAACGCCCGTCCCCAGGTGAACGGAGACGGGCGTGGAACAGCCAGGAGCGGCGGTCCGACACGCCACCCCGCCCTCCCCCGAGGGCTTTCAGTGGTGGCGCGAACGGAGAGGTCTCCTGGCTTCGGGCCTCCATCCGCCTTCCCGGTTTCCCAGTGGCGCTGGATGGAGCAGGCTGCCCGTTACAGTGGCGGGGCCGCGCCGGCATTGCACCGGCTTCCGAGCGCCCCGTTCGCGGTGAATCAGTTGTCGTACGCGGGCAAGTCTATGGCACGTCCCCGCTCCGCGCAAGCGCGGCGGCAAGGCGCGCCTTGAGCGCCGCGCGCTCGGCGAGATAGCCCGCGTCGTCGGCGCCCGGGTCGTCCGGGGCGCGCGCAGCGTGCCGCGCATCGAGCCGTGCGATCGCATCGATCAGCGATGCCGGCGTCTCCGCGACGCGGGCCGGCGAGCGGCTGAACACCGGGCGGAGCCCGAGCAGCAGCCCGGCCGCGAGCGCGGCGACCAGCGCGGCCAGTGCCCAGCGGCCGAGGCGCGCCCGATGCGGAAGCCGGAGGGTGATGACCGTTCCCGCCGCCACCGCGCCTTCCCAGCGTGCAAACCCTCGGCCCTGGATGGTCTGGGAATCGGGCTGGGCCGTGAGCCCCCCATCCACCCGGGCCGCCTTCTCCTCCAGCATGACGTTGACGAGTGGCACCGGCTCGGCAAAACGATAGGGCACGCTGCCGAGGTCCTCGGGGATGGCGTACTGCAGCACGACCTGCTTGTCGCCGGGCGCGACGGGCGCGTAGAGCGCCGCGCGGTCGCCGGTCCGGACGATCGACTCGGGGGCAAAGTCCCCTTCCCCGGCGGCGAGGCCGGTCGCCGCGGGCGGAATCGGGACGGCCCACACCGGCTCCGTGCTGTCGCGCGCCACGAGCGCGGTCGTCCCGCCGTTGTGGAGCACGATCACCTCCACCACGGCCCGCGCCCCGTGCTCGTCCGGCGCGCTCACCACGATGTGGCGCGCCGCCATGGTCACGCGTCCGTGCGACGACGTGTCGGAGACCACGAGATCGATCGCGGTGTCGGGCCGCTCCGGGTTGGTGTGCACCGGCGAGGCGAAGTACGCGATCCCGTCGTGGCGGGAGCTGAACAGGTAGATGGCGCTGGTGTCGGCGGTAAAGCGGAAGCGGAAGCGGCCGTGCGCATCGGCCAGCGCGGAGTCCACCGGCCCCTGCTCGGCGCGGCCGACCCGGTGCATCACCACCCGGGCGCCGGGCACCGGCAGCGTGTCACCGCCGCGGACCCGCACCACGCGTCCGCCCGCGATGACGGCAACCTGCGCGGCGGCGGGAAGGGCGCCTGCGAGCAGCAGCAGGACGGCGAGCGGGAGGCTACGGATTGAACTTGCCGAAGTCCTGCGGGTCCATCTTTTCGAGGTATTCCTTGAGCTTGTCGGCATCGAGTGACGGATCGGGCGCGGGCTCGTCGGTCTGCAGGCCGCTCTCGTCGAGCAGCTGGTCACTCGTGAAGATCGGTGCGTTGAGCCGGAGGGCGAGGGCGATGCTGTCGCTGGGCCGCGCGTCCACCTGGAAGACGTGGTCGTCCCGGCGGATCAGGAGCTCGGCGAAGTAGGTGTTCTCCTTGACCGAGCTGATCACTACGCGCCGGAGCTCCCCGCCCAGTCCCACGATCACCTGCTTGAGCAGATCGTGGGTGAGCGGGCGCTGGGCCTTCACGCCCTTGAGCTCCATCGCGATGGCGTTTGCCTCGGCGGCGCCGATCCAGATCGGCAGGATGCGCGCGCCGCCCCGCTCACGGAGGATCACGACCGGCGAGTTGGTGTTCCGGTCGAGCCCGATGTCCGACACCGTCACTTCGAGCATCGTCAGACCGCCGACAGAAGGTCCCGGACCTTGTCGCTCGTCTCCCAGGTGAAGAAGTCGGTCTTCCGCGCCGCGTCGCCCACGCGCGCCGCGTAGGGCCGGCGGCCGAAGTGGCCGTAGGCGGCGGTGGGCGAATAGATCGGCTTCTTGAGCTTGAGCGCGCGGATGATCCCGCGGGGCGTGAGGTCGAACACCTCGCGGACCGCCTTCTCCAGCCGCGCGTCGGGCACCTGGCCGGTGCCGAAGGTATCCACCATCACCGAGACCGGCTGGGCCACGCCGATGGCGTACGCCACCTGCACCTCGCAGCGGCGCGCCAGCTTCGCGTCCACGATGTTGCGCGCGACCCAGCGCATGGCGTACGCCGCGGACCGGTCCACCTTCGAGGGATCCTTGCCGCTGAAGGCCCCGCCGCCGTGCCGCGCCATCCCGCCGTAGGTGTCCACGATGATCTTGCGGCCGGTGAGCCCGGCGTCGCCGTGGGGCCCGCCGATCACGAAGCGGCCGGTCGGGTTGATGAGGAACTTGACGCGGCCCGCCTCGATGCCCGCCTTCTCGAGCACCGGCCGGATCACCTCGGAGACGATCGTGTCGCGAATCGTGCCCGCGCCGAGCCGCCGGGACCCCGCGCGCTCCGCGTGCTGGGTGGACACGACGACGGTGCGGACGCCGATGGGCCGATCGCCCTCGTACTCCACCGAGACCTGGCTCTTGCCGTCCGGGCGGAGCCAGTCGATACCGCCGCCGCCGTCGAGGCCCTTCCGCACCGCCGCGAGGCGCTCGCTGATGCGGTGCGCCAGCAGGATCGGCAGCGGCATCCGCTCGCGGGTCTCGTTCGTGGCGTAGCCGAACATCATCCCCTGGTCACCCGCGCCCTGCTCGTGCCCCGCGTCCTCGTCCACGCCCATCGCGATGTCGGGCGACTGCCGGTCGATCGAGGTAATCACGGCGCAGGTGCGGGCGTCGAACCCGTAGGAGGCATCGGTGTAGCCGATCCGCTCGACCGTCTCCCGCACGAGGTCCGGGATGTGGACGTAGGTCTTCGTCGTGATCTCGCCCGCGACGATCGCCATGCCCGTGGTGACCAGCGTCTCGCAGGCCACGCGGCCGTCGGCGTCGCTGGCCAGAATTGCGTCGAGCACCGCGTCGGAGATCTGGTCGGCGACCTTGTCGGGGTGGCCCTCGGTGACGGATTCGGACGTGAAGACGTGTCGCTTGGGAGCGGCCATGTGCGTGAGGTCTCGGTGAAGGAAGCGGCGCCCGTTCATGGGCGACGGAGCAAGGTAGCGGTGCGAGGCGCGGCGGTGCAACGCCGTCAGGGCGGGCTCACCATGCGCAGATCCACGTGGCCCCCGATCCCTTCGCGGAGCGCGGCGATCACCCCGGCCGCGTCGGTCGCGGCCAGCGCGCGCTCGGCCGCCTCGCGGGCCGTCGTCTCGGGGACGTTCCGCACCACCCACTTGATGAGCGGGATGGCCGGTGGAGCGACGCTGAGCCGGCGATAGCCGAGCCCCAGGAGCAGCACCGCGCCCAGCGGATCGGATGCCATCTCGCCGCAGACGCTGACGGGGAGGCCGGCCGCGGCGCCGCAGTCGCGGATGGTGCGCAGCTGGCGGACGATGGAGGGGTGCATGGGCGTGAAGCGGGCGGCGAGCCGCGCGTTCCCGCGGTCCACCGCCATGGTGTACTGGGTGAGGTCGTTGGTGCCGACACTGAAGAAGGCGCTCTCCCGCGCCAGGAGGTCGGCGATGACGACTGCCGCGGGCGTCTCGATCATCACCCCCACCGGCACCGTCTCCGCCGCGCGGACCCCGGCGGCGCGGAGGGCGGCCGACTCCTCCGCCAGCATCTCGCGGGCCCGCACCACCTCTTCCACCCGGGTGACCAGCGGGAGCATGAGCTGGATGTTCCGCCCGTGCGCCGCGCGCAGCACCGCCCGGAGCTGCGCGCGGAAGAGCTCGGGGCGGTCGAGGCACACCCGGATCGAGCGCCACCCCAGGAAGGGGTTCGCCTCCGCGGGCGCCTTGAAGGCGGCGGGGAACTTGTCGCCGCCCAGGTCGTAGGAGCGGATCACTACCGGGTGGCCGCCGAAGGCGTGCGCGACGCGCTGGAAGTAGCCGGCCTGCTCGTCCTCGGTCGGCATGGTGGCGCGGCCGGTGACGAGGAATTCGGTGCGGAGCAGCCCCACTCCCTCCGCGCCGTGGCTCACCGCCGCATCGATCTCGTCGGGCAGGTCCACGTTGCCCATCAGGGTGATCACGACGCCATCGGGCGTGGCCGCCGGCTCCTGCAGGACACCCTCGAGCTGCATCTCGAAGCGCTGGCGGCGGCTCACCCGCACGCGCGCGTCCTCCAGCTCGGCGCGCGTCGGCTCGAGCACCACCGCCCCGCTCTGCCCGTCCAGGAGCAGCATGGCACCGCTCCGGATCTCGTCCAGTGCCCCGCTCAGCCCCATCACGGCCGGGATACCGAGTGAGTGGGCCAGGATCGCGGCGTGCGAGGTGTTGGTGCCTTCCTCGCTGATCAGGCCGACGACGTGCTCGCGGTCGAGCTGGACGGTGAGCCCGGGCGCCAGCTCGTGCGCCACGACGATCACCTGCTCGCCCGCCGGGATCGACCAGAGCTCCTCTTCCTTCCGTCCCATGAGGCGGTGGAGCATCCGCATCTGGATCGCGTGGAGATCGGCCAGCCGGTCCCGGAGCTGGGCACTGCCCGAGGCGCTGAAGAGCTGGCGGAGCTCGAGGGCCTTGAACTCATAGGCGGTCTCCGCGCTCAGCTGGTTGTTGCGGATGAGCTGCTCGACCGACGCGAGGAAGTCGGCGTCCTGCGCCATCAGGATCTGGGCGTCGAAGATGCGCGACTCCTCGGGACCCGCGCGCTCCAGCGCCCGCTGGCCGAGCTTCGTGAGGTGGCCCACGACCACGCGGACCGCCGCGTGCAGCCGCCGGATCTCGCCGGCGACCTCCTCGGCCGACACGGTCCGGTCGGGGACGTCGGGAAAGTCGAGGCGCACGACCAGTGCCGGGGCCCACGCCACGCCGGGCGAGACTCCGATCCCGCGGAGGGTGTGCGAGCGGCTCATGACTCGCCGAACCCGCCGGCGATGAGGTCGGCGAGCGCGCTCGCCGCGGCCTCCTCATCGGTGCCGTGCGCCCGGATCACCACCGCGCTCCCGCACTCGGCGGCCAGCATCATCACGCCCATGATGCTCTTCGCGTTCACGGCGCCGTCCTCCTCGCCGTGGCGACCCAGCGTGATGTCGGCGCCGAAGGTCCCGGCCAGCTTCACGATGAGCGCCGCCGGCCGGGCGTGCAGCCCCTGCGAGTTGACGATCTGCGCGATCCGCTCGGTCATGCCGTCACCAGCCGGAGCAGCAGCGTGATCCCCAGGGCGAGGAGGCCGAACCGGGGGGCGGTGAACCGCGCGCCGGACCAGCGCGCGAGCGCGAGGCCCGCCGCCGCGATGAGGAGCGCGCTCGCGGCGCCTCGCGCGCCGAAGGGATGCAGCAGCCACGCCGCCGCGAGCGGCGTCCCCACGCCGACCGCGAAGGCCGCGGCCGCGCCGCTCCGCGCCGCGGCGCGGGGAAGCTTCGACGCGGCCAGTGCGCCGCCGACGCGCATCCCGGTGGCCAGCCCGGTGGCGAGGGACCAGCGGGAGATCGCGAGCCGCACCGCGTTGAATCCGACCACGAAGACCGCCACGGCCCACCATCCGGCGCCAAGCGCGAGCGCGGCCAGCGTCAGCCCCGAGAGTGCGGGAAGGATGCCGGCCCAGAAGAGACTGTCCCCCAGCGCCCCGAGCGGCCCGGCGAGCGCCGCGCGGAGCCGCACGATCTGCTCACCGGGAACGGCGTCGTACTCCGCCCGCGCGCTCGCCCCCAGCGCGAGCCCCGCGAGATACGGATTGGCGTTGAAGAATTCGGCCGAGCGCACCACGGCCTCCGGGTACCGGCCGGGCTCCGCCACCCGGAGGTCGCGGAGCAGCGGCTCCGCGGCGTAGCCCATGCCGATTCCCTGCATGCGCTCGTAGTTCCAGCTCCCCTGCACGGACAGCAGGCGGAGGAAGGCACGGCCCGTCCCGTTCACCGAAGCCCCCACACGAGCAGGCCGATGGCGGTGCCCGCGACGCCGCCGGCCGCGAGCCAATGCCGCCGGCGGCCACTGCCGGCCCCGCGCGCGGCGCCGCCGAGCGCCGACGCCGCGCCCGCCCCGATGGCCGCGATGGTGAGTGCCGCGGCCGTCTCGCGATCGAGGCGCACCCACCTGAGCGTCACGGCCGCGCTGCCGAGCGCGAAGGCCGCGAGGAGGAGCGAGCGCGCGGCGTCGCGGCCGATCGCCGCGAGATGGAGCCGGCGGATGACGGCCGGCTCGCCCGACCGGAGGGCGGCGGCTCGACGGCCCACCGCGTCGGCGTTGAGGCGCCTGAGCGCGAGGAGCGACCAGCCGCCGACCGCGGAGACGAGGAGTCCGATGCCCACGGCCACGCCGAGCCCGAGCTCCCACGGCGACCCCGCCGCGACGGCGGTAGCGCCGACCGCCGCCGCACCGTAGTCGGGATACCGGACGGCGCCCACCGGCAGCACATCGAGCGCAAAGAGCTCGAGCACCGCGCCCACCCGGAGCCCGGCTCCGACGTCGCCGAGCAGGGCGCCGGCCACCGCGGCGGCCACGAGGGGGCGGGACAGCATCGCCTGCGGCAGGCTCACCAGGTCCACGCCGGCGACGGTGCCCCACGCGAGCAGGAGCAGGATGGTGATGCTCTCCGCGCCGGTCACGCGAGGGCACCGAGCCCGACCGGCACCGCCGACGGCACGTCCTGCGCCGTGATGTCCGCGCCCAGCGTCTCGAGCTCCACCAGCGATCGGTACTCCTCGGCCGTGAGGTACAGGTAGGGCAGTCTCTCGGTGCGGCCCGGGCGGTGGTGCAGGCCGCCGAGGTTGATGCGATGGAGCGCGGCCGGGTCGGCCGCGTACAGGTGCACCAGAGCCGGAACGCTCCCGGTCAGGAGCATCGAGCGGCGGGCGTCGGCCTGCCAGGCCGCGAGGAGCGGCGCCGCGGCGACGGTGCCGGCGAACTCGATCGTCACTCCTTCAGGCACGGCCATCCGGTAGAGGTCCTGTTCCCACTCATTCGCCGCGACCTCATCGTCCACCAGGAGGATGCGCTGGACGCCGAGCGGCCGGCCCCACCCGATCACCACCTGCCCATGGATGAGCCGGTCGTCCACGCGCGAGAGGACGAACGGCATCAGGGGAGCCGGATCGCCTTGCCGCCGCTCGCCGCCGCGTGATCGGCGGCCTCGGCGGGCGGCAGGGAGAGGTGGAAGACGAAGTCCACCAGCATCGCCAGGTTCACCCCCGTCACCACGGCGACGCCGGGCCGCTCCCGGAGCCGGCGCAGCGTGGCGATCAGGCACGACCCGCTCGCCATGTCCACGAAGACCACGGCTGGGCCATCCGCCACTGCCGCCTCGATCCGCGCCTCGAGCGATTCCCGGTCGCAGCCGCTGTTGGAGACGGCGACGAGATGCCCCGTGAGGCCGCTGATCTGCTCGGTCGCGTCCACCAGGGCGGCCGCCACCGTTCCGTGGCAGACCACCACGCCGCGCAGCGGCGCGGCAGCGGAATCACTCATAGTCGTTCTGGAGGTATTCGCGCACGCCGCGCTGCTCCTTCATCCGCTTGATGAGGCGCTCGTTGAATGCCGCCGCGACATCCACCCCCGAGTAGCGGAGGAGATGCATCATCGCGACGACCTCGGAGATGACGGTGATGTTCTTGCCCGGGTTGAGCGGAACGACCATGCGCGGGAGCGTCACGCCCAGGATCACCGTTTCCTGATGCGAGAGGCCGGTGCGCTCCACGTCCCGGCTGGTCTCCCAGTCCTCGAGCTGGACCACCACCTCGATCCGCTTCTGCTGCCGCACCGCGCGTACGCCGAACAGGGCCGGGATGTCGATCAGCCCGATCCCCCGGATCTCCATGTGGTGTCCGGCCAGCTCGTGGCCACGGCCGATCAGGACGTCGTTTCCCCGGCGGGTCACCTGCACCACATCGTCCGCCACCAGCCGGTGGCCGCGCTCCACCAGGTCGAGCACGCACTCGCTCTTGCCGATGCCGGACCGGCCTACGAAGAGGAGGCCCACACCGTACACGTCCGCGAGCGATCCGTGCAGCGTGCTGCGCGGCGCGAACGCATCCTCGACCACCGGCTTGATGAGCCGGTAGAATTCCGCCGTCTTGAGCCGCGTCCGGAGCAGCGGGACCCCCCGCGCCGTGGCGAGCTCCAGGAGCTCCGGCGGCACCTCCTGCCCCTTGGTGACGAAGACGACCGGCAGCTCGAAGGCGAAGAAGTTTTCGAGCGCACGGCGCCGCTGCTCGGCCGGCAGCGACGAGAGGTAGGTGATCTCCGTTTCGCCGAAGACGTGCAGGCGGTTGGGGGCGAAGCGGCCGGTGTAGCCGGCCAGCGCGAGCCCGGGGCTCGCCACTTCCGCATCCGTGAGGGCGCGATCCAGCCCCTGCTCGCCGGTGAGGCTCTCGAGCTGGAACGGATTGCCGCGGCGGTTGAGGAAATCGCGAAGGCGGAGCATCACGTATGCGGCAGTGTGGTGGCGGGCCATGGCCCGGCCCGGCCCGCGAGCTCCTGCGTCACCGCACGGTCACGCGGGATGATCACCGGTTCCATCGATCGCTCCCTGAATGATGTCCAGCAGATGCGCCTCCGTCGCCGCGGCGGCGGCGTCCCACGTGAGCCCCTCCGCATAGCGCCGTGCCGCGGTCCCCAGCCGCTCCACCAGCGCGGGATCCGCGGCGAGCTCGAGCATCCGATCCGCCAGGGCCGCCGCGTCCCCGTGCGGGACGAGGGCGCCGGTCACGCCGTCGCGAACCGAATCCCGCAGCCCCGGGCTGTCGGACGCGAGGGACGGCGTGCCGCAGGCAGCTGCCTCGACGATGGTGATTCCCCACCCCTCCTTGGGCGACGGGAAGACGTTGGCCGTGGCCGAGCGCAGGAGCTCGAGCTTCCGCTCCTCGCTGACGAAGCCGTGGAACGTCACCGCCTCCGCGATGCCCAGCCGGTGGGCGAGCCGCTCCAGCTCGGGCTGGAAGTCGCCCCGGCCGGCGATGTCGAGGCGCAGATCGGGCCGCCGCTCCCGGGCCCGCGCGAGCGCCCGCAGCGCCACGTCCACTCCTTTATAACGCTTGAGGCGTCCGATATACAAGAACGAGGGCGGCGTGCTGCGGGGGACGCTCGGGTCGGGCCGGAAGTGGACCGAGTCCACGCCGGGATGGATCACGCGGATCCGCGACGGCCGCACGCCCCGCGCGATGAGATCGTCGCGCGTGCTCTCGCTGATCGCATGAAATGCCGTGCGCCGATACGCCCGCGCCAGCGGGCGCTCCGCGAGCCAGACGGCGCTCGCGACCGGCCAGGACGCTTCCTGAAAGACGGTGTCCCCGAACAGATGGGGAATGATCGTGCAGAACGGCAGCGCCGTGAGGCTCGGCAGGAAGAGCGGAACCTTGTTCACGTCCTCCACCACGATGTCCGGCCGCTCGGCCGCGAGCGCCTCGCGCACCGCGCTCCGCCCCAGCGCCGCGAAGGTGTTGCGCGTGCCGTGCCGCCGCACCGCGATACCCTGCACTTCGGCCCGGGACGGGGCGCCGGCCCACCCCGCGCAGACGAGCCGGACCGGGTGACCGCGGGCGGCCAGCCGGCTGAAGATCTCGAAGAGATGGATCTCGGCGCCGCCGGCCTGCGGGTTGTCGCGGTCCTGCCAGTTTGCCAGCAGGATCTTCACGTCAGAGGCGTCCGAGGGAGTGGGCGATCCGGTCGAGCACGCCGTTCACGAAGGGCGCCGCCTTCGCGCCCCCGAACCAGTGCGCGAGGCGCACGGCCTCGTCGATCGCCACCTTGGGTGGGGCGGTGCCGTCCACCAGCTCCTGGATCGCCAGCCGGAGAATGTTCCGCTCGACCACGGCGATCCGGCTCATCCGCCAGTTCTCGGCCGCGACGGCCGCCTGGCGATCGAGCGCGTCCACGTTCGCGATCACCCGCCCCGCGAGATCCTCGGCGAAATCCAGGACGCGGGGTTCCGGGCCCGTGAGCCGCGAGAGGCCGGCCGCCATCTCGTGCACGGGCGGGGCGCCCTGCAGCTCCCAGGCATAGAGCAGCTGCAGCGCGCGTGCGCGGCCCCGCGTCTCAAGCCGGAGCATCGGCGCCCCGCAGCTGGGCCAGCACGTCGGCGGTGGCGAGCGCGGCTTCCGCCGCCTCGTAGCCCTTGTTGCCCGCCGCGCCGCCCGCGCGCTCCGCCGCCTGCTCCATGGTATCGACCGTGAGGACGCCGAAGCCGACGGGCAGCGCGTGGCGCACCGCCACGTCGTTGAGCCCGCGCGCGGCCTCACCCGCGACGAACTGAAAGTGCGGCGTGTCTCCCCGGACCACCGCGCCGAGCGCCACGAGGCAGGCGTAACGGCCCGTCGCCGCAGCCGCGGCCGCGGCGGCCGGAAGCTCGAACGCGCCGGGCACCCAGACCACGTCCACCGCGTCATCGGGTACGTGCGCCGCGCGGAGCGCCTCGCGCGCCCCCGCGAGGAGCCGGGTGGTGATGAGCTCGTTGAAGCGGCTCACCACGATCGCCACGCGGCCGCGGGACCGCGCTCGGCCGGCAAAGTCGGGCATGGGCTTCAGAAGGTGAGGAGGTGGCCGAGCTTGTCGCGCTTGGCGCCGAGATAGTCGCGGTTGTCGTCGGTGGTGCTCGCGACGAGCGGCACCCGCTCCACGATCTCCAGCCCGTAGCCCTCGAGGCCCACGAGCTTGCGGGGATTGTTGGTCAGCACCCGGATGGACGAGAGGCCGAGGTCCCGGAGAATCTGCGCGCCGATGCCGTAGTTCCTGAGATCGGGCGCGAAGCCCAGCTTCTGATTGGCCTGGACGGTATCGGAGCCCGAGTCCTGCAGCGCGTAGGCCCGCAGCTTGTTGAGGAGGCCGATGCCGCGCCCCTCCTGGTCGAGGTACACCACCGCGCCGCGACCCTCCGCCACGATCCGCTGCATGGCCGCGTGCAGCTGGAAGCCGCAGTCGCAGCGCTGCGAGCCGAAGACGTCGCCCGTGAGGCACTTCGAGTGCATGCGGACGAGCACGTTCCGCTCGCCCGCCACGTCCCCGTGCACCAGGGCGACGTGCTCCCGCTGGTCCACGTCGTTCCGGTAGCCGATGACGCGGAACTCGCCGTACTCGGTCGGCAGCCGCGCCTCGGCCACGCGGTGCACCAGCTTCTCGTTGCCGAGGCGGTGGGCCACGAGCTGCGCCACGGTGACGAAGGTCAGGCCGTGGCGCTCGGCAAAGGCGCGGAGCTCGGGCACGCGGGCCATCGAGCCGTCGGCGCTCAGGATCTCGCAGATCACGCCGGCCGGGTAGAGGCCGGCCAGCCGCGCGAGGTCCACCGCCGCCTCGGTGTGGCCGACGCGCTGCAGCACACCGCCGGGGCGCGCGCGCAGCGGGGGCACGTGGCCCGGACGGCGGAGGTCGGCGGGCTGGGTGGCGGGATTGATGGCGACGTGAATCGTGCGCGCCCGATCGCTGGCGGAGATGCCGGTGGTCACGCCGAAGCGGCGGTCGGCGTCGATCATGACGGTGAACGCGGTGGACTGCTCCTCGGTGTTCCGCTCGACCTGCTGGGAGAGCCCGAGCTCGTCGCACCGCTCGGCAGTGAGGGCGAGGCAGATGAGCCCGCGGCCGTGCTGCGCCATGAAGTTGATCATTTCGGGCGTGACGAGCTCGGCCGCGCAGATGAGGTCGCCCTCGTTCTCGCGGTCCTCGTCATCCGCCACGACGATGATCTTGCCGTTGCGGAGGTCCTCGATGGCCTGCCCGATCGTGTCGAAGCTCATCTATTCCGTCGTCCGCAGGTGCGCAGCAGTGAAGTGGCGCACGTACTTGCCGATGGTGTCACCCTCGAGGTGAACCCGGTCACCGGGGGCCCGGTCGGCAAGATTCGTGTGCTGTAAGGTAAACGGGATGAGGGAGACCTGGACGACCCCGGTGGAGGGGATCGCGTTGATCGTGAGGCTCACGCCGTCCACCGCGACCGACCCGAGCGGAATCGACACCTCGGCGACGAGGGGCGGCACGGCGATGTCGATCAGGCGCGCGTCGCCCTCGGTCCGGACCGCCGCCACCGTCCCCACGGCGTCCACGTGGCCCTGCACCAGGTGCCCGCCGAGCCGGTCGGCGAGGCGCAGCGCCCGCTCGAGGTTGACGCGCCGGCCCGGACGGTACGACCCGAACGACGTGCGCGCGAGCGACGTCGTGATGACGTGCACCACGAAGCCGGCCTCCAGGCGTTCGCGCACCGTGAGGCAGGCCCCGTCCACCGCGATGCTCTCGCCATCGGCCAGGTCCCGCCACGGCGCATCGATCAGGAGGTCGAGCCCGCCCTGCACCGGGTTGGCCGCCCGCACGAGGCCGACGGCGCCGATCAGTCCGGTGAACATGTGCGGTCGAGCACCAGCAGGGTGTCGTCGCCAAGGGCGCGCCGCTCCACCGGATGCCAGCGCTCCACGCTCGCAAGCGGCAGCGACGGCAGCCCGCTGAACGCGGGGACGCCACGCTCGCCGAGCCACAGCGGGCTCTGGACCCAGTGCAGCCGGTCCACCAGCTCGGCGCGGAGGAGGGCGCCGGCGAGGCGCCCGCCGCCCTCCACCAGCAGCGACCCGACGCCCCGTTCCGCCAGCGCCGTGAGCGCCTCCTCCAGCGACTCGGCCGGGACGAGCTCGACGCCGGCGGCCGCGAGTGCGCGGCCCATCTCCCATTGGAAGGCGTCGGCGCCCGCCACTACCGTCGTGGGGACTTCGCGAGCGCTCCGGATCAGCTCCGCCTCGAGCCGCAGGTTGAGGGCGGGCGCGAAGACCACCCGCCGGGGCGCGATGCGCGGCGTGAGCGGCCCCCGCACGGTGAGCGACGGGTCGTCGTGGCGCGCCGTCGCGCCGCCCACGCCGATCGCGTCGAAGCCGGCGCGCAGCCAATGCACGTAGTCGCGGGCCTCCGGCCCGGAGATCCAGCGGGACCGGCGGTCGCGGTCGGCGATCCGCGCATCCACCGACGTGGCGAGCTTGAGGGCCACGAATGGCCGTACCTCGCCGCGCGCCCGGTGGAGGAAGGGTGCGTTGAGCGCCGACGCCTCGCGCGCCAGCACGCCGAACTCGACGTCGATCCCCGCGGCGCGGAGCCGCTCCGCGCCGCCCGCGGCGACGGGGTTGGGGTCGCGAATCGCCGCGACGACTCGCCGGACCCCGGCCGCGATCACCTGGTCCACGCAGGGCGGCTGCTTCCCCTGATGCGCGCAGGGCTCGAGGGTGACCACGAGGGTCGCTCCCCGAGCCCGGTGGCCCGCGGCGCTCAGCGCGGCCGCCTCGGCGTGGGGACCGCCGAACTCGGCGTGGTACCCCTCCGCGATGATTTCCCCGTCGGCCAGCACAATGGCACCCACCAGCGGATTCGGCTGCACGCGCCCCCACCCCCGCCCCGCGAGGTCGAGGGCGCGCGCCATCGCGTCCCGCTCGTTCAACGCTCAGAAGCCGAAACGAAGCCCGGCGCTGTAGAAGGTGGTGCCTTTCGTGTCATCGAACCCCTGGAAGTTCGTGATCAGGTGCTGATCCCTGCCCGACTGATGGCCGATCTCCCCGACGATCTTGAGCACCTTGAAGTCGAGCCCCGCGTCGGCAAAGATGACCGTGCGGCTCTGGTCGAGGCGCAGCGCGATCGTCTCGGGGAGGCCGGTGTCGTTGTTCCGGAAGGTGGCGGTGACATCGCCCGTGTACTTGCTCCAGCCCGCCCCGGCCCCGACCGTGAGTACCGCGAACCGCTTGGCCGCCACCACGCGAAGGCTCGTCGCGTGGAGGTTCAGGTCCGCCGCGAGGTCGTCGCCGGCCGCGAGGTCGCCGAAGCCGACTTGCGGCACCGAGCGGCGCATGAGGCTCACTGCCACGCCCGGTAGCGCGCCATCGCCGCCCAGGAGCCCGATGCGCGCGCCATAGCCGATGCCGAGGCTGACCGGACCCACGCGCGGCGCATCGGGATCGACCCGGATCTCATCCACCACCTTCTCGTTGGGAACGAGCTGCGCGGAGGCGAGCAGGTCGAGCGAGAGGAGCCCGCTCCGGAGCCCCTTGAAGAGGCCCAGCGCGCCTTCCACCAGCGGCACCGGCGCGAGCAGCTTGTCGCTCTGGGCCACGTTGTTGCTGCCGTCCACGCTGAGCGCCGGGATCACGACGCTGGCCGCGTTGGCCCGAAGCGATAGCGCGAAGTGGCCGAGGCCGCCCATGGTGGACTGCGAGCCGAGCAGCGGATTGCCGCCGCTCACGAGGAGGCCCGCGATCGGATGATAGGCGCGGGTGAGGTCCACTGCGGCGTCGCAGTTCTGACGCGCGTTCTGCGCATTGCTCAGCGCGGCGCACTCGGGGTTCTGCGCGGCGAGCGGCGCCGCGAGAACGGCCAGCAGCAGGATCGGGGCGAGACGGCGGACGCGCATGGCGATGCTCCCTCAGGCGGGGGCGAAGCCCACGGTCTGTGCGCCGGGGACGATCTCGCCCATCACCCACGTGGTGACCCCGTCGGCGGCGGCCGCCTCGCGCGCGGCCTCGACCGCCTCGGGGGGCAGGACGACGATCAGCCCGACGCCGAGATTGAAGACCTCCCGCATCTCGGCGGTGGAGAGCGCGCCACCCTGCTGCAGGACACGAAAGAGCGGCGGCAGATCCCACGACCGGGCATCCACCGTCGCCGCCGTGCCGGGCGGCAATATCCGAGCCAGATTGCCCGCGATTCCCCCACCGGTGATGTGCGCAATTCCGTGCACGCGTGCCAGCACCGGCGACACCGCGGCGACGTAGCTGCGATGCACCGCGAGGAGCGCGTCGGCGACGGTCGAGCCTGTTTCCGGGAGCCGCGATTCGAGCCCGAGCTTCATGCGGTCGAACAGGACGCGGCGCGCCAGGGTGTAGCCGTTGGTGTGGAGACCGCTCGAGGCGTAGGCCAGGAGGACGTCTCCCGCCACGATCCTCTCACCATGCAACGCCGCGTCCTCCTCCACCACGCCCACGATGGTGCCGGCGAGGTCGAAGTGGCCGGGCTGATAGAGGCCCGGCATCTGCGCCGTCTCGCCCCCCGCGAGCGCCATCCCGTGGCGCCGGCAGCCGCGCGCCACCCCGTCGACGATCGCCGCGAGCTCCTCGACGCCGAGGCCGGCGCCCGCCACATAGTCCATGAACGCGATGGGCGCTGCACCGTGCACGAGGATGTCGTTCATGCTGTGGTTGACCAGGTCCTCGCCGACCGAGTCGTAGCGCCCGGCCTCGAGCGCCACGAGCACCTTGGTGCCGACGCCGTCGGTGCTCATGACGAGCACCGGCCGCCGCATGCCGGCCGGGATGCGGACCATCCCGCCGAACGCCCCGACGGCGCCGACCGACAGCGGGGTCCGCGTGCCCGCGACCGCCCGGCCGATGCGAGCCTTCGCGGCATCGGCCCGCGCCAGGTCCACGCCGGCGGCGGCGTACTCCGTGGCGGCCGTCTCCGGACTGCCGCTCACGGGGCCGGCTCGGCGAGCATGACCTGAGTGAGGTCGTGGAAGGCGTGCGCCCGCCGCTCGACGTCCGCGCGCGTCACCGAATCGAATCCGCGGATGCCGAACTGCTCGACGGCATACGATCCCATCGTCGCGCCGTAGATCATCGCCCGACGGAGGTCGTCCTCGCCCGTGCTTCCCGCCGCGGCGAGGTAGCCCATGAACCCGCCGGCGAAGGCGTCGCCCGCGCCGGTCGGATCGAAGACTTCCTCCAGCGGAAATGCGGGCGCGAAGAACGTGCGCGCGCCGTCCATGAGCAGCGCGCCGTGCTCACCCTGCTTGATCACGACGCGCTTGGGCCCGTGGGCCAGGATCCAGCGGGCGGCGCGGTGGATGTTCCAGTCACCGCTCAGCTCGCGGGCCTCGCCGTCGTTCACCATCAGGAGGTCGACCCGCTTCAGCAGCTCCATCAGCGCGGGCTTCTTGCTCTGGATCCAGTAGTTCATCGTGTCGCACGCCACGAGCCGCGGCCGGCGCACCTGCTCCAGGACCCCCAGCTGCAGCTCGGGATCGATGTTGCCGAGGAAGACGAACTCCGCCGAGCGCATCGCCTCGGGCAGCTTGGGCTCGAACGCGGCGAAGACGCCGAGCCGCGTCTCCAGGGTCTCGCGGCTCTGGAGATCGTAGGAATACTTTCCCTTCCACCGGAAGCTCTCGCCGCTCACCCGCTCCACGCCGCTCCAGTCGATCCCGCGCGATGCCAGCCGGTCGAGCTCCGCCACCGGATAGTCGCTGCCCACCACGCCGACGACCTGCACCGGGTGCAGGAGCGCGCCGGCGACGCTGAAGTAGACGGCGGACCCGCCCAGGGCGTCGGCGGTCTCGCCGAAGGGCGTGAAGATCGAGTCGAGTGCCACGCTGCCGACGACGAGCAGGCTCATGCGCTCACATCCGGTCGGGGGCGGAGATGCCGAGAAGGCCGAGGCCGTTCGCGAGGACGACGCGGGCGGCACGCGCGAGAAGCAGGCGGGCGCGCTCGACCTCGGCCGCCTCGCCGACGGTACGGGTGTGATGGTACCAGCCATGGATGACGCCGGCCAGCTCCTCGAGGTAGCCGGTGATCCGGTGCGGCTCGCGCTCCCGTGCGGCGCGCGCGACCGCCTCCGGAAAGGCCACGAGCTTCTTGAGGAGCTCCTCATCCTGCGGCGCCGTCAGCGCCGCGAGGTCGAGCCGGCCCTCCACCGCGTCGGGCGCCCGCTGGGCCGTCCGGAAGATGCCGCTCAGGCGCGCATGCGCCATCTGTACGTAGAAGACCGGGTTCTCGTCGGTCTGCTTTCGCGCGAGGTCCACGTCGAAGACCATCTGCGAGTCGCCGCGCCGCATGAGGAAGAAGTAGCGCGCGGCGTCCACGCCGACTTCCTCGAAGAGATCGCGCAGGGTGACGAACTCGCCGGAGCGCTTGGACATCTTCACCTCTTCGCCCCCGCGCACCACCTTCACCAGCTGCACCAGCGCGACGTCGAAGAACTCCGCCGGGTACCCCAGGGCAAGCAGGACGGCCCGCATGCGCGGGATGTAGCCGTGGTGATCAGCGCCCCACACGTCGATGACCCGATCGAAGCCGCGGGCGTGCTTGTCCACGTGGTAGGCGATGTCGGGCACGAGGTAGGTGAGCGAGCCGTCCTGCTTCCGGAGGACCCGGTCCTTGTCGTCACCGAACTGCGTGGTCCGGAGCCAGAGGGCGCCCTCCGATTCGTACGTGAGCCCCCGCTCCGCCAGCGTGTCCAGCGCGAGCCGCACCTCGCCCCGGTCGTAGACCGCCTGTTCGCTGGTGAAGGTGTCGAAGTGCACGCCGAAGACGCGGAGGTCCTCGTCCTGCTCGGTCCGCTGGATTTCGAGCGCCAGGGCCCGGCAGCGGCGCACTCCCTCCTCCGCCGGCAGGTCGGCAAAGGCCGCGCCCTCGCGCACCAGCACCGCGGCGGCGTTCTCGCGGAGGTACTCCCCGTGGTACCCGCCCTCGGGAATCGCGGCCTCCCGTCCGGCGGCCTGCTGCACCCGGGCCCAGAGGCTCTGCGCGAGCCGGTCGATCT
Source organism: Gemmatimonadales bacterium (assembly GCA_025935545.1). GTDB lineage: Bacteria > Gemmatimonadota > Gemmatimonadetes > Gemmatimonadales > GWC2-71-9 > JAICUF01. Next base: position 17,987 of record JAICVB010000008.1, read on the forward strand.
GCACGCCGGCATCGTTGATGTAGAACTCGCGGGTGACGGCGTGGCCCGTCCACTCGAGCAGCGACGCGATCGCGTCGCCCAGCGCGGCCCCCCGGCCATGGCCCACGTGCAGCGGCCCGGTGGGGTTGGCCGACACGAACTCGACGTTCACCCGCAGCCCGTGACCCGCGCCGTTCCGGCCGTAGGCGGTGCCGGCCTCGAGGATGGCGGCATGGGCCAGGACCAGCTGGTCGTCCGCCAGCCAGAAGTTGATGAAGCCGGGGCCGGCGATCTCGGTCCGTGACACGAGCGAGGCCGGCAGCGTGAGCTCCGAAAGCACACGCTCCGCCATCGCGCGCGGTGCCGTGCGGGCGCGCTTCGCCAGCACCAGCGCGAGATTGGTGGCCAGGTCCCCATGACCCGCGTCGCGGGGGCGCTCCAGCACGAACTCGGTGCCGCCATGTCCGAGGCGCTCCGCCACCTCCGCGAGCGCGCCCCGGAGCGCCTCGCTCACTCCGCGGCCTTCTTGGCGGGCGAGGCGGCGCTGGTGTCGGCGGGCTTGGCCGGCTTCGTGCCCCCTTTCGCGTCGGCCTTCGACTCGGCGGCCGGAGCCGCTTCCGACTCCTTCTTCCGGGGGCCCTTCCCGTCCTTCCCGTAGTCGGTGATGTAGAAGCCGCTGCCCTTGAAGACGAGCCCGGCCCCGCCGGAAATCTTCCGGACGGCCGGCTTGCCGCAGACCGGACAGGCCGCGCGCGGCTTGTCGCTCATCTTCTGGAGCTTCTCGAACTGGTGCCCCGCGGGGCACTCGTACTCGTACGTCGGCATGCTCGCTCGGCGTGGTAAATGGAAATAGCAGCAAAACTTAGCTGGCTCGACCTCGCCTTTCAAGCGAAGCGGTAGACTCCCCAGACGCGCCGCAGCACGTCGCTGATTTCGCCGACGCTGGCACGGGCGCGGACGGCCGCGAGGATCGGCGGCATCAGTGGATCGGAGCCCGTGGCCGCCCGCTCCAGCGCCTCCAGCGAGGCGGCCACCGACGGCGCGTCCCGCCGCCCGCGCGTCGCCGCGAGGCGCTCGCGCTGCCGCGCCTCGAGCGCCGAGTAGTCGGGCGTCTCGATCGCAGGCGGCGGCGACGCGTCGGTGAAGCGGTTCACCCCGACCACCACCTGCGTGCCCGCTTCCTGCGCCTTCTGAATCTCCCACGCACTCCGGGCGATCGCCTCCTGGTAGAATCCGCGCTCGATGGCGGCCGCCGCACCGCCCAGGTGATCGATCTCTGCGATCAGCTCGCGGGCGCCCGATTCGATCTCGTCGGTCAGGCTCTCGACGTAGTAGCTCCCCGCCAGCGGGTCCACCGTCGCGGCCACGCCGCTCTCGTACCCCAGGATCTGCTGGGTGCGGAGCGCGAGCGTGGCCGATTCGGCCGTGGGGAGCGAGAGGGCCTCATCGTAGCCGTTGGTATGGAGCGACTGGGTGCCGCCGAGCACCGCCGCGAGCCCCTGCACCGTCACGCGGACCACGTTGTTGAGGGGCTGCTGCGCCTGCAGGGTCACGCCGCCCGTCTGCGTGTGGAAGCGGAGCCGGGCCGTCGCATCGTCCGCGCCGAAGCGCTCGCGCGCGAGCCGCGCCCAGAGCCGCCGCGCGGCCCGGAACTTGGCCGCCTCCTGGAAGAGATCGTTGTGGCTCGCGAAGAAGAACGAGAGCCTCGGGCCGAAGGCCGAGACCGCGAGTCCGGCCGCCACGGCGACCTGCATGTACTCCAGCCCGTTGGCGAGCGTGAAGCCGACCTCCTGGACGGCGGTGGCGCCCGCCTCGCGCATGTGGTAGCCGCTGATCGAGATCGGGTTGAAGCTCATCTTCTCGGCGGAAACGAAGCGAAAGATGTCGGCCACCAGCCGGAGCGACGGCGCGGCGGGGTAGATGTAGGTGCCCCGCGCGACGTACTCCTTGAGCACGTCGTTCTGCACGGTGCCGGAGAGCCGTGCAGGCTCGATGCCCTGCTCCTCCCCGACGACCACGTACATGGCGAGCAGGATCGCGGCCGTCGCATTGATCGTCATCGACGTGGAGACGCGGTCGAGCGGAATCGCGCGGAAGAGATCGGCCAGGTCGTCCACCGTGTCGATCGCCACGCCGACGCGACCGACTTCCCCGTGGGCCATCGGGTGATCGGAATCGTAACCCATCTGCGTCGGGAGATCGAAGGCGGTGGAGAGGCCCGTCTGGCCCTCGTCCAGCAGCCGGCGGAACCGCGCGTTCGTCTCTTCGGCGGTGCCGAAGCCGGCGTACTGGCGCATGGTCCAGAGCCGCGACGTGTACATCGCGGGGTAGACGCCGCGGGTGAAGGGGAAGGCGCCGGGCTCGCCCAGGTCGCGCGCGGGGTCACCGGCCCAGTCGCCCGGGCCGTAGACGGTCTTCACAGCACGGACGCGGTGTGGGCTCCGCTGGTCCGGATCTGCATGCGCCGGAGGGTGTCCGCCACGTAGCCGACGTCGTGGCGCGAGCCGATCACGAGCGGGGTGCGCTGGTGCAGGTGGGCCGGCTGGATGTCGAGGATGCGGTTCACGCCGTCGGTGGCTGAGCCCTGCGCCTGCTCGGCGATGAAGGCCATCGGCGCGGCCTCATAGAGGAGCCGCAGCTTGCCGCGGGTGTTCTTGGTGTCGGCCGGATACATGAAGATGCCGCCGGCGATGAGGTTCCGGTGGAAGTCACCCACGAGCGACCCGATGTAGCGGCTGTTCTTCCCCTTGATCTCGTCGGGCCGGTCGCCGTGCAGCCCGCGCACCGCCATCTGCACGCCGCGCTCCCAGCGGCCGAAGTTGCTCTCGTTCACGCTGTAGTACTTGCCCACCCGGGGGGTGACGATCCTCGGCGCGCAGAGGAGAAACTCGCCGATCGTGGGATCGAGCGTGAAGCCGTGGACGCCCTGCCCCGTCGTGTAGACCATCATCGTGCTGGAACCGTACATGACGTAGCCCGCCGCGACCTGGCGGACCCCCGGCTGGAGCACGTCGGCGACCGTTCCCCGCCCCTCGAGGCTCACCCGCCGGTAGATGCTGAAGATGGTGCCCACCGCGCAGTTCACGTCGATGTTCGACGAGCCGTCCAGCGGATCGAAGAGCACCGCGTACTTGCCGGCCTCGAACTCGTGCGGCACCGGGATGATGTCCTCCTCCTCCTCGGAGCCCATCACGCACACGCGGCCGGTGTGGCTCAGGCAGTTCTTGATCGTCTCGTTGGCGAGCACGTCGAGCTTCTGCTGCTCCTCGCCCTGCACGTTCTCGGCCTCGGCGGAGCCCAGGATGTTGACCAGCCCGGCGCGCCGGATGGCCGCCGCGATGATCTTGCCCGCGAGCGCGATATCGTAGAGGAGATTGGACAGCTCGCCCGTGGCCTCGGGATAGCGATCCTCCTGGTCGAGGATGAAGCGCTCGATCGTCGTCACGGAGGTCTGCACGTCGCCGGCTCTCCTTACTCGACTGGGTAGCGAACCACGCGCCCGCGGGCGCGCAGGGTCAGGGTGTGGCCGTCGGTCACGGCGCTAATGCCCCCGTCGCGGTCGGTGCGCCAGATGTCCACGCCGTGGCGCGCGAGGCGGCCGAGGGCTTCGGCCGAGGGATGCCCGTAGCGGTTCCGGGCGCCGACACTCACGATCGCGGCCCGCGGCGACAGCTCCGCGAGCCAGCCGTCCCCGCTCGCACTGCGGCTCCCGTGGTGTCCCACCTTGAGCAGGTCCACCCGGCCGACATGTCCCGCCATGCGCGCCTCGGCCCGAAGCCCTGCGTCGCCGGCGAAGAGCGCGCTGAAGCCGCCGTAATCCACCCGGAGCACGATCGAATCCTCGTTGAGGTCGTCGTGCCATTCGGCCCAGGTGGTATCGGGATGCAGCAGGGTGAAGCGGACGCCGTCCAGCGCGAACGTCGCCCCGGCGCGTCCGGTCCGCCAGGGCACGCCGGCCTCCGCCACGGCATCGAGAAAGCCGGCGTACGCGGGGTCGTCGTACAGGTCGCCCGGCTCCAGCACGGCGTCGGTCCGGAACCGCCGGAGCACGCTGGCCGCGCCGCCCACGTGGTCGGCGTGCGCATGCGAGATGACAATGGCGCTGAGGCGCCGCACGCCATGCCGGGCGAGGAAGGGCGCCACGACGCGCCGCCCGGCGTCGGCCGAGCCCAGCAGCGGTCCCGCATCGATCAGGATCCAGTGGCCCGCCGGCGTCCGGAGCACCGCGCCGTCGCCCTGGCCCACGTCGAGAAAATCTAACGTGAGCCCCGGGGCGGCGTCAGTCGCGGGCAGGTCGCGAAAGAGCAGCAGTCCCCAGGCGGTCGTCGCGAGCAGCAGCGCCCCGCGCCGGATCGCCTCGGTCCGGGTGTTCCGCCGGCCGAGGGCCCACAGGGTCGCGAGGAGGGCGAGGGCCCAGGGTACGCCATTCGCGAGGCTCGCCTCGCCTACCGCATGCCCGCCGGGCACCGCCGAGCCGAGGCGCGCGAGCAGCTCGAGGCCGTGCAGTGCCAGGCCGGCGCCGGCGGCAAGTGCGGCGGCGAGCTCGGGCCAGAGCGGCGCTGCCAGCAGGCTCGCGAGCACACCGGGCACTCCCACCGCCGCCACCGGAATCGCGATGAAGTTGAGCGCGATCCCGATCGGCGCCACCGCGCCGAGGGCGGCGGCGGTGAGGGGCGCCGTGCCGAGCGTGGCGCCGACCGATGAGAAGAGCGTCCGGGACCAGAACCCTTCTCCGAGCGCGCGATCGCTCCATCGGGTGAAGGTGGACGCGCCCCAGAGCGCCGCGGCGCTGAGCCAGCCGCCCAGGTTGAGCACCGCCCACGGATCCACCAGCATCACCACGAGGCAGCTCGCGGCGAGGAGCGCGTTCGGCTCGATCCGCCGCTGCCGCCGGTAGGCGAGCGCGAGGAGCGCCGCGAGCGCTGCCGCACGCGTCGCCGGCGCGGGCCACCCGAGGAACGCCACGTACACGGTTCCCAAGGCCGCACCCAGCGCGAGGGCGCGCGATCGGCTGGCTCCGAGCCCGCGGGCAACCAGGACGACCCAGGCCGCGAGCAGGCCCACGTGGAAGCCGGAGATAGAGAGGATATGGACCAGCCCCGACTGCGCGAACTGGTCGCGGAGGTCGGGGTCCATGGCGCCCCGCGAATTGAGCACCAGCGCCCCGACGACCGGCGCGCGGGGCCCGTAGAGCCGCGCGATGTCGCGCGCCGTCGCCGTGCGAAGGCGCTCGACTGCGCTGGGCTGCGCGGCGATCCGCTGGGTCGCTTCCGCCAGGAGGATTCCCGCGGCGGGGAGCGCCCCGGGCCGGGGCAACCAGCGGCCCCGCACCCGGACCAGGTCGCCCGCCCGGGCGCTGTCGCGCGGGGCCCAGCGGATGTCGATGAGTCCGCTGCACCCCGCGTCGACCGGACGTCCCGCGCCGACTCCGCCACCGGCCACGGGCTCGGCGACGCGAAGGGCCAGGGAGACGCGCGCGGCCGGGAGGCGCGACGCGCAGCTCCAGCCATCGGCACCGCGGGCCATCGTTCCGGACAGAAGGCCCACGCCCGCCACTGCCGCCGCGAGGCGGGACGCCGGCGGCTTGAGGAGCATCACCGGGACAGCCAGCCCCATCATCCACGCGCCGGCCGGTACCCCGAAACGCACGAGGCCGGTCGCGAGACCGGCCCCGAAGGCAAGCGGGAGGAGGACGCCCGGCCGGAGGCTCAGGTCGCCCCGGGCCGGCGGCCGCAGCGCGGCGCCCTGGCCACCTTCCGGAACCCCTCCAGCATCGTCACGTCGATCAGCGCCCGCGACTGATCCTTTTCCAGGTTGAGCTCGGTGACGGCGCTTCCCTCGAGCGTCGCGACGTAGCGGGCCGGCACGCGGTTCAGCGTGTACACCAGCACGTCGCCGCGACAGATCGGGCAGCCGCAGAAGTCGGGAACGTGCACCTTGAGCGCGTCGTAGGCGGCGATGACGTGCTCCTCGACCAGGTTCTTGATCATAGTGTGGCGAGTCCAGCGGTCGCCCGCGCGCCGGTGAAGGTGGATCCGGTGGTGCCGGTGAGCCGCACCGTGTGATAGCTGCCGATGGCGGAGGCCGGAAGATCGAGCAGCACGAGGTGGTTGGTGCGCGTCCGCGCCAGCATCATGCCGCCCCGGCGCGCTGGTCGCTCCACCAGCACTTCGTGCACCGTGCCGACGCGGGCGGCGTTGCGGCGCCGGGTCTGGTCGCGGGCGGCGTCCACCAGCCGCTGCAGGCGCTCGGAGGCCACCGCGTCAGGTACGTGGTCGCGGAGCCGGACGGCGGGCGTGCCGTCGCGCACGGAGTACTTGAAGGTGTATGCGTCGTCAAAGCCGGCAGCCTCGACCAGCGCGAGCGTCTCCTCGAACTGCTCCTCCGACTCTCCGGGAAAGCCCGCGATGAGGTCGGTGGACACCGTGAGCCCCGGAATCGCCGCGCGCAGCTCGGCCAGCACCTCGAGATAGCGCTCCCGCGTGTAGCGCCGCAGCATGCGCCGGAGCACGGCGTTCGAGCCACTTTGCGCAGGCAGGTGCACGTGCTCGCACACCGCGGGCATGGTGGCCATCGCCTCGATCACGCGCGGCGTGAAGTCGGTGGGATAGGGGCTCGTGAATCGGAGCCGCCGGATCCCGTCCGCCGCGCCGACCGCGCGCAGCAGGTCGGCGAAGTCGTGCTCGCCGTCGTGATAGCTGTTGACCGTCTGGCCCAGCAGCGTGACTTCGCTGACGCCGCCGGCGGCGAGCGCGCGAACCTCGCCCACCACGTCGGGCAATCTGCGGCTTCGCTCGGGCCCCCGGGTATACGGAACGATGCAGAAGGTGCACCGATAATCGCAGCCGCGCTGCACCGTCACGAAGGCGGTCGGGCCCGCGCCGCGCTCGGCCGGGACGTCCTCGTAGTGCTCCCAGGACCGGAACTCGGTGTCGGCGGTGCGGCGTCCGGCGGCCGCGTGGCCCAGGAGCTCCGGGAGGTTGCGATATGCGTCGGGGCCCACCACGAGGTCCACGCGCGGGGCGTGCTCGAGCAGGGTTGCACCCAGGCGCTGCGCCATGCAGCCCACGACACCCAGCACATCGCCGGGGCGCTTGTAACGCTGCAGCTCGCCCACGCGGCCCACCACGCGCTGCTCGGCGTTGTCCCGCACGGCGCAGGTGTTCACCAGCATCACGTCGGCCTCGTCGGGACGCTCCGCCCGCTCGTAGCCGCTCCGGCCCAGGACACCGAACATCAGCTCGGTGTCGGCCACGTTCATCTGGCAGCCGTAGGTCTCGATGTAGACGCGCTTGACCATGCCGGAAGATAGCCCCTAGGGCCGGATGGTCACGCCGAAGGTGATCAGCCAGGCGCTCTCGCGGTACCCGGTGCCCTCCCGCCGCCAGACATGCTCCAGCGCCACGTCGAGCCCGGCGACTTCCCGCCGCGACCGCGGCTCGAGGAAGCGGGTGCCGCTGCCCAGCGCCACGCCGAACTCGCTGGGCCGCTCGCCGGCGAGCACGGGAAAAGGAAGGCGGGTGTAGTGCGCACCGAAACGGATCGGCCGCCGGTAGGGCCGGCGGAGGTCGGTGGTGTACTCGCCGCCCACCGCGAGATCCACCGTATTCTGCGCTCCGGTGCCGCCACCGGCGATGAGCGCGGCATCGGCCGCCGACCAGCTCCGGTAGATCCCCTGCGCCGCGAGGTCGAGTCTCGGCCCCGCATCGTAGCGGAGGCCGGCACCGAACGACGCGGGCAGGCCGACCCGGCTCACCCGCGTCGAATCGCGATCCACGTTCGCGTCGCCGTCGGTGCGCGCCATGGCCGCGAAGGTGATGGGACCCATCGCGTGCAGCACCCCCACCGACACGCCCACGCCGGCGTACGAAATCTCCGCCGTCTGGAAGACCGGCGAGTAGGTGGTGTCGGAGAACCCCCGGCGGAGCTCCGTGCGGGCGGAGCCCGTGATGAGGTGGAAGGCGGCGCCCACGTTCCAGGCCGACGGCCCCCGCCAGGCGACGCCCAGCCGGAGATCATTGAGCCCCCCCCGGGAGGTGAGGGTGTCCGAGCTCGTGATCGGCACTCCGCGGAGCTGTACCTCGCTCGTCGTCGCGACGCGGAAGTCGCGATCGGTGTAGGTCGAGTAGCTCGCCCCCACCGAGAAGGGCCGCCGGCCGACCGGGCCGGCCACGGTGATCTGGGGAAACCGGGTGTCGCGGCCGCTCACGCTCCCGGAGGGCGCGCTCGAGCTTCGGAAGTTCTGCATGCCGGTGAAGGTCGCCGTCAGCACGGTGATGTCGCTCAGCGCGGCGGGGTTCTCGCTGGAACCGCCATCGAACATGCCGAAGCTGCCGCCGGTGCCCAGCGCGCGCACCGATTGCGCGCGGCCGGGGATGCCGAGCCCCCGCGTGCCGAACAGCGACGATTGCGCCACGAGCGGAGCCGGAGCGAGGGCCGCGAGCGCGAGGACCGCACACGCGACGGCACGGGAGGGGACCAGGGATCGCTGGCGCACTTACGGAGTCTCGAAGGGGTAAGGGAGCACGTAGGTGAGCCGGAGCCGCGGCGCGACCCCCTGCCGGGTCGAACCATAGACGGCCTGCGTGAAGCTCGATCCCTCCGGCTGGAGCGCCAGGAACAGCGCCGGCGGCAGGTGGTTCGGCGGCTGCCACAGCGTGGCCAGCGAGGTCACGTCTGCGCGGACGGTGTCCATCGAGCCGAGCGTCAGGAGGGCGGTGATGACCCGCGTCGCCGGATCGGACAGGCGCGGCGACTTCGCGCCGAGGTCCGCGAGCACGGTCCGGACGTCGAGCGCGACCGAATCACCCGGCAGGCCGCTGGTTGCCGCGAGGGGCGTGAGCTCGAGCGTCGCGCGGATGATGGTGGACGAGTCGCGGATGTGCGGCGGGATGTCGAACCGGAGGAGGGCCCGCGACGACGGGATGCCTCCCACCGTGATGGTCGTGCTGTCGGGGACCGTCGTCACCGACGAGACGAAGCCGTTGTACGCCACGATGCGGGGCAGCGGCGGCTGGTGCAGCAGCGCGGTGTCGCTGGTGGCGAGCGTCAGGTAGCTCACGAACTCCGGGCCCGCCGTCCCGGTAGCCGCGGAGCCGATGCGCGCCCCGGTGGCCGACGTCGACGTGAGGCGGTACCCGATCGCGAGGATGCCGGCGTCGGCCGCGGGGATCGCCACGCTGTCGAGCGCGGCGCCCTTGTACACCTTGAGGAGCACGCCGCTCGTCAGGGTGTCGGGCACGGGAATGACGCCGATGAGGTTGGCCGGCACCATGTCGGCGTCCACCTGCGCGAAGGTGCGCGTGGAGTCGAGCGTCGGCGCCGAGCTGAGGCGGTAGATCTCGATCGCCAGCCCGGTGGCCGCCGGGTCGCGTCTGAGGAGGGTGACGCCGAGCGCGACCGAATCGACGGTATACGCGTAGCTCGTGTCGTTGATGACGAGGGATTCGGGCCGCGCGGTGAAGCGGGCCACCGCCCGGGCGTCCACGCCGTTGAGCCCGTTCGCGAGCTGGAGGGAGTTTCCCTGCCCCGCCGCCACGAACCCGCCCACATTGGTGGGCCCGAAGGTGGAGTCCTGCCCCACCGAGGCGGTGATGACGGTGTCGAAGACGGTGCTGCGGTCGCCGGGGCAGATTCCCGGGCACTCGCCCGGCGCCTCGAGCTTTTCCTGACAGGCGGCGAGACCGGCCAAGAGGACAACGGCCGCGACGACGCTGGTCGAACGCCTCACGCGAGCTGCTCCGGCCCGAAGGCCGCCGGCAGGAGATCGCGCAGCGACCAGCGGCTGGTGCGCGCGGGACCGACCGCCTCGACCGTCATGTCGGCGCCGAATTCGCTGAGGACCTGGCGGCAGGCACCGCACGGCGCGGCGGGCGGATCGGAGTCCGTCACCACCACCGCGCGCCGGATCCGGCGCACCCCCGCGCTCACCGCGGCCGCGACTGCCGCCCGCTCGGCGCAGATTGTGAGGCCGTAGGAGGCATTCTCGACGTTGCAGCCCGCGAACACCGCGCCGGTGTCCGCCTCGACGGCGGCGCCGACCCGGTACCCCGAATAGGGGGCGTATGCCTGCTGCTGCACCGCGCGCGCGGCGCTCACGAGCGAATCAGTCACGCCATACCTCATGCAGGAACGAGTCGCCCGCCGCGAGCGGGGCGGCTCCAAGGAATTCGGCCACCGTCTGGCCGATGTCGGCGAAGGTCGGCCGGCTGCCGAGCGCCACCGGCCGCACCCGCGGCCCGGTCACCAGGAGCGGGACCACTTCCCGCGCATGATCGGTGGATGCGGTCGTCGGGTCGTTGCCGTGATCGGCGGTAAAGATAACGAGGTCCTCCTCCCGCACCGGCTCCAGCAGTCGCGGGAGCGCCGCGTCGAGCTCGCGGAGGCCGCCGTGGAAGCCGGCAACATCGTTCCGGTGCCCCCACGTCTGGTCGAACTCGATGACGTTCGCGAACACGAGGCCCGCGGGCAGCGTCGTGAGCGCGTCGTGGATGAGGCGATACGCCTCGCCGTTCGTTGCCGTGTGCTCGCTCGAGATGCCGCGGCCGGCGAAGAGGTCGTCCACCTTCCCCACCCCGACGCGCGGGATCCCGCGGGCGGCGAGGCCGTCGAGCAGCGTCGGACCGGATGGCGCCAGGCTGAAGTCCTTCCGGCGCGGCGTCCGCTTCCACGAGCCGGGCGACCCCACGAACGGCCGGGCGATCACGCGGGACACGCCGACCGGCCCCGTCAGCAGCGCGCGCGCCTCCTCGCAGGCCGCGTAGAGCTCGGCGAGCGGGACGGTCTCCTCGTGGGCCGCCACCTGGAAGACGCTGTCCGCCGAGGTGTACACGATCCAGCTGCCGGTGCGCTGGTGCTCCGCCGCGTACTCGTCGAGGATCGCCGTGCCCGATGCGGCGCGGTTCCCCAGCACCCCGCGCCCCGTCCTCCGGCTGAACTCTTCGATCACCTCGCCGGGAAAGCCGCCCGGGAAGGTCGGGAAGGGCTCCCGCAGCACGACGCCGCAGATCTCCCAATGTCCCGTGGTGCTGTCCTTCCCGGCGCTCGCCGGCTGACAGATCCCGTACGCGGCGGCGGGCGTGCCGGTTGCCGCGAGCCCCTCCACCGGGGCGCAATTGCCCAGGCCCAGCCGCTCCAGGTTGGGAAGGCGGAGGCCGCCGACGGCGCGCGCCACGTTGCCGAGGGTGTTGCTGCCGGTGTCGCCGTAGGCATCGGTATCCGGCGCCGGGCCGATCCCCAGGCCGTCGAGCACGATGATGGCGGCGCGGCGGCTCACGCGGAGGGCCGGTAGCGCCGCTCGACGCGATTGCCGAGGGACGTCAGGAGCTCGTAGGAGATCGTTCCGGCGGCGGCGGCCTGCTCGTCCAGGGTGATGAGCCCGCCGAAGACCGTCGCGACGTCACCGGGCCGCACGCTGCGCGGCGCCTCGACCATCGTCATGTCCATCGTGACCCTGCCGCGGATCGGTACCCGTTCCCCGGCGAGCTCCACCCGGCCCCGATTGCTCAGGCTCCGCGGCACGCCGTCGGCGTAGCCGACGGCGATCGTCGCGATCCGGGTCGGCGCGGATGCGCTCCAGGTTGCGCCATAGCTGACGGACGAGCCCGCCGAGACCTCGCGCACATCCACCACCAGCGCGCGCAGCGCCGCGACCGGCCGCGGATCGCCGCCGCCGGCGGCACCGCCGTAGAGGTAGATCCCCGGACGGGCGAGGCCGCCGGCGTGACGGGGGCCGCGCAGCGCCGCCGCGCTGTTGGCCAGGTGCACCCACGGCGGACGCGGGCCCAGCGCGCGGATCGCCGCCTCGAACCGCGACTG
>JAICVB010000001.1 GCA_025935545.1 Gemmatimonadales bacterium
GTACTTCGGGGACATTCCCGCGGGGCAGCCGGCCCCGGCGGTGAAGCCGCTGCCGGTGACCCTTTCCGCCGACCGGCGGGACGTGATGGAGGACCGCGTCACCCTCGCGCGGGTGAGTCTCGTCTGGCCGACGGTGGAGCGGTGGAACGCCGACGAGGACGCGCTCGACATCTTCGGCGCCATCCTGGGCCAGGGGCGTTCGTCGCGGCTCTACCAGCGGCTGGTCTACCGGGAGCAGGCGGCGCAGTCGGTGAACGCCGGCCAGGGATCGCGCCCGCAGGCGGGCCAGTTCCAGGTGACCGTGACGGCGCGCGAGGGCGCGAGCCTGAGCCAGCTCGAGCGCGAGGTGTACGAGGAGATCGCGCGCCTGGCCGATGAAGGCCCCACGGCGGAGGAGATGGCGCGCGCCCGGAACGGCAACGAGGCCCGCTCGGTGTATCAGCTGCAGACGCTCCTCGGCAAGGCCGACCGGATCAACCAGTACCTCACCGAGCGCGGCACGCCGGATCTGTTCAACCAGGAGCTGGCCCGTTACGCCGCCGTGACGCCGGCCGACGTGCAGCGCGTGGCGCGGGCCTACATCCGCGGCCGCCCCCACATCATCCTGTCGGTGGTGCCGAACGGGCACCGCGAGCTCGCGGCGCAGGCGCCGGAGGTGCACCCATGACCCGTATCGCCCTCGCCGCCATCGGCGCGTGCGTCCTGGCTGGACCGCTGGCCGGCCAGCAGCTCGACCGCTCGAAGCGCCCAGCCGCGGCGCCGGCCCCCGCGGTCGTGGCTCCCGTCATCGTGAAGCGCACGCTGCCCAACGGGCTCCAGGTATGGAGCGTGACGCGGCGCGAGCTCCCCATCGTGAACGCGCTGCTCGTGGTTCGCGCCGGCTCGGCGCAGGACGGCAGCGTTCCGGGAATCGCGGACGTCACCGCGTCGCTCCTCGATCAGGGCGCCGGCGGGCGCTCCGCCATCGAGTTCGGGAACGCCGTGGCCTTTCTCGGAGCCAACCTGAACGCCTCGGCCGGCGACGAGCAGACCCAGGTCTCGCTCCTCACCCTCCGGAAGCACGCCGATTCCGCCTTCGCGCTCATGAGCGACATGGTGGTCCGCCCGGCCTTCGCACCCGAGGAGCTCGAGCGCGAGCGCCGGTCTCGGCTGCAGGCGCTGCGCTCGCAGAAGGATCGTCCCACCATCATCGCCACGCAGGCTTTCGAGCGGCTCGTCTATGGCGCCGATCACCCCTACGGACATCCCGGCAACGGCACGCTGGAGACGATCGGCAAGGTCGCGCGCGCGGACGTGGCGGGCTTCTACGATTCCTGGTACCGGCCCAACAACGCCGTCCTGATCGTGGTGGGGGACCTGTCGGCGGCCGAGGCGCAGGCGCTGGCGACGCGCGCCTTCGGCGCGTGGAAGGCGAAGCCGGTGCCGGCGGCCGCGGCGGCGGTGCCGGCCCGTCCCGCACCGCACGCGACCGCGGTGTACCTGGTGGACAAGCCGGGAGCGGCGCAGAGCGAAATCCGGATCGGCCACGCGCTCGTGCCGCGCTCGACCAGCCCCGACTACTACGCGCTCCGCGTGCTGAACGCGGCGCTCGGTGGCGCGTTCACTTCCCGGGTAAACCTCAATATCCGCGAGGCGAAGGGGTACACCTACGGCGCGCGCACCACGATGACCTTCGACCGGGGGCCGGGGCCCTTCGTCGCGAGCGCCGGCGTCTTCACCGCCAAGACCGACAGCTCGCTCATCGAGTTCATGAAGGAGATCCGCGACATCCGCGGCCCCCGGCCGGTGTCCGACGCGGAGGCGGAGTTTGCGCGGGCGTCGCTGATCCGGGCATACCCGCGGGCGCTCGAGACCAACGCCGGCGTGGCGGCCACGCTGGCCGACCTCGCCTTCTTCCGGCTGCCCGACAGCGAGCTCACGGGCTATCTCACGAAGCTCGCGCAGGTGAAGCCGGCTGACGTGACCCGGGTTGCCGAGAAGTACCTGAGCCCCGACAGCTCGGTGATCGTGGTGGTGGGGGACCTGGCCAGGGTCCAGCCCGGCATCGAAGCGCTTCACCTGGGCCCGGTGACGGTGCTCGATGCCGACGGGCTCGCCGCGCGCTGACTTTCCTCAGCGGCCCGGGAGCTCGCGCGCGAGCCAGCGGGACGGGTTGGCAAGCAGCCACGCACGCGCCGCGGCCACGTCGGCCGGCCTGAGTATTTCGGCGCCGTAGCCCCGCTGCCAGACGGCGGCGCCGGGCGTGGCCCGCAGCCGGTTGATGCGCGCGGCGGACGCCGACTTGAGTCCCGCCACCATGGCGCCGAGCGAGACGGTGCCGTCGAGCAGCACGATTCCGTGCAGGTGGTCGGGCAGGATCACCGACGCATCGAGCCGCACGGATGGCCGGAGCGCCGCGGTCCGGAGCCACTCGACCTGGACGATCCGCCCCGCCGGAAGGAGCAGGATGCCGTCCGCCGAGGCGCTCGCGAGGATGGGGGCACGTCCGGCGGTGCGGAGAGTAAGTCGGCAGGCGCGGGCCGCACTGCATTCGTGCCGGGCCCGGGCAGGCGCCTCGGGCCCGCCCCGCATGTCCGTCATCGCCGGGAACACGTCGGTCATCGTCACTGGTCCGCTGGGGTGCAGCATGATGGGCACACCTGCGGCGGCCCATCCAACCGGATCCCCTCCAGTCGTACCATTTCACCGCGGAGCCCTCGTATGGCTCGTCTCTCCAGCACGCGGCTCCACACCGGCCGGGTCCTCAACCTCGACATCGACACCGTACGGTTCCCCGACGGCTCGACCGGCACCCTGGAGATGATCCGCCATCCGGGCGCCGCGGCGGTGCTTCCCTTCCTCGACGACTCCGCCGACGCGGACCCGCGAGTGCTCCTCATCCGCCAGTTCCGGCACGCGGCCGAAGGGTTCATCTGGGAGGTCCCCGCCGGCCGGCTCGAGGCGGGCGAGCCTCCCGAGGCCTGCGCCCGGCGCGAGCTGCGCGAGGAGACCGGCTGCTCCGCAGCGGAGTACCGCACGCTGACCACCATCTGGACCACGCCCGGCTTTACGGACGAGCGGATCCATCTCTTTTCGGCCCACGGCCTGGCGCGGGGGGAGCACGCGCGCGAGGCTGATGAGTTCCTGGAAGTGCACGAGCTTCGCTGGTCGACCGTTCTCGAGATGACCGCCCGCGGCGAGATCACCGACGCGAAGACCCTGGCCGCCATCTGGTACGAGCAGTGGTTCCGGAAACCGGGCATTTCAACCGGCGGGACGGGGCGGTAAAATTCCTCATGCCCCTGCAATCCCGTAAGGAAGTGGGCGCTGCCCTGAAGAAGGGCGCCCTGGTCCCCGCCTACTATCTCTTCGGCAGCGAGGACGTCCTGAAGGAGGAGATCATCCGCGCCGTCCTGGACCGCGCGGTGGACCCCTCCGTCCGTGACTTCAACTTCGACCAGCGCTCGGCCGGCACCCTGGATCCCGAGGCGATCGAGGCGCTCTGCAACACCCTGCCCATGATGGCCGACCGGCGCGCCGTGCTCATCCGCGACGTGGAAGCGTGGAAGCGGAAGCCCAAGGCGCGCGCGGCGCTGATCCGCTACCTGGAGCGCCCGGCCCAGGAGACCGTGGTGATCCTGGTGCAGGGCCCTGGGGAGGAGGACGCCGACAAGGACCTCTGCCGCCTGGCCGTGACCGTCGAGTGCGACGCCCTGCCCGCGGCGGAGCTCATGAAGTGGATCACCACGCGGGCGGGGGAGCGCGGCGTCACCTTCGCGGCCGGCGCCGCGGAGCACCTCCTCAAGTGCGTGGGGCCAAGCCCGAGCCTGCTTCGGCTCGAGATCGAGAAGTTCGCCGCGCTGCCGGCGGGTGAGCCGGTAACCGTCGAGCAGGTCTCGAGCCTCGTGGGGATCCGCTACGGCGAAACGGTGCTCGACTGGCGTGACGCCGTGATGGACGGGGCCGCGGCGCGGGCCGTCACCCTGCTCGGCCGCGTGCTGGAGCAGCCCGGAGTATCAGGTGTCGGCCTGGTGAGCCTCCTCGGCACCTCGCTCATCGGGGTCGGCGTCGTGCGAGCGGCGTACGATCGCCGGGTGCGGGGCGCCGCGCTGGAGCGTGCCGCCTTCGATGCGCTCCGCGCCGGCCGCCCCGGGCGACTCGGGCCCTGGAAGGAGGAGGCGGCGCACTGGGCACGCTGGGCCGCTTCCTGGCCGATGCCCGCGATCACCGATGCCCTCCGTGCGACGCTTGCCGCCGATCGCGCCCTCAAGAACACTGCCCTCTCCGACGAGCGGGGCCTCGTGGCCGACCTCGTCATGCGCCTCGCCCTCGCGTCGGCCCGCGCGGCGTGATGCAGGGAGCGTGATGCGCGCGGCGCTCATTGCCGGCCTCGTGGCAGCGGGCCTGCTCACGGCCCGTGAGGCGCGGGCGCAGACGGATCCGCGGCTCGTGGCCGCGGTGCGGCAGGCGCAGGAAGGCCAGGTGGACTCGGCCCGCGCGGTGCTGCGGCGGCTCGCCGCGGCCACGCCTGCGACCGACGCCCTCTATCCCGAGATCCTCTACGCCATCGCGCTCACTGCGGCGGACGTCACCGAGCGCGAGCGCAGCCTGCAGCGCGTGACCGTCGAATTCCCCCTCTCCGCCTGGATGGACGACGCCCTGCTGCTCCTGGCCGAAAGCGACTACGCGGGCGGGAACCTTCCCGGCGCCGCGCGCGACCTGGAGCGGATCCGCCGGGACTTTCCCGCGTCACCGCTCATGGCGGATGCGGCCGTCTGGGCCGCGCGCAGCTACTTCGACATGCGCAACCAGCGCTCGGCCTGCAGCTGGATCGTGGCCGGGCTCCGCCAGGGCGGCGCGGACGCCGCCGTGCACGCCCAGCTCGGCGCCCAGGCGCGGCGATGCGGAGCGCTCATCGCGGCGTCCGACACCATTGCGCCGCCCCCCGCGGCACCGCTGCCGGCGGCAGTCACGCCCGCCCCGCCTGCCGTCGTCCCCGCCGGGGCGGATTCGTCCGCCGCTATCCGGGTTGCCGCCGCGCGGGCCGACAGCGCGCGGGCCGACAGCGCGCGCAGCGACACGTTACGGAACGCCGGCGCTCCGGCGAGCGTCGCCGCGTCCCGGGCAGACAGCTCGCCCCCGGTCGCCACTCCGCCCGATGCCGCCCGCGACGACGGGGCGCGGCCTGCTCCCGCGAGCGCCGACACCACGCGCGTCAACGCGCCGGCGCACCCCGCCGGGCGCTTCCGCGTGCAGCTCGCGGCAGCCGCCACGCAGCGTGACGCCGACGCCATCGTGCGCGGCCTGTCCGGGCGCGGGATCGCGGCCGACGTTACCGCGGAGAAGGGGTTCTTCAAGGTCCGCACCGGGCATTTCGCCTCCCGGCGCGAAGCGCAGGCCGAGGCCACGCGGCTCCGCGGCACCCTGGGCACCGGCGCCTTCGTGGTGAGCGAGTGACGGCCCGGGCGAGCCGGCCCGCGGGGAGCGACAGCCGCGGCACGCCGCTCATGCAGCAGTACCGCGAGATCAAGTCGCGGCATCAGGACGCCATCCTCTTCTTCCGGATGGGCGACTTCTACGAAATGTTCTTCGACGACGCGGAGCTCGGCGCCCGCGTCCTCAACATCACGCTGACCTCGCGCGGCGACGGTGTGCCGCTCGCCGGCGTGCCGGTAAAGGCCGCCGCCGACTACCTCCGCCAGCTCGTGGCCGCCGGACACCGGGTCGCCATCTGCGAGCAGGTGGAGGATCCCCGCGCGGCCAGGGGGATCGTGCGGCGGGCGGTCGTCGAGACGGTCACGCCCGGTGCGCTCCTGGAAGAAGGCTGGCTCGCCGGCGGCCGCAACAACTGGATCGTGGCGCTGGCGCCCGACGGCACGCGGCACGGCCTCGCCGCCATCGACCTGAGCACCGGCGAGTTCCTGCTGGAGACGCTGCCCGCCGACGGGCTCGCCGACGCGCTGGCGCGGCTCGCTCCCGCCGAGGTCGTCCTGCCGGCGGACGCGACGCTGGCACTCGACGACGGCATCCTCCGGAGCGCGCGCGAGCGCTGGGAGTTCGACGCCGACCTCGCGGCCGACGACATCCGGCGCCGCTTCGCCCTCGCCTCCCTCGACGGCCTTGGCGTCGCCGACGGTGACGCGGCGGCGCTGGGCGCGGCCGGCGCCCTGCTCCGCTACCTCACCGACCTCCAGCCCGGCGGCCTCCCGCATCTCAATCGCCCCGCGGTGCGCCGGGGGGACGACTGCCTCTGGCTCGACGAGATGACGCGCCGGAACCTCGAGCTGGCCGAGCCGCTCCGCGCGGGCGCGCGCAACTGCACCCTGCTCGAGTCCATCGACGCCACGGTGACGCCGATGGGTGCGCGGCTCCTCCGCCACTGGCTCCTGTCGCCCCTCCGCGACCCGGCCGCCATCAATACCCGCCTCGATGCCGTGGAGACGCTGGTCACCGACTCGGCGGGCCGCGCGCGGATTCGCGAGGCGCTCGACGGCGTCCGCGATCTCGAGCGCCTGGCCGGCCGGGCGGCGGCCGGCCGCGCCACGCCGCGCGAGATGGGCGCGTTGCGGGACTCGCTCCGCCGGCTCCCCGCCCTCCTCGACGCCGTCGCGACCCTGGCCGGCGGCCGGGCCGCCGCGCTGGTCCAGGCGCACTCGGAGCTCGACCCGCTCCCCGACCTGACCCGGGAGCTGGGCGCCGCGCTGGAGGACCGCCTCCCCGCCACGCTCGCCGACGGCGCCGTGATCCGCCAGGGCTACGACGCCGAGCTCGACGGGCTCCGCGAGCTGCGCGACGGCGGGCGCCACTACATCGCCGGTCTCCAGCAGCGCGAGCGGGAGCGCACCGGCATCTCGTCGCTCAAGGTCGGCTTCAACAAGGTCTTCGGCTACTACCTCGAGATCACCAACGCGCATGCGAGCCGCGTCCCCGCCGACTACGAGCGGCGGCAGACCCTGGCCGGCGCCGAGCGCTACGTGACCCCGGAGCTCAAGGACTACGAGTCACGGGTGCTCGGCGCCGAGGAGCGGATGGGGGTGCGGGAGGGGGAGCTGTTCGGGGCGCTGCGCGCGGCGGTGGGCCAGGCCGTCGAGCGGGTGCAGCGGACGGCGCGCGCACTCGCGCGGCTCGACGTCTGGTCGGGCCTGGCGGAGCGGGCGGTGAGCGGGCGCTATGTTCGACCAGGGGTGGACGACGGCTTCGCGCTCCGGCTCCGCGGCTGCCGGCATCCGGTGATCGAGCGCCTCATGCCGCGCGAATCGTTCATCCCCAACGACGTCGACTTCGACGAGGCCGGCCGGGTGCTGCTCGTGACCGGCCCCAACATGGCGGGCAAGAGCACCATCCTCCGGCAGATCGGGCTCACCGTGGTCCTGGCCCAGATCGGCTCATTCGTCCCGGCGGACGAGGCGCGGATCGGCGTGGTGGACCGCCTCTTCACCCGCGTCGGCGCGAGCGACAACCTCGCGCGCGGGCAGTCCACCTTCATGGTGGAGATGAGCGAGACGAGCGCCATCCTCCACAACGCCACCAGCCGGAGCCTCGTGCTCCTCGACGAGATCGGGCGCGGCACCTCCACCTACGACGGCGTCGCCATCGCGTGGGCCGTCACCGAGCACCTGCACGACCGCATCGGCTGCAAGACGATGTTCGCCACGCACTACCACGAGCTGATGCAGCTGCCCGAGCGGCTGCAGCACGCGCGGAACTTCAACGTGGCCGTGCGCGAGACCGGCGAGACGGTGGTATTCCTGCACCGGCTGGAGCCCGGCGGGACCGACCGCTCCTACGGCGTGCACGTGGCCCGGCTCGCGGGCCTGCCCGACGCCGTCCTCCGCCGCGCCCACGAAGTGCTCGGCACCCTCGAAGGCGAGCATCGCGTGGTGCAGGGCGCGCCGCCCTCCGCGGCCGATCCGGGCCAGCTTCCCCTCTTCGGCAGCGCGGAGCCGCATCCCGTGGTGGACCGGCTCCGCGACCTCGACGTGAACGCCCTCACGCCGCTCGACGCCCTCAACCGCCTCGCCGAGCTGCAGCGCGAGGCGCGGAGGGGCTGAGGCTCAGGACCGCACCACCGCGCGCGCCGCCTGCTGCGCCCGCCACACCGACATCTCCTGCGACACGGTGTCACGATAGCGCGACGCCCAGTCGGCCTGCTTCGCCGACTCATCCTTGCGCGCATCGAGCACGCGGGACTCCAGCTCGCGGACCTCGGTGTCGAGCTTGCCGAGCGTGGTGGAGTCGGCGGTGGCCCGGCTCGCGCGCTCCTGCCGCTTCCGGAAGAGCGCCAGCTCGGCGTCGGCCGTGCGGCTCCGCGCCCTGGCCCACTCCCGCTTGGCCGACATCTCCGCAATCTGGTCGTCGAAGAGCGAGCGGATCGCCTCCAGCGTCTTCCGGTCGGCTTCGGCCCGCCGCCGCTGGAAGTCGAGATCGGCCCGGTCGGCGTCGCGCTTGTCCTTCTTCGCGAGATCGGCCCGGGACCGGATCGCGTCGATGTCGGCCTTCTGGACGTTGAGCCGCGCATCGAGGCGGGCACGGCTGTCGGTGAGCCGGTCGATCTCGCGGCCGGCCGCCTGCTCGTCGGCGCGCGCAGCTTCCGCGCCGGAGCGGATGGCACCATCGGCCGGGAGCGACACGGCCGTGAAGCCCGCGTACGTGCTGTCCATCCCCTGCGCTGCGGCGTTTCCGGCGGTGAGGGGCAGCGCGAACGCGAGCACGAGGACTCCGTACCATCGAATCGTCATGAGTGGTCCCGACATCAGGTGGATTGTGAGAGGACGGTGCCCCAATCTGCCGCCCGTTCCGCCGGGTCGCCAGCGCCGTGCCGATTGGACGGGCGGACCCGCTCCGCGCTAGTTTCCGAGGTGGATACGACACGCGCTCGCGCCCGCCGCCAACTGACGGTGCTGCTCCTCGCTCTCGCCATGCCGGCCTGCCGTCGCGCCGAGCGTGCGCCCAGGGCCGCGCCCGCGGATAGCGTCGCGCCCACCGCACCCGATGGCGATCCGCCGGTGGCGCTCAATGCGAATACGCCGCTTGTCTATCCGACGGCCCTGCTCCGCGCCGGGATCGAGGGCACCGTGGTCGTTCGCATGTACGCCGACGCAAAGGGTGCCATCGTACGCGACTCGATTCGCATCGCCGAGTCGAGCGGGTACCCCGCGCTCGACTCCGCCGCCCTCGCCGCGGCGCCGAAGCTGCGGTTCGCGCCGGCGCGGCACGACGGCCGGGCGGTGCCCGCGCCCTTCCTCCAACCGTTCCAGTTCCGGAACCCCGCCCGGACGGAAATCACGCCATGAGCCATCCGTACGCCGCCCCCTCCGATTCCGTCCTCGACACCATCGGGCGGACGCCGCTCATCCGGCTCTCGCGGGTGGCGGCCGGCATCCGCACGCCGGTCTACGGCAAGGCGGAGTACGCCAATCCCGGCGGATCGGTGAAGGACCGGATCGGGCTCGCCATCATCGAGGACGCAGAGCGCCGCGGCGAGCTCAAGCCCGGCGGCACGATCGTGGAGGGCACCAGCGGCAACACCGGCGTGGGCCTCGCGATCGCGGCGGCGCTCAAGGGCTACCGCTGCATCTTCACGATGCCGGACAAGATGTCCCAGGAGAAGGTGCGCCTCCTCAAGGCCTACGGCGCCGAAGTCGTGATCACCCCCACCGCCGTCCCGCCGACCCACCCCGACAACTACGTCATGAAGGCCAAGCAGATCGTGCACGACACGCCCGGCGCCATCCTGGCCAACCAGTTCTACAACCCGGTGAACCCCGAGGCGCACTATCGCACCACCGGGCCCGAGATCTGGGAGCAGACCGGCGGGCGCGTGACCCACCTGGTCGCGGGCGCGGGGACCGGCGGCACGGTGAGCGGCGCCGGCCGCTACCTCAAGGAACGGAATCCGGCCATTCGCGTGATCGCGGGGGACCCCGTCGGCTCGCTCTACACCGGCTACGCCGCGACCCACGAGATGGGCGACGGCCACCCGTACAAGGTCGAGGGCATCGGCGGCGACAAGATCCCCACCACCATCTGGTTCGACTGCATCGACGAGTGGCGCCAGCTGGGGGACAAGGCCGCGATGGCGATGGCGCGGCGCGTTTCCCGCGAGGAGGGAATCCTGGTCGGCGGCTCCGCCGGCCTCAACGTGCACCTCGCCCTCGACGTGGCGCGCGAGGTGGATGATCCCGCCGCCTGTGTCGTCACCATTCTCTGCGACACCGGCGAGCGCTATCTCTCGAAGGTGTTCAACGACGAGTGGATGCAGGAGAACCAGCTGCTCGACAAGCCGCAGCTCACCGTCGGGGACCTGCTGGAGCAGCGCCAGGGCGAGGCGCCCGCGCTCGTGAGCGTGGCGCCGTCCGCCGCGGTGCGCCAGGCGCTCAACCTCATGAGCACCTGGAGCGTAAGCCAGATCCCGGTGGTGGAAGGCGCCGAGTGCGTCGGCGGCCTCATCGAGGGCACGCTCATGACGCGCGCCCTCGCCCAGCCGACCCTGCTCGACCGTCCGGTGCGCGAGGTGATGGAGGCCCCGTTCCCCGTGGTGGATGCCCACTTCCCGACCGACCGCCTCGCCGCCATGCTCACGCGCGAGAGCCCGGCCGCGCTGGTCCAGCGCGACGGCACGCTGGTCGGCATCGTGAGCCGCTACGACGTGCTCCAGCAGATGATCGGCACCCGCTGATGCGCGTCACCGTCCTCACCGGCGGCACCTCCTCCGAGCGCGACGTGGCCATCGCCTCCGCGGTGCAGGTCGTGACGGCGCTCCGCTCCCGCGGCCACGACGTGGCCGTGGTGGACACCGCCGGCGGCTACATCCCCCCTGCCGCCGAAGCCGCCACGCTCTCGGGCTCCGTCGCGGCGGAGCCGCCCTCGATCGACCACCTGCAGGCCCTGGAGAAGGGGATCCTGCTGTCGGTCCTGAGCGGACTGCCCGTGGTGCGGGAAGCCGACGTCCTCTTCCTGGCGCTCCACGGGGGCCGGGGTGAGGACGGCACGCTACAGACGCTGCTCGAGATGGTGGGTGTCCCCTACACCGGCAGCGGGCGGCTGGGGAGCGCCATGGCCATGGACAAGGACATCTCCAAGCGGCTCTTCCGGGGTGCCGGGGTGGGCACGGCCGACTGGGCCATGGCCCCGATCGACGCAGCGGAGGCAGGCCGCCGCTTCGGCTGGCCGCTCGTCGTGAAACCGTCCAAGCAGGGGTCCACAGTGGGGTTGAGCGTGGTCAAGGCACCCGGCGACTTTGCGGCCGCGGTCGCGCTGGCGGCACGGTACGACGACGAGGTCATGGTCGAGGCCTTCGTCCCCGGCCGGGAGCTGACCGTGGGGATCCTGGAGGGCCAGGGCCTGGCGGTGGGGGAGATCATCCCGAGGCATGAAATTTTCGACTACGAATGCAAGTACACCCCCGGGATGTCGCAGGAGATCTTCCCGGCTGACCTGACCCCGGCCCTCGCCAGCGAGTGCCGGCGCCTCGGCGTCCTCGCGCATGAGGCGCTCAAGCTGGGGGGCTACTCGCGGGTCGATTTTCGCTTGACACCGGACGGGCAGTTCTTCTGTTTAGAAGTGAACACGCTGCCGGGCATGACCGCGACGAGCCTGATGCCGCAGTCGGCCGCGGCGGCGGGCATTCCATTCCCTGAGCTGTGCGAGCGCATCTGCCGTACCGCGCTCGCCGGCAGGCAAGGTGCTTCCGGGTGAGCCTGTTGCCGTACCCCCGCCTGACCCCCTGGGTCCTGCGCCTCCTCGTGATCAACGCGGTGGTGCTGCTGCTCATGGA
This sequence comes from Gemmatimonadales bacterium, assembly GCA_025935545.1. Classification (GTDB taxonomy): domain Bacteria; phylum Gemmatimonadota; class Gemmatimonadetes; order Gemmatimonadales; family GWC2-71-9; genus JAICUF01. Next base: position 11,756 of record JAICVB010000001.1, read on the forward strand.
GACGATCTTCACGTCTCCCGAGCTCCGGCAGGCGCTCGCCTTCACGCCGGAGCTGGCACTCGGGCGGCCCTGGACCTTCGTCTCCTACATGTTCGTGCACGGCGGCCTCGGCCACCTGCTCTTCAACTCGATCGCCCTCTTCGTCTTCGGGGCGGCGGTGGAGAGCCGGATGGGCAGCCGCCAGTTCATCCTCTATTACCTGTACTGCGGCGTCGGCGCGGCCGTCTTTGCCCTCCTCCTGCACAACTTCATCAGCGTCGGCAGCTTCGTCGGCGCGTCGGGCGCGATCCTGGGCGTGATGGTCGCCTTCGCCGTCTTCTGGCCCGATGCCGAGCTGATGGTCTTCCCCATTCCGGTCCCGGTGCGGGCCCGGACGCTGGTGCTGGTGCTGATCGGGATCGACCTGGTCTTGTCGCTCTGGCCCAGGAACGACGGGCTGGCCCACATGGCGCACCTGGGCGGCGCGGTGGCGGCCTGGCTCTTCCTCCGGCTCCAGTATCTCTCGCGCCGGGCGCCGGTCGAGCCGGCCCGGCCGGCCGAGCGGGTGGTGATGGTCCAGTCGGGTGGCGCGGAAGAGCCCGAGCGGCAGGTGATCCCCACGCCGGTCCCGCGCCGGCCCCGCCCGGCGCCCGACTCCACCGGCGCCGAGCTCGACCGCGTCCTCGACAAGATCAGCGCCTCGGGCATTGCGAGCCTGACCCCCGCGGAGCGCCACTTCCTCGACGAAGTCTCCCGCCGGAAGCAGCGCGGCGTGCACTGAGCGCTCCGCGCATCTTGCGCCGCGCGCGCCGCCTCTCTTACTATGGCGCGTGCTGATCAACCTGCTGCCCGATTTCCTGAGCGTGCTCGACGCCGCCGACCCGGCGGACGCCTACCAGCGGTACCGCGACGCCCACCGCCCGATCCTGGATGCCTACTGGCACAACTACGTCCTCGACCCTGACAGCCCGCAGGGACAGGACGTCGTTCGCTCGGCCCTGAGCGCCGACCGGAGCGACCTCGTGGCGCTCCTCGCCTCGACCGACCTCGTGCGGATCGCCGAGGAAGCCGTCGCCCGCGCGCACGACACGCTCCGCATCGACCAGCCGACCGACTGCTACCTCATGGTCGGGATGGGCGGCGCCAACGCGGGCGAGCTGGTGGTGGGCGGCCGCGGCATCGCCTTCATCTGCGCCGAGCACTTCACGGGGCGGGTCAATCCCGAGACGTACGGCATGGGCCTCTCGCCCGACCTGATCCCGCTCTGGGTGGCCCATGAGCTGGCCCACGCCGTCCGCTACACCTCACCCTCGAGCGCGAGCGAGCTCCGCCGGCTCATCGCGGAGGCCGGCGGCTACTACGATTACTGGCAGACCGGGAGCCGGGCCACCCTGCGCGAGCTGCTCATCAACGAGGGGCTCGCCGTGCACGCGGCGCAGGCGGTGGCGCCCGGATTCGACCCGGCCGACTATTTCGGCTACCCGCGCCGGCAGTACCACCGCCTCCGGGAGATCGAGTCGTTCGTGCGCCGCGTGAGCGAGCCCGACCTCGACCAGAGCGGACTCGGGCTCCGGCTCCGGTACCTCTCCGGGGGGATGAGCCCGTCCTCGCGGCTGATCGGCGGGCGGGTGATCCCGGAGCGCGCCGGCTACTACCTGGGGTATCGCATGGCCGAGGCACTGGTGGCCGAGCGGGGAATCGCGGCGGCGCTCAGGGCACCCGTGGAGGAGTTCCAGCTGGCTGAAGAGGCGGCGCGCGGGATCCAGACGGCGTGAGCGATCCCGTCACCACCGTCACCTGGAAGCCGTCGGGGCCCTACATCATCGAGGGGCCGGTCGTGGTCCGCAACAACGAGGGAGAGGAGCTGGTCCCGCCCCCCACCAAGATCCCGGGGCAGGTGAAGCTCTGCGGCTGCGGCCTGTCCCGGAACCGTCCCTTCTGCGACGGCAGCCACAAGCGCTGACCGGCGCTACTCCTCGGCTTCGGTCTGGGTCTGCCCCTTTTCCTTCCGCTCCGTCACCACCTGCCCGTAATTGAGGATCGCCACCAGCAGCACCCCGCCGATGGTATTGCCGATTACCGCCGCCAGAATGAACGCGCTCATCGATCCCCACCCCGCCGACCCTGCCCAGGCACGGTAGAACGCCTCGGTGGATCCGACGATCGAGTGCTTGAACTCGAACGCCGCGATCGGCGCCGTGAGGAGCCAGATGAGCGCGAGCTGCGCCCCGGTCTGGTGCGTGGAGGCGAGCAGCCAGGTGAGGAGCGCGATGAGCCAGCCGGCGAAGATGCCGTGGTACAGCGTGAGCATGAACGGCAGCGCCGTCGTCTTGTCCGCCATCGCGAGCATCACCGGCTTGAGCCCCTCCGGGATCGCCGGCGTGCTCGCCATGAGCCATGAGAAGAGGAGCGTCCCGGCAAGGTTCCCCGCCAGGAGGAGCGCCCAGACGCGCAGCATCTTCCGCAGCGTCGTGAGGTCGCGTCGATGGAGGAGGGGGAGGACGGGCGTGAGCGTGTTCTCCGTGAAGAGCTCGCTGCGCGCCATGATGACGAACATGAATCCGAGGGGGTAGGCAGCCGCTGCCGCGGCGGGGCGGTACACCGGCGCGACCAGGCTCCCCGCATAGGCGCCGCCCAGGAAGCTGAACCCGATGGCGAGGCCGGAGGCGAAAGAGGAGATGAGGAGCGAGGCGGCGGCCCGCTCGAGCTCCTCATCCGCCTCGCTCATCACGTTGTCATGGATCTCGCCGGCCGAGAGCCTCGTGCCGGTCTCCGGCTTCTCGACGGATCCGCCCGCGCTCGCGTCACGCTTGTCCGCCGGTGCCGGTTGCATGGCCGATGCTACGCGAGCCGCCCGCCGCCCGATGTGCCGGCCCTCACACGAAGACCAGGCGGCGTCCCGGAGAGCTCACGCTCGATGGCGCCCCAATGTATCGCGCATCACGGCGGCGCCCGGGTGGTCACGGTAACATCGTCGCGTCCAATCCAGCCAGGTGCGTTCGTGGCGCACCGGACCGATGGAGGCGTTCGTGTCGCAGAGCGTGCGTTTCTGGTGGTCGGGTCGAGCCGGCGTCGCCGCGCTCCTTGTTACCGTGGGCATCTGCGGCTGTTCGAAGGGTGGGGCGCGCGCCGAGCCGCGGCGGGCCGGCGCCGATACCGTCAGGACGGATACCGTCACGCCGCCCGCGGCGCCCGCCCCGGGCGGCCCTCGCGCCACCATCCCAGCCGACGCCGCCGCTCCGGAGGACGGACAGTGGACCCGCCCCGCCCGGGACTACGCGTCCACCCGCTACAGCGGCCTCGACCAGATCAACACCGGGAACGTCGCCCAGCTCCGCGTGGCGGCGACCTTCTCCACCGGAGTGCTGCGGGGGCAGGAGGCGGCGCCGATCGTCGTGAACAACACGATGTACGTGATCACGCCCTTCCCCAACTTCGTCTACGCCCTCGACCTCACCCAGCCGGGCCTGCCCGTCAAGTGGACCTACAAGCCGAAGCCGATGGCGGCGGCGCAGGGCGTGGCGTGCTGCGACGTGGTGAACCGCGGCGTGGTGTACGCCGACGGCAAGATCATTCTCAACACCCTCGACAATCACACCATCGCGGTGGACGCCGAGACCGGCCGGGAGGTGTGGCGCACGAGGGTCGGCGACATCAACCTGGGCGAGTCGCTCACGATGGCGCCGCTCGTGGTGAAGGACAAGGTGCTGGTGGGGAACAGCGGCGGCGAGTTCGGGGTGCGCGGCTGGCTCACCGCCCTCGACCTCAGCACCGGCAAGCTCGCGTGGCGGGCCTACGGCACCGGTCCCGACAAGGACGTGCTGATCGGCCCGCGCTTCCATCCCTTCTACGCCAAGGACCGCGGCACCGACCTCGGCGTCGCCACCTGGCCGGGCGACATGTGGAAGATCGGAGGCGGCGGCGCGTGGGGCTGGATCTCCTACGATCCGGCGCTCGATCTCGTCTACTACGGCACCTCGAACCCTGGGCCCTGGAACCCGGCGCAGCGGCCCGGCGACAACAAGTGGACCATCACGCTCTTCGCCCGCGACCCCGACACCGGCGAAGCGGTGTGGGCCTACCAGATCACGCCGCACGACCTGCATGACTACGACGGCATCAACGAGAGCGTCCTGCTCGACGTCCCGTGGCACGGCCAGGTGCGCCACGTGCTGCTCCGCCCCGAGCGGAACGGCTACCTCTACATGATCGACCGCGCCACGGGCGAGGTGCTCTACGCCAACCCGTTCGGCTACATCAACTCGACCACGGGCGTGGACCTGCGCACCGGCCGCCTGCAGTACGCGGCCGACAAGGAGCCGGAGCTGGGCAAGGTCGTGCGGGACATCTGTCCCGCGGCGCCGGGAGTGAAGGACTGGCAGCCGTCATCCTTCTCGCCGCGGACGGGATACCTCTATATCCCGCACCAGAACCTGTGCATGGATGTCGAGAGCGTCGAGGCGAGCTACGTGGCCGGCACGCCGTTCGTGGGCATGAACGTGAAGATGAAGGCGGGGCCCGGCGGCCATCGCGGCGAGCTCACCGCCTGGGATCCCGTGGGCGGGAAGCCGGTGTGGATCGTGAAGGAAGACCTGCCCGTCTGGAGCGGCACCGTCGCCACGGCGGGAGACCTCGTCTTCTACGGCACGATGGACGGCTGGTTCAAGGCGCTCGACGCGCGCACCGGGCGCGAGCTCTGGAAGTTCAAGACGGGCTCGGGCATCATCGGCCAGCCGGTCACCTATCGCGGGCCCGACGGGAAGCAGTACGTCGCCGTGCTCTCTGGCGTCGGCGGCTGGTCGGGCGGCATCGTCGCCGGCGACCTCGACGCCCGGGACTCCTCCGCCGCGCTGGGCTTCGTGAACGCGATGAAGGACCTGCCGGCCCGCAGCACGAAGGGCGGGACGCTCTATGTCTTCGCGCTTCCGTAGGCTCGCGGCGGCCGCAGCCGCGCTGAGCCTGGCGGCCCTGGCCGCCGCGGCTCCGGCCCCTCGCGAGCTTCGCGTCTGCGCCGATCCCAACAACCTGCCGTTCACCAACCGCGCCGGGGAGGGGTTCGAGAACCGGATCGCCGAGCTGGTCGCGCGCGACCTGCACGCGCGCCTCAGCTACACCTGGTGGGCCCAGCGGCGCGGGTTCTTCCGCAACACCCTCAACGCCTCGCTCTGCGACGTCGTCATGGGCGTGCCGAGCGACTTCGAGATGGCTCGGCCCACGGAGCCGTACTACCGGTCGAGCTACGTCTTCGTCACCCGGCGAGACCGCCATCTCGCCATCGCCTCCCTCGACGACACCGTCCTCCGCCGGCTCCGGATCGGCGTGCAGCTGATCGGCAACGACTATATGAACACGCCGCCGGCGCACGCCCTCTCGCGGCGCGGCATGGTCGCGAACGTGGTCGGGTACACCGTCTACGGCGACTACACGGAGCCGAACCCGCCGGCCCGCATCGTGGACGCGGTGGCGCGCGGCGACGTGGACGTGGCCATCGTGTGGGGACCGCTCGGCGGCTACTTCGCGAGCCGGGAGCGGGTGCCCCTGGTGGTGACGCCGGTATCGCCGGAGATGGAGCCGCCGGGGATTCCGCTGGCCTACAGCATCTCGATGGGGGTGCGGAAGAAGGACGATGCGCTCCGGCGCGAGCTCGATCGCGTGATCGAGACACGCCGCACCGAGATCGGCCGCATCCTCGACGCCTACGGCGTGCCCCGCCGACCGCTGCCGGGAGGGAAGCCATGATGGGACGCAAGCTCCGTGGCGCCGTCGCGCTTGCCGCCGCCCTCGCGGCGCTCGGCTGCCAGCGGGAGACGCGGCGCTTCCGCGAGTCGCCGCCGGCGGCCACCTCCGAGACCGCGGTCTCCATGAGCGAGCTCGTGCCCGGCCCCAAGACCCGGGATCTCCCGATCCGGAATCCCTACGAGCGGAACGCCTACGCGGTCTCCGAGGGCGAACGCCTCTTCAACGCCTACAACTGCAGCGGCTGCCACTCGCACGGCGGCGGCGGGATCGGTCCCGCCCTGATGGACGATCAGTGGATCTACGGGAGCGACCCTGAGAACATCTTCTCGACCATCGTCGAGGGCCGGCCCAACGGGATGCCCACCTTCCGCGGCAAGATCCCGAACTACCAGGTCTGGCAGATCGTCGCGTACGTCCGCTCGCTGAGCGGCCTGCTCCCCAAGGATATCGCGCCCGCGCGTGACGATCACATGGTGGCCGGCCCCGAGCCCCAGCGCACCGAGCCGCTCCGGCCGAAGCACGCCTTCACGCCGGCGGCCGCGGAGCATCCCTGATGCGCGACTGGCTCCAGTCCGCGCTCCGGCCCGCCGGCCCCGAGGCCGCGAGCGTGCACGCGCTCTGGGAGTTCATGCTCTGGACCTCGGTGGTCGTCTTCGTGCTGGTGCTGGGCGCGCTGGCCTGGGGAACCCTCCGCCGCCGGCCGGCCGGCGCGGACCCGCTTGCGGAAGGCGGGCCCGGCGAGCGGCGGATGACGGGCGCCGTCTCGACCGCGGTCGGCGCGACGGTGGTGGTGCTGTTCGTGTTCCTCGTCTTCGATTTCTCCACCGGGCGTGCGCTCACCGCGCGCCGCGAGGCGGCGGTGCGGATCGAGGTGACGGGGCACCAGTGGTGGTGGGAAGTCACCTACTACGACTCCATTCCCAACCGGCGCGTCACGACCGCGAACGAGATCCACATCCCCGTCGGCCGACCCGTCCTCATCCGCCTCAACTCCCAGGACGTGATCCACAGCTTCTGGGCGCCGGACCTGAACGGCAAGCGCGACCTCATTCCGGGGAAGGAAAGCAGTCTCTGGATCCAGGCCGACTCGCCCGGTGTGTATCACGGACAGTGCGCGGAGTTCTGCGGCTACCAGCACGCGAAGATGGCGTTCCTCGTGGTGGCCGACCGGCCCGCCGATTTCGCCCGCTGGTACGCCAGCCAGGCCGACACCGCCCGCACACCGACCGATTCCCTCACGGCGCGCGGGCAGGAGGTGTTCCTGAGCTCCCCCTGCGTGATGTGCCACGCGATCCAGGGCACGCCAGCCGGCGCCACGATGGGCCCCGACCTGACGCACCTGGCCAGCCGCCGCTACATCGCGGCGGGGAGCCTCCCGAACACGCGCGGCAACCTGGCGGGGTGGATCCTCGACGCGCAGGGGATCAAGCCCGGCGCGCACATGCCGCCCAACAGCCTGACGCCGGCCGACCTCCAGGCCCTTCTCGCCTACCTGGGGACCCTCAAGTGACCGCGCCGATCACCGCCGATCCCGAGGCGGTTCCCCCCGAGGCGCGTCCGGCCGTCCGCGAGCTGCACGACCAGCTCGAGCGCGTCTGGAGCGACGGCCCCGGCCTCCGCGGCTGGCTCATGAGCACCGACCACAAGTCGCTCGGCAAGCGGTACGTCATCACCGCCTTCGTCTTCTTCCTCCTGGGCGGCCTCGAGGCGGCGGTGATCCGGGCCCAGCTGGCGCGGCCGGAGAACGGACTGATCGGGCCCGACCTCTACAACCAGCTCTTCACCATGCACGGCACGACCATGATGTTCCTCTTCGCGGTGCCGGTGATGACCGCGATGAGCCTCTACCTCGTGCCCCTCATGATCGGCTCGCGGGACCTCGCGTTCCCCCGGCTCAATGCCTACGGCTATTACGTCTATCTCCTCGGCGGGCTCTTCCTCTATACGTCGTTCTTTCTGAACGTGGGGCCCGACGCCGGCTGGTTCGCCTATACCCCGCTCTCGGGCCCCGCGTACGGCGTCGGCAAGCGGGTGGACGTCTGGGCCCAGACCATCACCTTCACCGAGATCGCCGGAATCATCGCGGCGATCGAGCTGATCGTCACGATCTTCAAGCAGCGGGCACCGGGGATGTCGCTCAACCGGATGCCGCTCTTCGTCTGGTCGGCACTGGTGATGGCGTTCATGATCCTCTTCGCCATGCCGTGGGTGGCGGTGGACAGCCAGTTCCTCGCGATGGACCGGCTCATCGGCACCCACTTCTTCAACCAGGCGGAGGGAGGCGACGCGCTCCTCTGGCAGCACCTCTTCTGGTTCTTCGGGCACCCCGAGGTGTACATCATCTTCATCCCGGCCCTCGGCTTCGTCTCGACGATCATCGCGACCTTCACGCGGCGCGAGATCTTCGGCTACCCCGCCATGGTCCTCTCGCTCGTGGCGACCGGCTTCCTGGGCTTCGGGCTCTGGGTCCACCACATGTTCGCCACCAACATCCCCCAGATGGGCGAGAGCTTCTTCACCGCCGCGAGCGCGATGATCGCGATACCGACCGGCGTACAGTTCTTCTGCTGGATCGCCACCATCTGGGGCGGGCGGCCCCGCTTCGCCACCCCCTTCCTCTTCATCCTCGGCTTCTTCGCCGTCTTCATCATCGGCGGGCTCTCGGGCGTGATGATCGCGTCGGTGCCGTTCGACCTGCAGGTGCACGACACCTTCTTCATCGTGGCGCACCTGCACTACGTCCTCCTGGGCGGCGGGGTCTTCCCCCTCTTCGCCGCCTTCTACTACTGGTTCCCCAAGTTCACCGGCCGCCGGCTGAGCGAGCGGCTCGGCAGGTGGAACTTCACCCTCTTCTTCATCGGGGTGAACCTCACCTTCTTCCCGATGCACCTCCTCGGCCTCCACGGGATGCCGCGGCGCGTCTATACCTATCTCGCCGGCACCGGCTGGGGGAGCCTTAATCTCCTCGCGACCATCGGCGCCGTCACCATCTTCGTGAGCGTGGTGATCTTCCTCGTGAACGTTGCGCGGACGCTGGCCAACGGCGAGCTGGCGGGCGACGACCCGTGGGGATCGAGCTCCACCCTCGAGTGGGCCACCAGCTCGCCGCCGCCGTCGTACAACTTTGCTCACCTTCCCGTGGTCGAGGGGCGCTACCCGCTCTGGAGCCGACCGCAGGAGCCGCCGGTCGTCACCGGGCTCCGCACCGATCAGCGCGAGCTCCTGATCACGACGGTGCTCGATGCGCGCCCCGATCACCGCCACCGCACGCCTGATCCCACGATCTGGCCGCTCCTCGCGGCGCTCACCACCGGCATCACCTTCGTCGCGCTCGTCTTCACGCCCTGGGCCATCGTCATCGGCGGCGCGCTGGCGATCGGGCCCCTGGTCGCGTGGGGCTGGGGCAAGCCCCAGCCGGGCGACCCGGTCGTCACCGAGGGGGTCGAGTGAGCGAGCGGGAATCGGTGCGCGTCGCGGGGGAGCCGGGCTCGATCGACGTGTCCGGCCTGCCGTCCACCACCTTCGGCCACCGGACCATCACCTGGTGGGGCACCATCGGCTTCATGGCGGCCGAGGGAATGACGCTCATCATCTGTGCGGTGGCGTACCTCTACGTGCAGCGGAACTTCCAGGTCTGGCCGCCGCGGGAGACGCCGCTCCCGTCGCTCACCGCCGCGACGATCCAGGTCCTCCTCATGGCCGTGAGCGTGCCGGTCATGATGTGGACCTCGCGGGCCGCCCGCCGCTTCGATCTGGGCGGGGTCCGGGTGGGTATGCTCACCTCCACCGGCTTCGCCCTGGCCTTCTGCGTCGTCCGCTGGTTCGAGCTGCACGCGCTGCACACCCGCTGGGACTCCAACGCCTATGGCTCGACGGCCTGGGCCGTCGTCTTCGCGCACGCCACGCTGCTGATCGCGCAGTTCTTCGAGAGCGCCGCGCTGTCGGCGCTGCTCCTCGTCGGGCCGGTCGAGCCCAAGCACTTCTCCGACGTGGACGACAGCTGTCTCTACTGGTACTTCATGACCGGGGCGTGGCTGGTGCTCTATCTCCTCGTCTTCATCTCGCCCCGGGTGTAGGAGGCTCGATGGCGCTCGACGCGGACAGCGACACCAGCATTCCCGGCGCGCGGCACATCCTGGCCCAGATGACGGGCATGCTGGTCCCGCCCATCGCGACACTGGCCGGGATGCAGGTGGCCTATGGTCTCGTGGACTCCGCGTGCCGCCACGGCGGGCACGACCTCACCGGCGTGCACGTCGTCCGCCTGCTGACCCTCCTCGTGGTGCTCGGTGCGGGGTTCGTGGCATGGCGTGAGTGGCGGTCGGTGGGGGTGGAGGACCCGGGTGACGGCGGCGGCACCGCCGCCCGCACCCGCTTCACCGGCTGGATCGGCGTCTTCGCCGCGGGCGTCTTCAGTCTCGTAGTGATCGCGCAGTGGCTGGCGACCTTCATCCTGGCCCCCTGCCAGTGAGCGAGGCGCTCCTCCCCGGCCAGCTCGCGCGAGCGTGGAGCGCCGATCCCGCCATCGCGGGTCCGCTCGCGCTCGCGGCCGCGCTCTATGCGCGAGGCACGGTGGTGCTCTGGGCGCGGGCCGGCACGGCGCACGGCCTCCGGCGGCGGGACGTCCTCGCCTTCGCCGCGGGATGGACCGTGCTGGCCCTCGCCCTCCTCTCCCCGCTCCACGAGCTCAGCGAAACGCTCTTCTCGGCCCACATGGTCCAGCATGAGCTGCTCATGGCGGTGGCGGCGCCGCTCATCGTCCTGGGCCGGCCGCTCGTGGCATTCCTCTGGAGCATGCCCGCGTCGTGGCGGCGGCGCGCGGCGCGCGCCGCGGGCTCCGGGCGGCCGGCAGCGGCGTGGCGCGCCCTGGCGCGGCCGTCGGTTGCGTGGCTCGCATACGCGCTCGCGACCTGGGGCTGGCACGCCCCGCGGCTCTACGATGCCGCGCTCGCGAGCGCGCCCATCCATGCGCTGCAGCACGCGACCTTCCTCGCGACCGCGCTCTTCTTCTGGTGGGCGCTGCTCCACGGGGCACGCCACCGCTATGGCGCCGCCGTGCTCTATCTCTTCGCCACCGCGGTCCACACGACCGCGCTCGGCGCCATCCTCGCGCTCTCGGCCCGGCCGCTCTATCCGGCCTACGCCTCGACCGCCGCGTGGGGACTGTCGCCGCTCGAGGACCAGCAGCTGGCCGGCCTGATCATGTGGGTCCCCGCGTGTCTCGCCTATCTCGTGGCCGCGCTCGCGCTCATGCTGGCCTGGATGCGCGAGGGCGACCGGCGGCTCCCGAGGGCTGTCGCCGCCCCCGCATCACTCGCGGCCCTGCTGCTCGTCGTCCTGCTCGCCGGCTGCGACCGCGAGCCGGCGGAGCGATCCCGCCGCGAGCTGGTGGACGGCAACGCCGAGCGCGGCCGGGAGATCATGCCGGCCTACGGGTGCAACGCCTGCCACTCGATTCCGGGCGTGCGCGGTACCGATGCGCGGGTCGGCCCGCCGCTCGCGGGGATCGGGAGCCGGAGCTTCATTGCCGGCGTGCTGCCGAACCAGCCCGACAACATGATCCGCTGGATCCGCGATCCGCAGGCGGTGGACAGCCTGACCGCGAGGCCCAACCTCGGCGTGAGCGCGCGCGATGCTCGCGACATCGCCGGGTACCTCTATACCCTCCGCTGACGTGCGTCGCCGAGCGCGGCCCGTCCTCCTGGTCACGGCGCTCGCGCTGGCCGCGTGCGGCGGCCCGACCCCGGAGAAGGCGGCGCAGGCCCGAGACCGCGCCGCATCCACCGCCACCTCCGCCGGCCTCGTCGCCTCCGCGTGGGACAGCGGCGCGGCGCCCGGCATCTATGCCTCCGACGCCCTCGCCGGCATGGCGAAGGCACTGGAGAAGGACAGCGCCGCCCCCGTCTGGTCAGCCCTTCCCGGCCCGGCGCGCGATCCCATCCTCCGCGAGCTCGGCATCCTCCGCGCCACCACGACAGCGCTCGACAGCGCGGTGCGCCGCCGCGATCGGCCCACGCTCGACGCGCTCCGCGGCTCCCTAGGGGACCACGGCCGCGCGCTCACCGCCGTGGAGATCGATACCGTCCCATGAGCCGCCTCATCGAGATCGCGCTCGGCATCGTGACGGGGATCGGCGGCTTCCTCGAAGCCGGCTCCCTCGCCACTGCGGCGCAGGCCGGATCGGAGTTCCGCTACGACCTCATCTGGGCGGTCATCGTCGGCGCCGTCTGCCTCGCCTTCCTCGTGGAGATGTCGGGCCGCCTCTCCGCCATCAGCAAGCACACCATTCCCGACGCGCTGCGCGAGCGCTTCGGGATCCGCTTCTTCGCCGTCGCGCTCATCATCATGGAGCTCGTCATGTTCATGGTGATGGCCACCGAGCTCGGCGGCGTCGCGATCGCGCTCGAGTTCGCGAGCGGAGTGAGCTACCGCTGGTGGGCGCTGCCGGTGGGGTTCGTCGCCTGGATCCTGCTCTGGAAGGGGACCTTCGGGCTCATCGAGAAGGGTGTGTCGGTGCTCGGGCTCATCACGCTGGCCTTCGTGGTGGGAGCGATCCACCTGCACCCGCCCCTGGCCGAGGTGGCCCGCGGCGCGGTGCCCCGGCTGCCGGCGCACGACCACGCGCGCTACTGGTTCCTCGCGGTCAGCATCCTCGGCGCGTCGATCAGCCCCTACCTCTTCGCGTTCTATTCCGCCGGCGCGGTGGAGGACAAGTGGGACGTCAGCCACCTCACCATCAACCGGATCACCGCCGGCTTCGGCATGGGCTTCGGCGGCATCGTGGCGATCGGCGCACTGATCCTGGCGGCCATCATCCTCCATCCGCTGGACGTCCAGGTGGACAGCTTCGCGCAGCTGCCGCTCCTCCTCACCGGCGCGTTCGGGCGGGTGGGGTTCGCGCTGTTCGTGTGCTCGCTCGCCATCGCCTGCTTCGGCGCCGCGCAGGAGATCGCCCTCACCGCGGCCTACATGCTCGCGCAGGGACTCGGCTGGCGCTGGAGCGAGAACCTCCCGCCCGCCGAGGATGCGCGGTTCAGCCTGGCGTACACGATCCTCATTCCGCTCGCCGCGGTTCCCGCGGCCGCGGGCGTTGACATCCTCAAGCTCACCAACATCTCGATGGTGCTGAGCGCGGCCTCGCTTCCGGTGATCGTGGCACCGCTCCTCATCCTGATGAACGATCGCCGCTACGTGCGCGACTACGGCAACGGCTGGTTCAGCAACACCGTCGTCGCCCTCATCACGGCGCTCGCGTTCGTCCTCGCGGTGGTGTCCTTCCCGCTCCTCATCAAGGGAGGCGGCTGAGAATGCTCCTGGTGCACGACGTGCTCGACAAGCAGCTGACCGACCGTCACGGCGTCCGCATGGGAAAGGCGGACGGGCTCGTGATGCTGCAGGAGGGCGACGGCCCCCCGCGTGTCGTCTCCATCGAGGTCGGCTCCCTCACGCTGGCGCGGCGGCTCGGGCGCCGCCTGGGCCGGTGGGCCACGGCGCTGGCGCGCCGCTGGGGCGGGAAGCACACCGAGTCGTACCGCATCCCGTGGACGCTGGTCCGGGGAATCACCCTGGAGATCGCGGTGGATGTGGACGCGGAAGCGACGCGGGTGAACGTGGTGGAGGACTGGCTCCGCGTGCACGTGGTGGAGCACCTCCCGGGCGGCCGGCCGTGACCACCGGCGAGGTGCATCTCGAGCTGCTGCTCGGCCGCCTCGTCCGCGACAGCGATGGCCGGCCCGTGGGCCGGATCGAGGAAATCGAGGCCGAGCGGGTGGACCTGCTGTGCCTGGTGAAGGAATTCCATCTGGGGCCGCACGCCTTGGGGGAGCGGCTGGCGGTGCCGGTGCTCCACGCCTTCGGCCGCGCGCGGAAGCCCCTCCGCGTGCCGTGGGACCTGCTCGACTTCTCGGATCCTGCGCACCCGCGCCTCACCTGTCCGCGGGACCGGATCCGCTAGCGGCTCACTTCCCCACACAGAACGACGCGAAGACGCGGCCGAGCACCTCGTCCACGTCGATCGCGCCCACCAGCACGTCGAGCGCCGACGCCGCTTCACGCACGTGGTGCGCGGCCAGCACCGCCTCGCCGCCCGGTGCCAGGTGCGGGAGCGCCGCGGTGAGCGCGTCGCGCGCGCGGGCGAGCGCCGTCCGGTGCCGCTCCCGGCTGATCCCCGGCTCGAGGTCGGCGAGCGCGGCCCGGGCGCCGAAGAGCTCTTCCGCGATCCGCGTGCGCAGCCGGTCGAGCCCCTCGCCCGTTTCGGCCGACACCGCGTCGCTCCCCGCGCCGTGCAGGTCGGACTTGGTGCGCACGACAACGGCACTTCGGCCGCGGAGCACCTCCGCTTCGTCGTCGCCCGGCGCACGGTGGCCGTCGATGCAGAGGAGCACGAGGTCGGCCGCCGCGAGCCAGCGACGGCTCACACCCACGCCCAGGCGGTCGATGGCATCCGCCGGCTCCCAGAGCCCCGCCGTGTCGACCAGCCGGATCGGCCAGCCCATCGCATCGGTCGGCGCCTCGATCGCATCGCGCGTGGTGCCGGCCACCTCGGTCACCAGGGCGCGCTCGCTCCCCAGGAGCGCATTGAAGAGCGACGACTTGCCGGCGTTCGGCCGGCCCGCGAGCACCACGAGCGCGCCCTCGCGGAGGCGCTCGCCGGCCGGCGCGGTGGCGAGCAGCTGCTCGATCCGTCCGCGCACCGCCACCGCTTCCGCGCCGATCCGCCCGAGCGGCACCGGGCCGTCGTCCTCATCGGGAAAATCGATCTCGTACCCCAGCAGGGCCTGCAGCTCGACGAGCGCCGCGCGAAGCGCTTCCAGCCGCCGCGAGAGGCTGCCCTCGAGCTGCGAGAGCGCGGCCCGCGCCTGGGCCGGCGCGGTCGCGTCGATGAGGTCGCCCACCGCCTCCGCCTGCAGGAGGTCGAGCTTCCGGTTGAGCACGGCGCGCCGGGTGAATTCTCCCGGCGCCGCGGCGCGCGCGCCCGCTGCCTCGAGCGCCGCGACGAGCCGCGCCGGCACGGCGAGGCCGCCGTGACAGGACAGCTCCACGACGTCGTCGCCGGTGTAGCTCGCGGGTGCGGGAAAGACGGTGTAGAGGCCGCGATCGATGGGCGTGCCGTCGGCCGCGTGGAAGGTGGCGAGGGTGACGGTGCGGGGCGGATCGGTCCGGAAGCCGGCCACGACGCGGCGGGCCACCGCGAACGCCCCCTCACCGCTCACCCGGACGACCGCGAGGGCGGACCGGCCGGGTGGTGTCGCGAGCGCGACGATCGGGTCGGCGAGCACCGCCCCGGTGTCAGGCCGGCCGGGCCGGCTTCGGCTGCGGGCGCGGCTTGGCCGGCGGCATGCGGCGGAGCCGCTCCTTCGCCAGGAGCCACTGCTGCGGAATGCTCGCGATGTTGCTCACCGCGTAGTACAGGTTGAGGCCCGACGCGAAGTTGAGGAAGATGACCGTCATGAAGATCGGCATGATGTACGTCGTCATCTTCATCTGCGGATTCGTCTCCATCCCCTGCTGCCCCACCTTGCTCAGCACGTACATCGAGAGTCCCATGATCACGGGCAGGATGTAGAACGGATCCTTGCTCGCGAGGTCGGGGAGCCAGAGGAACGAGGCCCCGCGCAGCTCGATGCTGTACTGGAAGACGAAGAAGAGCGCCAGCAGCACCGGCATCGGCAGGAGCATCGGCCAGCACCCGCCCATCGGGTTCACGTGATGCTCCCGGTAGAGCCGGAACATCTCCTCCTGCTGCTTCTTCGGGTCGTCCTTGTAGCGCTCCTGCGCCTCCTTCACCAGCGGCTGGATCGCCTGCAGCTCCATGTTGGAGCGCATCGCCTTCTGGTTGAGGGGCCAGAGCAGCACGCGGACGAGGATGCCGAAGAAGATGAGCGCGACGCCGTACGCGAGGCCCAGGCGCTCGTGCATCGCGACGAGCAGCCACCGGACCGGTACGGCGAAGAACCGGATCGCCGTCCGGAAGCCGGGCCAGCCGTACGGGTTCACGTCGTCGAACTCGTGCCCGATGGCGGCAAGGCGCGGGTGCTCCATCGGCCCGGCGTACAGGAGATAGCGGAAGGTGCCGGCCGAGGTGACCGGCAGGCTGGCCCGCACTTCGGCGACCGACGTCCGCTTGGGCGCGTTGGCCGGCGCGAGCGCGGTGACACCGCTGATCCGTCCCGTGGTGGAGCTCGAGTCGAAGGCGAACAGGCTCGCCACGAAGTACTTGGACTTGACCGCCACCCACTCGAACGGCCCGCTCACGACCGTCGGGACGCCCGCCTTGAGGCTCGAGAAGTCGTGCCGGTGCGCCTCGGTGTCCTTCACCACGAACGCGAAGGCGTGGACGTTCTGCGCCGAGTCCGCCTCGGCATTCTCCAGGCCGTTGCCGATCCCGACGAGCAGCAGCCCCCCGTTGGGACCGAGCCCGCTCACCCGGCCCGCTACCGAGACCTGGTAGTCCGGCAGGAAGGTGTAGGTCAGCTCCACCTGGTAGGCGCCGCGGGCCGCGGTGAGCGTGAGCGGTGTCGGACCGGTCACGGTGAGCGAGCTCGCGGAGGGCGTGAAGTTCCAGTCGCCGAAGCGGACGGTGTCCCCGCCGGTCACGAGCACCAGGTCGAGGAGCCCGCTCCCGGGGCGGATCAGCTCGACGGGCTTGTGGCTCTCCCCCGGCGCGAGCGAGCGGTAGCGATTGAGCCGGGCCGACACGATCCGGGCGCCGCGGCTGCTCACGGTCCAGTTCGCGAGGCCGGAGGAGACGGTCACGAGCGCCGGTGGCGTGGTGGTGTCGGCGGCCGGTGGCGAGGGCGCCGCGGCCCGCGACGTGTCTGCCGGTGCGGCGGCCGGAGCGGTCGCGCTGGTGCGCTGCCCACTGTCCCGCTTCGCGCTGTCCACGGCCACCGGGCTCCGCTCGGCCCGCGTGACGGCGGGCTTCGCGCTCTTCCGGAAGAAGAAGGCCGGCGCGATCGCGATCGCCATCATGAGCAGGATGGCCCACAGGGTACGACGTTCCATGGTCTCTCTAGATCAGGGCATCAGGGGACGGGGTCCACGCCGCCGGGATGGAACGGGTGGCACCGCACGAGCCGGCGCGCCGCGAGCCACGAGCCGCGGATGACGCCGTGGCGCGTGATCGCCTCCAGCGCGTAGTGCGAGCAGCTCGGCGTGAACCGGCAGGTGGGCGGGAAGGCCGGCGAGATGAACCGCTGGTAGCCGCGGATCGGAAGGGCCAGGAGGCGCCGGGGCAACCGGCCGAGCGGCAGCATCGCGTCACCGCGTTGCCAGCGTCGCGTCACGCCAGCCGACGATCTGTGCCCGGAGCGCGTCGAACGGGGCGCTGTACGCCTCGCGCCGCGCGCGGATCACGAGGTCCCACGCCGGCTGCGCGGCCCGCACGTCGCGGCGCCAGATCTCCCTGAGCCGCCGCCGCAAACGATTGCGGGCCACCGCGCTCGACTGAAATCTGGGAACGATCAGTCCCATGCGCGGATGGCCCGTTGTGTTGTCGGCCCAGATCATGTCGAGATGCTCGGTCCGGCGGCGCCGGCCCGTGTTCAGGCAGCGGCGGATATCGGACGCCCGCGCGAGCCGGTTGGCTCGCGTGAGGCGTTCCGCTGGCGTCAGGATCCCCCGTGCTTCGAGGGCAGCGACACGACGAGCTGCCGGCGGCCCTTCTTGCGGCGGCGGGACAGGACGGCGCGGCCCCAGCGCGTCGCCATCCGCGCGCGGAATCCATGCTTGGCGATCCGGCGCTTGTTGCGCGGACGATAGGACGGCTTCATCGGTCAGAGCTCCTGAAGTAAGCCCGGAAACGTAGCCGGGGGCCCGCGACCGGTCAAGCGGACCATCCACGCAGCGCGGCGGCGGTGGCCATTGAGTGTCCGTTTTTCGCCATTTGACTTTTCCACAGCGCGCCCGTAACATCGTCTGCCCTTGGATCACCTCCTACCGGTTTTCAGAGTGTAGATGCAGCTGTCCGCCAAAGAAGCATGGAAGCGCATCCTGGATGAGGCGCATCGCGAACTTCCAGATCATACGATCCGGACCTGGCTCGAGCCCACCGAGGCGATCGCCCTCGACGAGGGCCGGCTGATCGTCGGCGCGCCCGACCAGTTCGCCGTCGAGTGGACCGAATCGAAGCACGCCGCCCTCCTCTCGCGCCTGGCCGCTCCGGTCCTGGGCGGAGAGACGGCGGTGGTCTTCCGCGTGCAGGAGGATCGCCAGAAGCGTCCGCAGATGGACTTCTTCGTGGCGCCCACCGCCCCGGCCGCGCCGGCGCCGGCCAATCCGAGCACCCAGCCGCTCAACGAGCGCTACACCTTCGACACCTTCGTCATCGGGAAGTCGAACGAGCTGGCCGCCGCCGCGGCCCACGCCGCGGCCGAGACGCCGGGCAAGACCTACAACCCCCTCTTCATCTACGGGGCCACCGGGCTCGGCAAGACCCACCTGATGCAGGCGATCGCCCACGCCGTGTGCCAGAACAACCCCGGGACCCGCATCCTGTACGTGGGCGCCGAGCAGTTCATCAACGAGGTGATCGAGAGCATCCACGGGCGCACCATGCCCGAGTTCCGCCGCCGCTACCGGAGCGACGTGGACCTCTTCCTGGTGGACGACGTGCATTTCCTGGAAGGCAAGGAGATGACGCAGGAGGAGTTCTTCCACACCTTCAACGCCTTGTACGAGGCCAACAAGCAGATCGTCCTCACCTCGGACCGGCCGCCCAAGGAGATCCCGGGCCTCGAGTCGCGCCTGGTGAGCCGCTTCGAGTGGGGCATGGTGGCCGACATCGGCCAGCCGGACCTCGAGCACCGGATCGCCATCCTCCGGAAGAAGCAGGAGCAGGACCACCTGGAGACCACGATCCCGGACGACGTCCTCCGCTTCATCGCGGAGCACGTGCGCTCGAGCGTGCGGGAGCTCGAGGGGTGCATCATCAAGCTCCTCCTCTTCGCCTCCCTCAAGCACCGGGAGATCTCGATCGAGCTGGCCCGCGAGGCCCTCTCCGACAAGATCCGCCCCGGTGAGGACGCCGGCGAGCCCCGGCCCCTGCCCACGATCCACAAGGTGCAGGAGGTGGTGGCCCGCCGCTGGGGGGTCACGCCCGAGGGCCTCCGGAGCAAGGCCCGCATCAAGACCCTGACCGTCCCGCGGCAGATCGCCATGTACCTCGCGCGCGAGCTGTTGCAGATGCAGCTGGTGGAGATCGGGCAGGCCTTTGGCGG
Organism: Gemmatimonadales bacterium; assembly: GCA_025935545.1. GTDB lineage: Bacteria > Gemmatimonadota > Gemmatimonadetes > Gemmatimonadales > GWC2-71-9 > JAICUF01. The sequence continues at coordinate 30,691 of JAICVB010000001.1, forward strand.
GCGGGATCACTCCACCGTGATCCACAGCGTGGACAAGGTCCAGCAGCAGATCGCGCGCGACCGCGCCTTCCGCGACCGCATCGATCACGCGCGGCAGGAGCTGGTCGCGCAGTAATCCAGAGGATCATCCACGCCGTGGATTGGTACGGTGTGGGTTTTATGGAAAGCAGTGGAGAGGCGGGCGGAAACCGGGTACTCTTCCGCATCGCACACACGCTGTCGACAGGGCGGAAATCCGGTAACGCGTTCGAACGAGAATGTGTTGCGGCGCCGGTCCACATTTCCAGACCCTCTACTGCTACTGCTGATTCTTTTAATTGGAAGAGTAGTATCTGTTTCTAGCGCTCCGAGGAGACCGATGAAGTTCACGATCACGCGGGAACAGCTCCAGGAAGGACTCGTCGCGGTCGCCGCCAGCGTCCCGACGAAAACCACGCTCCCGGTGCTGTCCAACATTCTCCTCGAGGCCACGCGGGACGGGATCCGTCTCTCCGGCACCGATCTCGACATCGCGGTGAGCACCACCGTGAGCGCGTCGGTGGATCAGGAGGGGGCGATCACCCTCCCCGCGCGGAAGCTGGTCGAGATCGTCCGCGAGCTGCCGAGCGCCGCCATCCGCGTCACGGCGTCAGGCGAGCAGCGGGTCACCATCGAGTGCGGCCGCTCCCGCTTCAAGCTCCTGGGCCTCCCGCGCGAGGAGTTCCCCGCCTTCCCCGCCGTCAAGTTCGACAGCTCCTGGCGCACCTCCTCGGGCGATCTCCAGAAGCTGATCGGGCACGTGGCCTTCGCCGCCAGCACCGAGGAGAGCCGCCCCATCCTGAACGGCGTGCTCTGGGAGCTCCGGCCCGAGCGCATGCGGATGGTGGCCACCAACGGCCATCGGCTTGCCCGCATGGACGTTCCCTCCGCAGCCACCGGCGGCTCCAGCCAGGCCGACCTGATCGTTCCCCCCAAGGCGCTGGAGCAGATCCGCCGCCTCTTCGGCGCCGACGAGCAGGTCGAAATCGCGCGGAGCGAGAACCACCTCGGCTTCCGCTCCGAGAAGACGCAGATCTTCACCCGGCTCATCGAGGGACCCTACCCGAACTACGAGCAGGTCATCCCGCGCGACAACGACAAGACCGCCACCGCCGACAAGGCCGCGCTCTCGAGCGCGCTCCGCCGGATGAGCATCGTGGCCAGCGACCAGACCCACCGGATCCGGATGGCCTTCGCCAACGGCTCCTGCAAGCTCTCGGTGCAGACCCCCGACCTGGGCGAGGCGCAGGAGGAGGTCACGGTGAGCTACGAGGGCGATCCGCTCGAGATCGGATTCAACGCGTCGTACATGCTCGAGATCCTCAAGTTCATGCCCACCGACGAGATCCGCATGACCTTCAAGGCGCCCGAGCGCGCCGCCACCTGCGAGCCGGTCGGCTGGAATGACCCGGCGAGCTTTCTCGCGCTGGTGATGCCGCTTCGCCTGGTGGACTGAGCCGGTACGGCCCAACGGGCCCGAACGTCGGCTGCGTCACAGCGGTCCTGCAACGCCCCGCCCATCTTGGGGCATTCAACGGCCGCACATCAGTCACCTGGAGGACAGGCAAATGGTGAAACGTCAAGCGGATACCGACTCGTTCACCCTCACCGAGACGGGCGGAGCGGGCGGCGGCAGCCTGGTGGCCACGGCGGTTGTCGCGGCGGCGGTCGGCGCCGGCGTCGCGCTGCTCTTCGCGCCCGAGAAGGGCGCCAAGACCCGCAAGCGCCTGAGCAAGCGGATGCGCAAGCTCGAGCTCGGGAAGCAGATCGAGGAGCTGGAGCTGGGCAAGCGTGCCGCCATGATGGGCAGCGGCGCCGCGGACAGCTGGAAACGGTTCCGGAAGGAGAGCGCCCGCCGCATTGATCCCGACTACGGCGGCGGCTCGAACAAGCCCCTCTACGCCATTCTGGGCACCCTCGCCGGCGCGGCGGCGGCCGTGCTCCTCGCGCCCGACAGCGGTGCCCGTACGCGCGAACGGCTGGGCAACCGGATCCGCGACCTCAAGGACGACGCCTCCACCCGGTGGCAGGAGCACCGCGCCGGGCGCGGCGCCGCTGGCGGGACCGGCAACGGGGCCGCCGAGGCGGATCGCAACGTGCGCTCCGTTCAGGAGCTCGGCCGGGAGGGCAGCGAGGTCTTCTAGTCGGCCGGCGGGCCCTGCCGCTCCGGCGGCAGGGTCTCCACCGGTGCCCGCAGTGAATCCAGCAGCGAGTCGATTCCCGGCGTGTGCATCACGCTGTCGGCCGGTTCCGGTCTCGCCTCTTCCTCCTCCTTCGGTATCTCGATCCGCTCCCCCTGCATCCGCCGCAGGATGAGGTTTTGCCGCCAGCGCATCCGCCCCGGCCGGTAGGACGGGTTCGAGGCAAGGGGGAATGGCAGCGAGCCCGCGATCGCCGCCGCCTGCACCCGCGTGAGTGTCGCCGCGGACCGCCCGAAGTAGCGTTCGCTCGCGGCCTCCGCGCCCCATACCTCGTCTCCCGTCTCCACCACATTCAGGTAGAGCTCGAGGATCCGACGCTTGCTGAGGGCGCCCTCGAGTCGGAACGCCGTCACCGCCTCCTTGAGCTTCCGGAGCGGATTCCGTGACGGCGAGAGATAGAGGTTCTTGGCCAGTTGCTGTGTCACGGTGCTGGCGCCCCGGAGCGCTTCCCGGCGCCCCCATGCCCGCCCCAGCGACCGGGTGACCTCGAGGATATCCCGCGGCGAGGCCCAGGAGAAGGCCGGGCGCCGATACCCCAGCGCGCGCCGGATCTCGACGAAATCGATCCCCGGGTGGGTCCAGAAGCGGTTGTCCTCGCCGATCAGGACCGCCTGCACCAGGAAGGGCGAGATCGAATCCAGCGGCACCGGGCGATACCGCGCGCGGTGCCCGCCTCCCTGCCCGTGCGCGCGCATGGCCATGAACGCGGTCTCCGCGGGCCAGTGCGAGCGATACCAGAGCGGCGGGGGCCAGACGGCAAACAGCCACAGCACGAAGAGTGCTGTGGCTGCGCCGATCCCGATGAAGATCCGCTTCACGGCCGCGGGATCAGCGGGCCGGCGGCATGAGCGCGATGCTGAAGGTGGCCGACTGCTTGACCGGCAGCGACTGCCCGACGGCCGGTACGGTAATGGTCATGTCGCTCGACTCGGTGCCCGTCGTTTCCGCGAGCACGCCGTCGTTCCGGATCCGGCTCGTGAGATGGCGCGTGCCCGTCGCCTGCACTTCCGCCACCTGCCCGAACTGGCTGCCGCTGCCCGACCGCGTGAACGTGACGGTGCTCTCGATCCGGATGCCGCTGTCGGCCGCGGCGCGCGAGGCGACCACCGCGTTCTCCCGCACGTTGAACGCCATCGCCCGAAGGGTGTCGGTGAGGGTGTCGGTCCACGCCGCGCCATCCCGCGCGCCACCGGTCGGAAGCCTCGGGAAGAAGGCCGGCAGCATCCCGCTCAGCTGCTGTCCCACCGCGGTGCTTCGGTCGCTGGTGAGTCCCGCGAGCCGTCCCTCGGGAGTCAGTGTCCCGCTCCAGCGCGTTCCGCGGGCGCTGTCGGCGTCGGCCTGGCTGATGCCGATCCCGCCGACCACCAGCGAGTCGAGTACGATCGTCGCCCGCATGGGCGCCCCCGCGGAGGTCTCGACCGTCAGGTAAATGGTCCGCGTGAGCTCCTGGGTCTGGGCCAGGCCATTGGGCAGCTGCACGCTCACGCTGTCCCGCCGGCGCACCACGTACGCCGTGCTGCGCATCGGCTGGTACACCACCGCGCCGCGGCGGACCGCCGGCGTCCGCGCCGCGGAAGTCGCCGCCGGGCTCCGGCCGGTGGCCGGCGCCGGGGTCGTAGCCGGCGCGCCCCCCGAGGAGCCGCAGGCGGCCGCGACGCTCACGAGCGCCGCGGCTCCGATTGCTCCGACTCTCCGCATCTAGCGCAGCAGCGTGATGGTGAGGCTGCTCTTGAGCGTGAGCGGAATCGGATCGGGAAGCTGCGGCGTGGTGATGGCCAGCGTCGAGTTGGAGCTCGAGCTCCCGGAGACCAGCCGACCGTCCGCCGCGATGTAGTACGTCGCGGTCGCGGTGCCGGTGCCCTCCAGCTTGGCGCCCGCCTGCTCGCCGGTCATGGCGGAGCTCGACGCGGCGTCCACCTTGAGCGCCCGGGTGCCTTCGCGCGTCTCGTTGCCGCTCGCCTTCCAGTTGGTGACCGTCCGGATGGTCATGTTGCCGTTGGGGATGTCATTGGTGACGTCGGTCGTGTCGGTCCACGCGGCGCCCACCTTCGTGTCCCGTTGCACCCGCGGCGTCAGCGCGAGGATGAGCGCGCTGGCGGTCGACGTCGGCTGGCCCTCCCGCAACGCCTTGATGCTCGAGACCTTGCCCTTCTCGAGGTACGCATGGAAGGCCTGTCCGCGGAGGCTGTCGAGAACCGCCTTCGACTCCGGCGCGGTCGTGGAGTCGCCGACGGCCGAGTCCACCACGAAATGGGCCACCCGGCCGGCGGCCGAGTCGGTCAGGGTGAGCGAAACGAAGAGTGAAGACGCGCTGTGCTTCTGCTGCTTCCCCTGCCCCGCCGCCGTGAGATCGACTTCCTGGTCGGTCACCTGCTGGATCCGGTAGTGCGTGGCGGCCGGTGGGGTCTGGGCGCCGATCGTGAAGACGCCGGAGGCCAGCGCCGCGAACGTCAGTGCTCGTGCCTGCATGGGTACCTCGGTAAGGGTCGGATGGCCGGACAAGGGATGAAAAATACGGAGGGGGACAGGCGGGGGGAAGGCAAACGGGGGGCATCGCTGCCCCCCGTCCTGGTCGAGCCGTAAGCCGAGTTCTGTTTCCCTTGCGGGAGATGGTCATCTGTCTGGGACGGCCGTCGCCGGCCGCCTCGAGCAGCCTACCCGCGGCTGCCTCGCCCGCTTGCGCGAACGGGGGATCGGTGTGGGTCACACCTCGCCGCCTATTTGGCCTTGCTCCGACTGGGGGTTGCCGTGCCACTCCTGTTGCCAGGAGCGCGGTGGGCTCTTACCCCACCGTTTCACCCTTACCGCCCGGTTGCCCGGGAGGCGGTCTGTTCTCTGTGGCCCTGTCCGTCGCCTTGCGGCGCCCAGGCGTTACCTGGCAGTCTACCCGATGGAGCTCGGACTTTCCTCGAGCGCCTCGCGGCACCCGCGACCACCGCGCTCGACCAGTGCCGGAAGATAGCTAGCCCTCGCCCAGGCTGGCCAGACCGCGCTGCGCCTGCCGGACGAACGGATTGAGGGCCGGGTCGGCCGATTTCCACTGCTCCAGCACCTGGCGGAACTCCGCCCGCGCCTCGGTGGCCCGCCCCAGCTTCGCATGCAGCTCGGCCCGCATCAGCCGTACCCGGCCGATGAGTCCCCACCGCGGGTCAAACCCTCGCCGTGCATACACATCGGGCTCGAAGCTGTTCAGCAGCGAGAGCGCCGTCTGGTAATCTCCCAGCCGGTAGTACACCTCGGCCGCGAGCGGACGCTGGTAGACCATGTACCCCATTTTCGGGCTCGACGTGTCGGGCTCGGCCAGCACCCGCCGCGCCGCCACCGGATCGCGGCGCTGCAGCGCCAGCAGCGCCCGCACCTCCCTCGGCGGCTGCTCGCCGGTGAGCGACGTCAGCTCGGCCACCGCCGTCGAGTCACCCTCGGTGCCGGCGAACAGCTCGATGGCCGCGGTGCCGCCGGTCTCGACCACGCGCTTCCGGTCCGCGGCAGGCGCCATCCGGCCCGCCTCCGCGGCGCTCTGCCACACCCGCCGGAGCGACGCGGCCGGAGCCCCGACCGCCGCGTACAGCTGCCCCAGCGCGGAGCGGTGCCAGGTGTCACCGGCGTAGAAGCTCCGGGGCGATACCAGTCCGCCATAGACCTCGCGCCGGGCGCGGTCAGCCAGGTCGAGGGCGCGGGTCGCGTTGGTCAGGTCGCCCACGTAGGCAAAGACGTTGGCGGCCGACGCCAGGTCCTCGAAGACGGTCGGGTTTCCCGCGAGCTTCGGGAAATCGGTCGCCTCGGTCGTGTCGAGCGCGGTCCGGAGCGTGGCGGCGGCGCGCTCCACCTGCCCGGACGCGAACTGGATCCGCGCCTCGACGAACGGCGCCTCGGGGTCCGACGGTACCAGCGCGCGGTAGCGGCCGACTTCGGCGGTGGCGCCGGCATAGTCGCCGGCCGCGAGATAGGCATCGATCATCGCGGCGTGCGCGCGCAGCGTGGTCGGCTGGCTGCCGATCCACGCGCGGGCCAGGGCGACCACCTCGCCCCGCGCGCGCCGCATGGCGGCCATGCGGCTCAGGCTGTCCATCACCACCCGGCCGACGGAGTCGCGCGTCGGGGCCACCGAGTCGTTCGGCAGGAGCGCGAAGACCGCCGAGGGCCGCGCCGCCTCCGACAGGATGGTGCCGACATGGTCGTACGCGAGCGCGTAGTTGGGATCGAGCGCCAGCGCCCGGCGGAAGGCTCGGAGCCCCTGGGTCAGCTCGGTCCCGCGCGAGCGCCAGTCGGGATCGTGGAACCACGCCTCGCCCAGGCCGTACCACGCGTCGGCGTCGCCCGGGTTCCGGCTGATGAGCTGCTGGTAGAGCGCCCGGGAGGTGGGAAGGTCCATCCCGAGGAAGGCGCGATAGGCGTTCACCACGGTCCGCTCGTGATCGGGCAGGCGGGACGCATAGGTGGTGGCCCGCACCATGGCGGCGTCGGCGATCGAATCGGACGCGCCCACGATCCAGCCGCGCGTGAGCGCGAGCTTGTAGTACGCCAGCGCGAACGTGGTGTCGATCGCCACGGCGCGGCGGAGGTCGCGCTCGGCGTCGGCCAGGTCCCACCGGTTGAGCGCCTCCTGTCCCGCGAGATAGGCGCGGAATGCCTCGAGCGATCCCGTGGTGGCCTGCGCCAGGCTGGCCCGCACCTGGCTCGGCGCGCCCGAAAGGTCGAGGAGCCGGGCGGCCAGCTGGTCGAAGACGGGGCGGACATCCTCACCCGGGCGGTCATCCACCTGGGCCACGTCCACCCGCCGCCCCGTCGCGACGTCATAGACCCGCGCCACCAGATGGAGCGAATCACCGGCCTGGTGGAAGTCGCCGAGGATGACCGTCCAGACCCCGGCGTCCCGGGCGAGCCGCCGCGCCATGTCGAGACCGATCGGCTCGCCGGCGCCGATCTTCCGCCGGGCCAGCAGGTCGTGCAGCCGCTCGTGATCCACCACCTGCAGGTCGTTCCACTGCGACAGCGTGAGGGCCAGCATGCTCACGCTGCCGTCCTCCATCCACCGCATGGCCGGATCGCTGCGCAGGTTCTCGAACGGCAGCACCAGGATGGACTGCCGAGGATTGACGCCGGGCGGCACGCCGCCCTCCCGGGTCAGCGGCAGCGCCACCCCCGCCGCGACGACGCAGAGCGCGGCTGCCGCCGCCCAGCGTCCGAGCCGCCGCCCCTTCCCGGGCGCCGACGCCCGTGGCGCACCCGTCAGGGCTGCCCGGAACTCCTCGCCGGTCTGGAACCGGTCGGCCGGCGCCTTCTCGAGGGCGCGGGCCACGGCGTCGGCCAGCGCGGGCGGGCAGTCGGAGCGGAGCCGCCCGACCGGGGTCGGCCGCTCGCTCATATGCTTCGAGACGACGACGCGATTGGGGCCAGTGAAGGGCGGCATGCCGGTGAGCATCTCGTAGAGGACGATGCCCAGGGCGTAGAGGTCGCTCCTCCCGTCCACCGGCTCGCCCGTCGCCTGCTCGGGGCTCATGTACGCCGGTGTTCCGACCGTGACGCCAATCTGCGTGAACGTCGAGGTCTCACTCGCGGCGGCCGCGATTGCCTTGCCGATGCCGAAGTCCGCCACGACCGCGTGTCCCTCGTGCAGCAGGATGTTCTCGGGCTTGATGTCGCGGTGGACGACGTCGTGGCGGTGCGCGTAGTCGA
>JAICVB010000075.1 GCA_025935545.1 Gemmatimonadales bacterium
ACCCTCGGCGAGACCACCCAGATCAACGACATCATCCACGACGCGGTGGGCGACGACGCCGAGATCATCTTCGGCGCCGGCAACGACCCGGCGATGCACGGCGAGGTCCGCGTCACGGTGATCGCGACCGGCTTCGACCGGCAGGTGACGGGCACCGAGCCCCTCGCGAGCCGCGGCGGCGCGAGCGTGCTCACCTTCCCGCAGAAGCGGCCGTCCACGCCGCACGCCACGCCCGTGGCCACGCCGGTGGCGCCACGGCCGCAGTCGCGGCCGGTTGCCCCGCCGGCCCCGCCGGCCGGCACGCCGGGCAACTTCGAGCTGCCCGACATGGAGATCCCGACCTTCATCCGCCGGCAGATGGACTGATGGGCCGGCTCAAGCTTCCGCTCGCGCTCGCCGTCTTCACGGCCGCCGCCTTCTTCGCGGCGAGCGGCCACTGGCCCTGGCACCGGCTCGCCCTCGAGCCCGCGCCCGCCCTCTCCACCGTCGCCCCCGCGCTGGCCCGACCGGTGACGGAGTCGCTCGACACCCTGCACCGGGGAGAAACGGTGGCGGCCGTGTTTGCGCGGCACGGCGTGGACGGGATCGACCTGCCGTCGCTGAGCCGGAAGCTTTCGGTGGATCCGCGGCGCCTCCGCGCCGGGCTCGTCTTCACCTTCCGCCACCCGGCCGCGGACTCCGTGCCCGACGCCATCTCGGTGCGGACCAGCCCGGAACAGCGCCTGACCTTCACCCGCGTCGCCGACGAGTGGAACGCGGAGTCCGAAACGATCGCCTGGCAGCCCGAGGTGGTGCGCATCGAGGGCAACATCGACAACTCCCTCTACGAGGCGCTGGACAGCCAGGTGCCCGACTCGGTCCTGGGCGGCAATGAGCGGACCGGGCTCGCCTGGGCCCTGGCCGACGTGTACGACTGGCAAGTCGACTTCACGCGCGACATCCAGCCGGGCGATCACTTCCAGGTGGTGCTCGAGCGGCTGGTCTCGGCCGAGGGCGATGTGCGCTTCGGCCGGATCCTCGCGAGCGATCTCTCGGTGGGCGGGAAGCAGCTTACGGCCTTCCGCTTTGGCGGCGGGAGCAGCTTCTACGACGCGAAGGGAAATTCACTTCGGCTCGCCTTCCTCCGCGCGCCGCTCGAGTTCCGCCGGATCTCGTCGGCGTTCACGCGGGCCCGGTTCCATCCCGTCCTCGGGATCACGCGGAAGCATGAAGGAACCGACTACGCCGCCGCTCCGGGAACACCGGTACGGGCGGCGGGCGATGGCGTCGTGGTGCGGGCCGGCCGGGAGGGCGGGTACGGCAACCTGATCGAGCTGCGGCACCGGAACGGGATCACGACGCGATACGGGCACCTTCGCGCCTTTGCCCGCGGCATCCACGCCGGTGCGCGGGTGAGCCAGGGCCAGCAGATCGGCTTCGTCGGCTCGACCGGGCTCGCCACCGGCCCACACCTCCACTACGAGTTCCGCGTGAACGGCATCGCCCGCGACTCGCGGCGCGTGGACCTGGGCAACGGCCCGCCGCTGGGCGGCGCCGAGCTGCACCGCTTCCAGGCCGAGCGCGACCGGCTGTCGCGGCTCCTGTATCCCGCCGCGCCGGTCCTGGTGGCCCAGCGCACCAGCTGAAACACGCCCCGCGGGGCGGCCGTACCTTCCGGCAGTGAACCTTCCCTCCGTCGTCGCCGTCGCCGCGGTGGTGGCCGCCGCCATCGCGCTGGCGGCGTTCACCTACCTGCGCCTGGAGCGGACCGGGCGGCGCGGCCTCCTCCCGCTCTCCGCCCGCGCCGTTGCCTGGGCCGCGCTCGGCCTCCTCCTCCTGAACGTCGGGTGTCCGCGGGCGCCGGCAGCGCGGCGTCCGCTCGTGCTTCTCGACGGCTCCCTGAGCATGACCGCGGCGGGTGGGCGCTGGACCGATGCCCGCGCGCTGGCGATGCGGCTCGGCGAGGTGCGCACCTTCGGTGACGAGCGCCCGGGCACCGACTCGCTGCCCGACCGCGGGCGCTCCCTGCTCGGACCGGCGCTCGCGGCGGCGTCGGCATCGGGACGTCCGGTGGTCGTGGTGAGCGACGGCGAGATCGAGGATGCCGCCGACCTGCCGCCCGACCTCGCGGCTGCCGCGGCGACCCACGTGCTGCCGCGCGGCGCCACCACCGACCTTGCTGTGGCGGCCGTCAGCGGTCCCTCGCGCGTCACCAGCGGCGACACGCTCCGCCTGTCGGTCGACGTCCGCGCCGCCGGTACGCCGGCGGACAGCGTCGTGCTGGAGGTGGTGGCGGGGGAACGGTCGCTTCTCCGAAGGACGCTCCGGCCGGCGGCGGGCCGGCATGAGCTTGCGGTGCCCACTCGCGGGCTCCCCGCCGGGGACCACCTGCTGACGGTCCGCCTCGCTCCTCCCGATGCGGAGCCGCGCGACGACGCGCGGCTGCATCTCGTCACCGTGACGGCCACCCCGGGCGTGGTCCTCCTCGCGTCCCCGGCCGACTGGGACAGCCGCTTCCTCTATCGCACGATTCGCGACGTGGCACAGCTCCCGGTCCGCGGGTACGTCAGGCTGGAGCCCAACCGCTGGCGCGCGATGGACGATCTCTCGCCCGTGTCGGCGGAGGCGGTGCGCGCCGCGGCGTCGCGGGCCGATCTGCTGATCGTGAAGGGATCGGCGACCGGGGTGCCGACGGGCAATGCCCGGGGCCTCTGGCTCTGGCCCAGCGGGGAGGGCGGTGAGACGCTGCTCGCGGGGGACTGGTATCTTTCGGCCGCGCCGGTCTCCCCGGTCGCGGGGGCGTTCGTCGGTGAGCCGGTGGACTCCTTCCCGCCCGCCAGCCGGATCACGCCGATCCAGCCCGCTGCCGGCGACTGGGTGGCGCTCACCGCGCAGGAGAGCCGGCGCGGGGCGCAGCGGCCGGTGGTGGCGGGTCGGATCGAAGGGCGCGCCCGGCGGGTGCTCGTCGCGGCCGACGGCCTCTGGCGCTGGGCGTTCCGTGGCGGCTCCAGCGAGCAGGCGTATCGCTCGTGGGTTGCCGCGACCACCAGCTGGCTGCTGGGCGCGGCCGACACCACCCGGGGCGTCGCCCGGCCGGTCCGGGGCGTGGTGGAGAACGGAAGGCCCGTGCTCTTCGAGTGGGTGGCACCCGGCGCGCCCCGCGACGTGGCCATCACATGGGCGGAGGGCGGCGCCGATACCCTCCGCTTCGATGGCGCGGGCCGCGCGTCGCTCGCCCTTCCGGTCGGGACGTACCGCTACCGGCTGGGCGGGGGCGGCGGCGGGATCGTGGCCGTCGAGACGTACTCGGACGAATGGTTTCCGTCCGAGGTCCGGCTCTCGAACCACGCGGGTCGCGTAGCCGCTGCGCCGGGCCACTCCGTGCCGCGCGACTGGATCTGGCTCTTCGGCGTCGGCATCGCCGCCCTCGCGGCGGAATGGATCGCGCGGCGGCGCATGGGACTGCGGTAACCGAAACGGGGACGTGCATGGCGAATCGAGTCGGCGATCGGCCGAAGCAGGGGATCTGGAGCCGCATCAAGCGGCTGGCGATGACCGATGTGGGCGCGCTCATGCGCGGCCTCAACGCGTCGGACCTGGAGGCCCTCGAGCGCTTGCTGATCGAGTCGGATTTCGGCGTGTCCACTGCGGTGGAGCTGACCGAGGCGCTCGAGGGCGAGGTGCGTGCCGGCCGGCTCAAGACGGAGCCGGATCTTCGGCGCGAGCTGGCCGCACGGCTCGCGGCACTCCTCGAGAGCCCGGGCGATCCGGGGGCGATCGCGCGCGCCGCCCAGGGCCCGACCGTGATCCTGGTCGTAGGCGTGAACGGCGTCGGCAAGACGACTTCCGTCGCCAAGCTCGGCCGCCGCCTCACCCGCGAGGGCCGGCGTGTGCTCCTCGCCGCGGCCGACACCTACCGCGCCGGGGCGATCGCCCAGCTGCAGGAGTGGGCCGAGCGGCTCGGCCTCGACTGCGTCGCGGGCGCGCCGGGCGGTGATCCGGCCGCGGTCGCGTTCGACGCCATCGGGGCGGCGGCGTCGCGCGGCGCCGACACCGTCATCATCGACACGGCGGGCCGCCTGCACACGCAGGAAGGCCTGATGGAGGAGCTGGGCAAGGTCGTCCGCGTGATCGGCCGCAAGCTCCCGGGTGCCCCGCACGAAACGCTCCTCGTGCTCGACGGCACGGTGGGGCAGAACGCGGTGCAGCAGGGCCGGCTCTTCGCGCGCGCGGTACAGCCCACCGGCCTCATCGTCACCAAGCTCGACGGCAGCGCGCGGGGCGGCGCCGTCGCCGCGCTCCGCCGCGAGCTCAACCTTCCCATCCGCTTCCTGGGCCTGGGCGAGCAGCCCGACGACCTCATCCCGTTCGACCCGCAGCAGTTCGCCGAGAACCTCGTGGTGTGAGCGCGGTCCGGCTCGACACCCCGGTCAAGTTCCTCAAGGGCATCGGCGAGCGCCGCGCCGAAGCGCTCGGCCGGCTCGGCATCCGCACCGCGCAGGACCTCCTCTGGCACCTCCCGCGTCGCTACATCGATGCGTCGAGCGTGACCCCGCTCGCGCGCGCGGAGGTCGGCGCCGAGGTGGCCTGCGTGGGACGTGTCGTCGCGAAGGGCGTGCTGCCGACGCGGCGCGGCCTCCGGATCTTCCACGCGGTGCTCCGGGACGACTCCGGCGTGCTCGAGTGCGTCTGGCCGGGCCAGGCCTTCCTCGACCGGACGATCGCGGTGGGCCAGACGCTGCTCGTGTCGGGACCGGTGCGGTTCTATCACGGCCGGCAGATGGCGCCGAGGGAATACATCATCCTCACCGAGGGTGACGGCGAGGCGGACCCGCTGAGCGCGGGAAAGGTCCTGCCGGTCTATCCGGCCACCGAGGGCCTGAGCCACAAGGTGATCCGCGGGCTGATCGACCGGCACCTCGACGAGCTGATCCCGCTGGCGCACGACCCCCTTCCCGCGGCAGTCCGCCGCTCGCTCGGCCTCCCGGCACTGGACGACGCGCTCCGCGCGGTGCACCGGCCCGAATCCTCCGCCGCGGCGGAGCTCGGGCGCCGACGCCTCGCCTTCGACGAGCTGCTCGACCTCCAGCTCACGCTCACCCGCGCCCGCGAGCTGGCCAAGCGGCAGCGCTCCGGGGTGGCCTTCGAGCCGCGTGACGATCTCACGCGCCGGCTCGCCGCGTCGCTGCCGTGGGCGCTCACCGCCGACCAGGAGCGGGCCCTCGCCGAGATCACGGCCGACATGACGGCGCCGCGCCGGATGCACCGCCTCCTGATGGGCGACGTGGGAACGGGCAAGACGGTGGTGGCGCTCTTCGCGATGCTGCTCGCGCTGGAGAACGATTTCCAGGCGGCCCTGATGGCGCCCACCGAGCTCCTGGCGGAGCAGCACGCGGCCACGCTCGAGCGCCTGCTTGATCCGCTGGGCATCCGCCCGCAACTCCTCCTCGGGCGGCAGACGGCGGCGGAGAAGAAGGCCGCGCGGCAGGCGCTCGCGAGCGGCGCCGCGCGGCTGGCCATCGGCACCCACGCGCTGGTGCAGGAGAGCACCGCCTTCCGTCGGCTCGGCCTGGCAGTCATCGACGAGCAGCACCGCTTCGGCGTGGAGCAGCGCGCCGCGCTCGTGGGGAAAGGCGCCGCGCCCGACGTCCTGCTGCTCACGGCGACGCCGATTCCCCGGTCGCTGGCGCTCACGCTGTATGGCGATCTCGACGTGTCCACCCTGCGGGAGCGGCCGCCGGGACGGGGCGGCATCCGCACCGCGGTGCGGACGCAGGCCCAGCGCGAGCGGGTCCTCGAGTTCGTGGCGTCGGAGGCGGCGGAGGGCCGGCAGACGTACGTCGTGCTGCCGGTGATCGAGGAGTCGGAGCGCGCCGATCTCCGGGCGGCGACGACGATGGCCGACGCCCTCGCGGGGCGGTGGCCCTCGCTCCACGTGGGGCTGGTGCACGGCCGGCTCAAGCCGGCGGAGCGGGATGACGTGATGCGCCGGTTCCGCGCCGGCGAGATCGACGTGCTGGTCGCGACCACCGTGATCGAGGTCGGGATCGACGTGCCCAATGCGACCACGATGCTCATCGAGCATCCGGACCGCTTCGGGCTGGCGCAGCTGCATCAGCTCCGCGGGAGGGTCGGCCGGGGAACGGGAAACAGCTTCTGCATCCTCATGGCGGGCGAGACCATCCCGGAGCGGCTCACCGCCTTTGCGAACACCGACGACGGGTTCCGCATCGCCGAGCTCGACCTGGCCGAGCGCGGGATGGGAGACCTGATCGGCGCGCGGCAGTCGGGCGATTTCGAGGTGCGGCACGCGCGGCTGCCCGGCGACGAGGACCTGCTCGGCCGGGCGCGCGAGCTGGCCGCCCGGATCATCGCGTCCGACGCCGCGCTGCAGCGGCCGGAGAACCAGCGGCTCCGGGAGCGGGCCCTCTCGCGCTATCCGCGCGCCGCGGAGCTCTTCCGGGTCGGCTAGAAGGGAATCTCGAGCCCGAGCGTGGTGCGCCCGCCGCTCATGCCGACGCGCGGGGTGAAGGGAATGTCGGGATCCCGGCCATGCGGTCGTGACAGCTCCCAGACGAACATCGCGGCGGAGCCCAGGAGCGCCGTCTCGCCGGCGAAGAGCCACACGCGCGCCCGGCGGTCGGCCTGGAGGGTGCGCTGGTAGATCGCCTCCGCGCCGGGGTCGAGATAGCTCCCATCGGGGCCGGTGTCGCAGCGCGCATGGTCGGCGGCGGTGCAGATCTCGGCCAGCTCCGAAAAGCTGTCGTCGGCCAGGCGGTGCTGCCGGAGCGCGGCGAGATTGAAACCGATGGCGCCGCCCACCAGGAGCCACTTGCCGTAGCTCACGACCGCGGGAACGTGCGTCGCGGCGCGCGTGGGCTGCTGGGCGGCGGCCGGCGACGCGGCGGCGAGGACCGCGGCGAGGGCGAGGGCGTGTCGCATCATCGCGCGTAGAGGTGGAAGTCGCCGTTGCCGCCGATCATGAGCAGTCCCCGCTCGAGCGCGATGGGCGGGACGTCCACCGGCCGCCACATGGCGACCCGCCAGACATCGTGGCCCGCCCGGTCCAGTGCCCGCACCGTTCCGTCGGCGCCGCCGACGAGCAGCAGGGAATCGAGCAGCACCGGGCCGGCCGTGAGCGGCCACCCGAGCCGCGCCAGCCGGACCGATGCGCCGGTGGAGCCGAGGACGCGATAGATGCTGCCGATGCGCGTGGCGACGAAGATCGTGTCGCCGCGGACGGCGGGCGTCGCGAAGACCGGTGCGTCGAGCGGAGCCCGCCAGGCGGCCGCCAGGCTCGCGGCGTCGAGCGCCACGAGTGACGAGTCGGTCGTCGCCCCGATGATCAGCGGGCCCACCGTCCGCCAGGCCGCGAGCACGACGCCGGGCGACGCGCGCCGGTGGAGGACGCGGCCGTCCGCGATGGAGACGCGGAAGAGGGAATCGAAGGAGGCGATGAGTGCGGCGCCGGCCGCGGGGACCGCGCCGCTGCGCGCGTAGCCCACGCGCCGCCGCCATCGGATGACGCCGTCCGCCGGGGTGACGCCGAGCAGATCGCCCGAGCGGAGCGGCAGGACGAGGACGCCGCCGACGAGCGAGACGGGACCGGCCGGGGCGCCGACCCGCGTGCTCCAGCGCTTCCGGCCGGTGCGCGCGTCGAGCGCGAGCAGGTTTCCTTCCGGCCGCGCGCTCGCCACGTACACCGACGAGTCGGCGCGTACCACCCCCTCGAGTACCGACCCCGTGAGGCGAAAGCTCCAGCGCACGCGCCCGCTGTCGATCGAGATGGCGCGGACCACGCGGTCCACGCCGGCCGCGTAGATCGACGCCGAATCGACGCCGACCGGCGCCGCGATCGCGCGCCCCGCGTGCGTGGTCCAGCGGAGCGCGGGCGGCGCGCCCGCCTGCTCCGGCGGCAGCGCGAGCGGACCGGGGTGGAAGTTGACGCAGCTCGCGTTGACGCTCCAGAGCAGCGCCGCTAGACTCAACGCTCCGCGACCCACTCCCTTCAGCATGGACGTTGCATGACGACGGTGCGCATCAGCGAGCTCGGCGAATTCGTGGGCCAGCAGGTGACGGTGCGCGGCTGGATCGCGACGACCCGTTCGAGCGGGAAGATCGCGTTCCTCGTCCTGCGCGACGGCACCGGCCTGCTGCAGGGCGTGCTGGCGCAGAAGGAGGTGGACCCCGCGGTCTGGGAGCGCTTCGGCGGCCTGACGCAGGAAACCGCGGTCGCGGTCACCGGCACCGTCCGCGCCGATGCGCGCGCGCCAGGCGGGTTCGAGCTCACCATTCGCGACCTCACGGTGACGGGACCGAGCACCGACTTTCCGATCACTCCCAAGGAACATGGGACGTCGTACCTCTTCGAGCATAGACACCTGTGGCTCCGGAGCCGCCGGCAGGTCGCCATTGCCCGGGTGCGGCACGAGGTGGTGCAGGCCATCCGTGATTTCTTCTATGCCCGCGACTTCGTGCTGGTGGACACGCCCATCCTCACGGGCTCGATCGGCGAGGAAGCCGGCAATCTCTTCTCCACCGACTACTTCGACCTGGGCAAGGCCTACCTGGGCCAGACCGGCCAGCTCTACGGCGAGGCGGCGGCCGCGGCGCTCGGGCGGATCTACTGTTTCGGCCCCACCTTCCGCGCCGAAAAGTCGAAGACCCGGCGCCACCTGACCGAGTTCTGGATGGTCGAGCCCGAGGTGGCGTTCAACGACTCCAACGACAACATGCGGCTCCAGGAGGAGTTCGTCAGCTACATCGTCGGGCGCGCCCTCGAGCGGCGGAGCGCGGAGCTCCGCGAGCTGGAGCGCGACACCGCGCCGCTCGAGCGGGTGCAGGCGCCGTTCCCCCGGATCTCCTACACCGACGCCGTCGCGAAGCTCAACGCGCTAGGCTCCGACATCACGTGGGGCCGGGACCTGGGCGGCGATGACGAAACGCTGCTGGCCCGGGAGTTCGACCGGCCGGTCTTCGTCTTCAACTACCCGCGCGAGGTGAAGGCGTTCTACATGAAGGAGAACCCCGACGATCCGCGCACGGTGCTGGGCAACGACTGCCTCGCACCCGAGGGCTATGGCGAGATCATCGGCGGCTCACAGCGCGAGGACGACTACGACAAGCTCCTCGCGCGCATCGTGGCCCAGGGCCTCGATCCCAGCGCCTATGGCTGGTATCTCGACCTCCGCCGCTATGGTACCTTCGTACACTCCGGCTTCGGCCTGGGGCTCGAGCGAACGGTGGCGTGGATCTGCGGACTGAGCCACATTCGCGAGGCGATCGCCTTTCCGCGGCAGATCCACCGCCTCTTCCCCTGAGCGGTGGCCTTCATCCTGGAGGCAGTCATGTCCACGCACGGTCCCCGGGCACAGATCAGCGCCATGCGCGCGTCGCTGCAGACGATCGAAGCGCAGCTCAGCCGCGGCGACATCGGGGGAGAAGGCCTGGAGGACCTCAAGATGGGCGTGGACGACCTCCGCCTCCGCATCTGGGCCATCATGGCCGCGGCCTCGTCGGGCGAGAGCGGCGCGCTCGAGCGCTTCCGGATCCGCCGCGCGATCGACGTCTGCGCCAACATCGGCGACGAGATCGTCTCCGGCGCGATCGATCCGGGTCACCCCGAGATCGAGGAGCTGAGGGCGGCGGCACAGCGGCTGGCTACCGCGCTCGCCTCACGCGGGCGCGCCTGACCCGCCCGCCCGCTTCACCTCATCCCACAGCGCGTCGAGCCGCTCCAGCCCGGCATCGTCCAGCGACAGCCCCCGCTCCGCCGCGAGCGCCTCGACCGCGCTGAACCGCTCGCGGAATTTCCGGTTGGCCCGCTCCAGCGCCCCGTTGGGGTGGACGCCCGCCTTCCGGGCCAGGTTCACCACCGCGAAGAGCAGGTCGCCGATTTCCTCCTCGATGAGCTCCGCCGCCGCACCGCCGGCGAGCTCGACCTCCACCTCGCTCAGCTCCTCACGCACCTTGGCCGCGGGACCGCTCGCGTCCGGCCAGTCGAACCCGACCGCCGCCGCCCGTTCCTGCAGCCGCCACGCCATGAGGAGCGCCGGCAGTGCGGCGGGGATCCCGCTCAGCGTCCCGCGACGATGCTCCCGACGCTTGAGGCGCTCCCACGGCTCGGGTGCGCCCTGCTCGAAGAGGTGCGGATGGCGGCGATGCATCTTGCGCTCGACATGATCGGCGAGGTCCGAGGGGGTGAACTCGCCCCGCTCTTCACCCAGCACCAGCTGCCAGGCCAGGTGGAGGAGGAAGTCGCCGGTCTCGTCCCGGATCGCATCCGCCTCGCCGGCGGCGATGGCCTGGTCGAGCTCGAGCACCTCCTCCACCAGGTACGGTCGCAGCGATTCACGGGTCTGGACCCGGTCCCAGGCACAGCGTACCCGCAGATCACGGACCAGGGCCATGACACGTCCAAGCGCTGAATTCTCTTGCATTTAGTCTCCGGAGACGGATATCATTCCGGCCGTCGTGACGTCACCTTCCGGGAATGCCGAACGCTGTCCGCGCGCGTGGGTCGATGTCGATCCCGCGGCCATCGTCGCCAACGCGAGGCGGCTGGCGGAGATTTCCGGCGCCCGGCTCCTCCCGATGGTCAAAGCTAATGGCTACGGTCTCGGCGCCGTCGTCGCCGCGCGGGCGCTGGAGGCGGTGGACCCGTGGGGCTACGGCGTCGCGACCGTCGAGGAGGGGATGGAGCTCCGGTCGGCCGGCATCGGCCGGCCGGTTGTCGTCTTCACTCCGCTCATCGCGCCCTGGATCGCGGCGATGGCCCGTCACGAGCTGCGGCCGGTGATTGGCGACCCGCTGCTCCTCGATGAATGGCGGGCACGCACCGGCGGCCGGCCGTTCCACATCGGGGTGGACACCGGCATGGGCCGGGCCGGCGTCCCCTTCGACGACGGGGCAGCGATCGCGGCGCTGGCCGCGCGGCTCCGCGACGCGGCGGGCTACGAGGGCGTCTGCAGCCACTTTCACTCCGCCGACGCGGGTGGTGACTCCCTCGAGATCCAGCAGTCGCGGTTCGAGGCGGCCATCCGCGCGCTGGG
>JAICVB010000052.1 GCA_025935545.1 Gemmatimonadales bacterium
CCGCACGCGCGCGCGGGTGACGAGCATCCGCCACGACGTCAGCGTCGCCAGCGAGAACGCCGCGGCCTGCGCCCAACCCATCCCGTCGGGCACGCGGGCGACATTCGCCGACGGCACGACGAGGAACTCGGCGGCGGTCCCCGCGCGGTGCTCGCCGAGGATCCCGAAGCGGTCGCAGAGGGGCTGGTCGCCGGAGAGGCAGGCGTCGCAGCGGCCGCAGGAGATGCCCGGGTTCACCATCACGCGGTCGCCCGGCGCAAAGGCGGTGACGCCCGGGCCCACCGACTCCACGGTGCCGGCGGCGTCGGTTCCCACGATGTGCGGAAGGACGAGCGACACGCCGGGGAGGCCGCCGGTCAGCATCAGGTCGAGCCGGTTGATTGCCGCCGCGGCGACGCGGATGCGGACCTCGTCGGCATGGGCGATCACGGGCTCGGGCACATCCCCGACCTCGAGCGCATCGATGCCGCGCGGCGCCGTGAGCGTGAGCGCGCGCATCAGAAGGACGGCGTCACCGGCTGCTCGGCCGGCCGGAGCGGTATCGGCCCCGCCGCGCCGCCCGAGACCGGCACCACCGAGAGGGCATAGGCGGTGCGGCCGCGGCCCGCGCTCCGCCCCGTCACCACCGCGATCGTCCGCCCATCGCGCGACGGCGACCAGGAAAGCACCGTCGCCGGCATCTCGGCCAGCGCGGCCGTGGCGGCGCCGGCCTCGCGCAGGATGGACGATCCCCCGCGCGCGCCGCGATCCACCGCCCAGGCGAGCGAGCCGTCGGCGAGGAAGTGCGGCGCGAGCTCGCGGGTGCCGGTCGTGGTCATCCGGCGCTGGCTGCCGCCGTCGGCGTCCATGAGGTAGACCTCGTAGTTGCCGTCGCGCGAGGAGACGAAGGCGATGGTGCGGCCGTCGGGCGAGAATGAGGGAGCCGCGCTGGCGCCGGCCGCGGTCGTGAGCTGGCGGAGGTCCAGGCCGTCGGAGCCAACCGACCAGATCTGCTGGCTGCCGCCCCGGGCCGAGGAGAAGACGATGCGCTTGCCGTCGGGGGACCAGGCGGGCTCGCCGTCGGTGCCCGGGGCGGGCGCGAGCGGCCGGATGGCGGTGCCGTCGGCGTCCATCAGGTAGAGATCGAAATCGCCGCCGCGGTTCGAGCTGAACACGATCCTGGTCCGGTCGGGGGACCAGGCCGCCTGCACGTTCGTCGCCGTGTCGGCAAGGACCGGAACGAGCGAATCGGGTGCGGCGGTGCGGAGCTGGTAGATCCCGACCCCGCGGCCGGCGCGATCGCTCGACACCAGCAGGTCGCCGGTCACGATGAGATCCGCGGCGGCGGTGCGCCCCCACGGCGCCCAGGCGGTGATGACGGTGCGGCCGGGAGCGACCGCACTCACCACGCCGTCCGGGCCCACCGTCGCGACGCCGGGGTGATCGGAGGTCCAGTCGAAGCGGCTCGCGAGCGAGCCGGCCGCGCTGTCGGCGTAGCGGGGAACCAGGGTCGTCGACTCACCGGCCGCGAGCCCGATCCGCGGCGCGGCAAAGGCGATGTCGCCCGACATTACCGTCACCACCCAGAGCGCGGGCTCGAAGCCCTCCACCCGCGCCGCGACGCTCGTGGTGCCGAGGGCGCGGCCGGTGACGCGGCCGGTGGCACGGTCGAGAGTCACGATCGTGCTGTCGCCCACCTCCCATGCGACCGGCGCCTGGGGAACCGGGCTCGAGTCCGCCGCCAGCGGCCTGACACCGAGGACGACCGTGCCGGAGAGCGGCACCATGACGGCGCCGGCGGATGGCCGCGGCGAGAGGATGAGAATCTCGGGCCGGCGGTAGACGGTGATGTGCGCCCGCCGATCCTGGCCGAATCCGCTCGCGATGATGTCGGTCTCGCCGGCGGCGACGGCCTGCACGATGCCGGTCGGTCCCACGCGGGCGACGGTGCTGTCGGCCGCGCGCCAGGAGAGGCCCCCGCCAACGGCGCGGTTCCCCTGCGCGGGCACGATCGCGCGAATGGTGTCGAGGGCGCCGGGCCCGTGCACCATCGCGGCCGGCGCCAGGGCGAAGTCGCCGGTCGCGACGGTGACGGCCGCGGTGGCCGAGAGCCCCCGCGGCCCGCTGGCCTGGATGATCGCGTCACCCGGCGCGACGCCGGTGACGGTGCCGTCCACGCTCACCTTTGCCACCGCCGGCCGGAGCGCGCGCCAGCTGAGCGGCACGGCATCGGCCGCCGATCCGTCCGGTGCGGCAAAGATCGTCGACAGGCGGAGCGACTCACCGGGGAGGAGCAGGAGCGTGGCGGGGTCGAGCCGGAGCGCGGCTGGCGCGGGGGCATCGGCCTGCGCGGCCGGCGCCGGCTTTCCGGGGGTCTGCTGTGCGGGGGCCGGCGGGCTCACCGACGGCTCGGCGGCGGTCGGCGGCGTTCCCGCGGCCGCTCCCGGCGCGGTCACGAAGACGGCCACCGCGACGCGCCGGTTCTGCGACAGCACGTCCACCCGCGCGAGTCCGGGGGTGATTCCCACCACCACGCCTTCCCCGTCCACCCGCGCCACCGACGAATCGGACGAGCGGAATGCGAAGCGCGCCGTGGGCAGCACGTTCCCCTGCGCGTCGAACGCAGCCACGAAGAGCGTCTGCTTCCGGCCGACCTGCACCGTGACGGATGAGGGCGTGACCTGCAGCTCCGCTACCCCCTGCGCCCGCAGCGGGGTGGCGGCGGCGCCGGGGAGCGCCAGGATGAGCGCACCCAACACGCGGCCTTGCAACGACTTGGGCCGGACACGCATGCGACTGGCCTTGCTGGTGAGGGATCGGGCGCGGGCCGGCCCGACGGCCCCAATAATAGTGACTGGCGGGGCGCCCGGCAGGTGGCGCGCGCTTGCACTACCGATGAAGAAGTGCAAGTTAGTTGGGCGATGGGGCAGTACCGCGGCGCCGCGCGCGCCGCCGACCAGCGGCCAGTCGCGCCGCGCAACCGACGAGGAGTTCCGATGTCCCACCGAGACGATTCCGATTCGGGTTGGCAGAGCGCCGGGTGGATGGACGAGACGCCGATGTCGAACGAGCCGGCGCCGATGCCGGCGAGCCCGGTGCCGAGCTACGGGGATAGCGGGTGGATGGACACCGATGCGGGGGGGATGGGGGAGGCGGCGACGGAAGCACGGAGGGGTGGAAGGACGGAAGGACGGAACGGCGGGGACCGGGGAGCGAACGCCGGGACGCGGCGGAAGGCCGCGAAGACGTCGGGCGCGCGGACCGGCGGCAGGAGCATGAAGAAGAGCCCGAAGAAGAGCGCGAAGAAGGCCGCGAAGAAGAGCGGGAAGAAGAGCGGGAAGAAGAGCGCCAAGAAGAGCGCACGAAAGACGGCGAGGAAGGCCCCGAAGAAGGGGGCCCGGAAGGGCGCGAAGAAAGCCGCGCGCAGGACGGCGAAGAAGAGCACCCGGAAGAGCGCGAAGAAGGGCTCGCGGAAGTCCGCGAAGAAGTCGGGCCGGCGCCGCCGCTAGCCGGAGCGTGCGCGGCCGGCGCCGGCCGGCCGCGCGAGTGCCGTCGCACAGTTGATGAGCGCGATGTGGGTGAACGCCTGGGGGAAGTTCCCCAGGAATTCCCCGGTCGCGGGATCGATCTCCTCCGAATAGAGCCCCACGTGGTTCGCATGGCGCAGCATGCGCCGCATCACGCGGTCAGCGGTGTCGCGGTCGCCGATCCCCGCCAGCGCCTGCGCCAGCCAGAAGGTGCAGATCGAGAAGGCTCCCTCCTCCCCCTCCAGCCCGTCGGGACTCCGGTAGCGATACACCAGCTCGCCGTCCGGCGTCGTGAGCCCCCGCTGGATCGCGCGCACCGTGCTCACCACGCGCGGATGCTGCCACGGAAGGAACCGCACCATCGGGATCGCGAGCGCCGCCGCATCCAGCGCCGCGTCATCGTACGACTGCGTGAACGCCCCGGCCGAGTCGCTCCAGCCCCGCGCCATGATCTCGGCGTGGAGGGCGTCGCGCTCCCGGCGCCACCCGGCCACGTCGCCGGGGAGGCCGAGCTGCTCCGCCATCGTCACGCCGCGATCGAGCGCCACCCAGCTCATCACCTTGCTGAACACGTAGTGCCGCATCTCGCCCCGGACCTCCCAGATCCCGGAGTCGGGCTGCCGCCAGTGGCACGCGACCCAGTCCACCAGCGGCCGCAGCACCCGCCACGTCCCCTCGCTCATCCCGTGGTGCCGCCGCCAGCGGTCCGCCGTCTCGAGCACCTCGCCATACACGTCGAGCTGGAGCTGGCCCGCGGCGCCGTTGCCGATCCTGACCGGCGGCGAGTTCCGGTAGCCCGACAGGTGCTCCAGCTGGCGCTCCACCAGGTCACGCCGCCCGTCGATGCCGTACATGATCTGCAGATGGCCGCCCCCCTCGTGGCGGCACACGCGCTTGAGGAAGCGCATGAACTGGTCCGCCTCCGCGTGGTGGCCCACGGCATCCAGCGCCTCGAGCGTGAAGGCCGCGTCGCGAAGCCAGACGAAGCGGTAGTCCCAGTTCCGGCTTCCCCCCAGCGTCTCCGGCAGCGAGGTGGTCGGCGCGGCGATGATGGCGCCGCTCCCCGCGTGGGTCAGCAGCTTGAGCGCGAGCGCCGAACGCTTGACCATGCTGCGGTAGGGCCCGGTGTACCGCACGCCGGCCGACCAGCGCTGCCAGAACTCCACGGTGACGTCGAGCTTCTCGCCGCTCTCGTACAGATCGGCGGGATAGACGTCGTCGTCGTCGTAGCGGAGCACGAGCCAGCGGTCGAGGCCGCGCTCCACCTGGAACGTGGTCGTGGCGGTCCCGTACTCGAGGCTCCACTGGAAGGGGCGGGCGCTGGTGAGGGTCACGACCTGGTCGGTGCGGTCGGTCGCGATGAGCCCGCCCGCCAGGGGCTCGAGGCGGGTGGACCGCGAGGCGTAGTCGAAGCGCGGCATGAAGACCATGCGCATCTCGACCTGCCCGCGGGTGCAGCGGACGCGGCGGTGGATCTCGGGACGCTCGCCCGCCGGGCGGCCGTCGGCCGCGACGGGCATGAAGTCGGTCAGGACGACGCGCCCGGTCCGGGTCTCGAAGGTGGTCTCGAGGACGTTGGTGCGGGCCACGTAGCGCTGCGTCGAGCGCCAGGCCGTCGCGGGGCGCACTGACCACGTCCCGCCCCGCTCGGGATCGAGCAGCGCCGCGAACACGCTGCCGCTGTCGAAGCGCGGCAGGCAGCACCAGTCGATCGCCCCGTCGAGCCCCACGAGCGCCGCGGTCCGCATGTCGCCGATCAGGCCGTACGAGGAGATCGGTTGCTGAGTCATGACCTAATAAAACACCGCGCCACCTTGCACGGACCGCCCTGCGGTCACACCTTCCACGACCGATGCCTGCCCCATTCCGCCTGACCCTGCCGCGCGCGGCCGTCGTCCTCGCCGCCGCGCTCACCGTCCTCGGCTGCCGCGACAAGGGGCCGGCCGGGATCGCGCTGGTCGGCGCGACGGTGATCGACGGCACCGGCGGCCCGCCGCTCCGGAACGCGGTCGTGGTCATCCGCGGCACGCGCATCGAGGCCGTGGCCTCCCGCGACGGCTTCAGGATGCCGAAGCACACCGAGCAGGTGGACGTGAGCGGCCGCTGGATCATCCCCGGCCTCATCGACGTGCACGCGCACGCGGCGCGCTGGGCCCTGCCCCGCTACATCGGCTGGGGCGTGACGGCGCTGCGCGACCTCCACAACCAGCTCGACACCGCCCTCGCGCTCCGGCAGGGCGCGGCGCTCAACAGCTTCGCGAGCCCGCGCATCTATGCCGCGGGCGCCATGATCGACGGCGTGCCGACCACCTATCCCGACGCGCTCCCGGCGCCCGACGCCAGCGCGGCGCGGAAGGACGTGGACCGTCTCGCCGTGGCCGGCGTGGACTACCTGAAGGTGTACACCCGGATCACACCGCCCCTGCTCCGGGCCATCGCGGAGGAGGCGAAGAGCTTCAACCTCCGGATCGCGGCGCATCTCGGGCTTACCGACGCGCTCACGGCCGCCTCGATCGGCGTGTCGTCCATCGAGCACCTGAGCGGCGTGCCCGAAGCGGCGGTGGACGATCCGGCTCCCTTCTACGCGGCGCACCAGCGCGGCTTCTTTGCCGGCTGGACCTGGTTCGAGCGGAGCTGGGCGGGACTCGACTCCGCGCAGCTCGCCCGCGTGGCGGCCGGGCTCGCGCGGCAGAAGGTCGTGCTGGTGCCGACCCTCGTCCTCCACGAGACCTTCAGCCGCCTCGACGATTCGCTGATCTACCGCGAGCCGTCGCTGGCCGCGGTCCCCGACTCCGAGAAGGCCCGCTGGAACACCCCCGACATGATTCGCCGGGCCAGCTGGACCGCGGCCGACTTCGACGCCTTCCGGAAGGGCCGGCCGGTCCAGGATCTCTTCATCCGCCTCTTCCGCGCCGCCGGCGGGATCGTGGCGACCGGGACCGACGCCTCCAACCAGATGCTCATCCCCGGCTACAGCGAGCACGAGGAGCTGCAGCTGCTGGTGCGGGCGGGGCTCACCACCAACGCCGCGATCATCGCCGCCACGCGCGACGCCGCCCGCCTCATCGGCGCCGACTCGCTGGGGGTCGTCGCACCGGGCCGTGTGGCCGACCTCGTCGTGCTGCGGGCGGATCCGCTGGCCGACATCACCAACACCCGCGCGATCGACCGCGTGATGCTCCGCGGCAACCTCATGAAGGCCGACTCGATCCGCCGCTCCTGGTAACCGGTGGCGCTCACCGGGATCGTGCTCGGGTGGCTGCTGGTGGCCGTCTGGTTCCTCGTCTGGGAAGTCGTCGCGGCACGCCTCGAGCGCGGGAGCAACGCCGGCGGCTGGCTCCGCGCGCCGGCACAGGTCTACGTGGGCGAGGCGCTGATCCTGAGCCTCTTCGGCGCGCTCTGGTTCGCGAGCCTCGGGAGCGGCGGCTGGATCATCGTCTTCGCCCTGCTCGGCGTCCTGATGGAATGGCCGGGTCCGCTCCGCAGCGGGCAGCGCAACGCCGTGCCGCCGGGGAAGCGCGCCCGCGCCACCCTCGCCGGCATCCTCCGGGTCGTCGGCGCCGGCGCGCTCCTCTGGTGGAGGCTCCGGTAGCGCGACGGATTGCATGCCGATGTGGTCGCGGCGCCGCCACATTGCCCCGCCCCTCCCGCCGTATAGCTTACGCCGCACCCCCCTGATCGAGGGCGATATGGCGCACCCCGTTCCCGCACCGGCTCCCGTCCGGCTCACTTCGCTGTCGCACGGCGCCGGCTGCGCGTGCAAGCTCGGCAGCGCCGAGCTGGCGGAGGTGCTGCGGCACCTTCCCGTGGTGGACGACGCGCGCGTGCTGGTGGACGCGGCGACGCGCGATGACGCCGCCATCTACCAGCTGTCGCCCGACCGCGCCCTCGTCGCCACCCTCGACTTCTTCACCCCGATCCTCGACGATCCGGCCGCCTGGGGCGCCGTCGCCGCCGCCAACGCGATGAGCGACGTGTACGCCATGGGAGGCCGCCCCCTCTTCGCCCTCAACATCGTGGGATGGCCCCGCGATACCCTGCCGTTCGAGGTGCTGGGCGAAGTGCTGCGCGGCGCGGCACAGGTGGCCCGGAAGGGAGGCTGCCCCATCCTCGGCGGCCACTCGATCGACGACGCCGAGCCGAAGTTCGGCATGGCGGTGATCGGCGAGGTGAATCCGGGAGAGATGTTCACCAACGCCGGCGGCTGCGCGGGCGACCTGCTCGTGCTCACCAAGCCGCTGGGTACCGGGGTCCTTTCGACGGCGCTCAAGCGCGACGCGTTGCTGGAGACCGGGATGATGGAAGCCGTCGCGTCCATGACGACCCTCAACGACGGCGCCGCGCGTGCCGCGCGCGAGGCCGGCATCAGCGCCGCCACCGACGTCACCGGGTTCGGGCTCATCGGGCACCTGACGCACATCGTGAACGCGAGCGGCCTCGCGGCCGAGCTCTTCGTGGACGAGCTGCCGGTCCTGCCGCACGTGAGGAACCTGGTGGGCCGCGGCTTCATCCCCGGCGGCACCCGGCGGAACCTGGCGGCGGCCACCGCCGTCACCTGGGATCCGGCGCTCTCCGATGCCGACCGGATCATCTGCTGCGACGCGCAGACCTCGGGAGGGTTGCTCCTCTCTGTGCCGCCGGAGAACCACGACGCGCTCCTCGCGGCGCTCCGCCGGGAAGGCACCCCCGCCTGCGCCACCGTCGGCCGGCTCGTGGCCGGCGAGCGGGGCACGATCCACGTGGCCCGCGCGGCGTGACGCCGCTCCGCTGGACGCCGGAGCGGATGGACCGGCTGGAGAGCGCGTCCCGGCGCGGGCTTCGCGTGGCGCTCAGCCGCCGCGGCACCGAGTACATCGTGGTCGCGCGCCGCATGACGTCGGTCGGCACCAGGGAAGCCTTCGTCGGCCACCTGCCGATGACCGGTGAGGAGCTCACCTTCCTGCTCACCGACATCGACGACTTCCACGTGATCGGCGACTAGTGGCGCCCCTTCCCGTCGCCGTCCTCCATCTCGACGAGAGCTGCCTCGGCAATGGCCGCGAGGGCGACAACCCCGGCGGCGGCGGCGGGCTCATCGAGATCCGCACCGCCTCCGGCGTCCAGCGCCGCGACGTGTACATCCACTCCCCCGCCACCACCAACAACCGCATGGCGCTCGGCAGCGCCGTCGCGGCGCTCCGCCTCCTGGCGGGCAAGGGCGCCAGGCTCCGCGTGCTGATCGTTTCCGACTCCGAGTATCTCGTGAAGGGGATGAACGAGTGGGCGCCGGGATGGGAGGCGCGCGGCTGGAAGCGGAAGGGCGGCCCGATCGAGAACCTCCATCTCTGGCAGGCGCTGGTCGAGTCGGCCCGGCTGCACGAGACCCGCTTCACCTGGGTGCGCGGCCATCGGGGCCACCCCAAGAACGAGTACGCCAACGACCTCGCCGTCGCCGCCGCGCGCGAGCAGAAGACGTCGGCGGGGATCGTGGAATCGGGCTTCCTGGAGTGGCTCGCCGCGCGGCAGGCGAAGGGAATGTTCGAGGGATACGATCCCGATCGGGAGTTCGACCGGGAGGCCGGTGGCGGATAGGACTGGCGGTCAGCTCGCGGGATTGGGAACGTAGTCGCGGCGCGGGCGCGCGCCGCAGCCGGACCAGCTGACGCTCACAGACCCGCCGGAGGGCAGGGTCCAGCGCACCTCGCCCGCGCGGATGCGGAAGCGCCGGGGACCGACGCAGCTCGCGTCGTACTCGAGCGGGACCAGCGTCGTCACGGTGAAGGTCCGGCTCACGGTGTCGCGCACGAAGGTGAGCGTGCCGGCCACCGTGATCGCTCCGCTCGGGAGCGGCTGGTCGGGCACGAGCGCGGTCACCGGCGTGAAGGCCAGCTGCAGATTGTGGGTGACCTGCACCGCCGGATGGCCCGACGCGGTGCGGACCGTCGTGACGTTGTTCGCGAGGGTGAGGCCATCGGCATTTCCCGTCAGGTCCCGGGTCCCGTTCCGGACGGCGGTGAAGGTTTCCGAGCGCACATTCGTGGCGGCGAAGGTGAAGTCGTCGAGGTCGGCATGCCAGGCGAAGTCGGGTGCCGCGGGCGTCGGATCGCTCAGCGTGATGACGCCGGTGAGGTCGAGCGTGCCGCCGCGGAAGTTCTCGAAGTGGCAGGCGGGAAGGCCGAAGGTGAAGACGGCATTGTCGGGCGCGCCATCCCCATCGGTGTCGGTGACCGATCCAATGCTCGCGCAGTCCTGCAGGAAGGCCGCCGATGGCCGGGCCGCCGCCGGCGCGGCACTCGCGAACGACGCCGCGGGGTCGAGCTGCCCGCCCACCGTGAACGACTCCGTTGCCTCCTCGACTTCATCCTGGGCCGCGGCGCCGGCGTCGGCCGCCGTGGCCGCGCTGAGCTCGTTGCCGCCGGGTGCCGCGGCGTCCGACCCGCAGCCCGCCAGCAGGACCAGCGCCGAGAGTGCCAGGGACAGGCCGTAGAGTGGAGCGCGCATTCCGATCCTCCGTCGCGTAGGTGACGCTGCCGCCTGACCGTTGCTTCGACGCCGGCGGCGCCCGTTCGTTAACCCGTGGCTCGCTTGACAGCCGTGACGGCGGCCGGTAGCGTCCGATGCCCCCACCACCCAGGCGTACCGTGAGCGAGGTCGATCGCTTCTTCCGGCAGCTCGTGAGCGCGCTCGCCGCGTCGGGTTCCGACCGGCTGCGTCAGCCGGTCACCGTCGGTGAGATCAGTGGCACGATCCTGCCCTACCGGGCCTATCGCCGCGCCCTGCAGCTCGATACCAGCGAGGACTACGAGCTGGCGCTGCTCCGCCTTGCGGCAGGCGAGGGTGGTCTCGCGCACACCGAGCCCCCCGAGGCGCTGGCCCTCTTCCAGTCGGAAGCCGCATCGGCCAATCCCGACCTCGCCGTCCTGGCCCGCGCGAGCGGAGCCGCCCTGATCCTCGCGCCGCGGCGGGTCGCCGACGCGCTGGGCGGTGGATCGGACCCGCACCGGGACTACGCACCGCCGCCGGCTGCTCCCCCGGCTCCGCGCGAGGCGCCGTCTCCGGCGGGGCCGCCGCCGATCGCGGCGGTGGAGATCGTGGACGCCGACGACGCTCTGCCCCTCGATGACGTGCGGCTCGCACCCGCGCCCGCGCGGGAAACCGGCGCCGCGGCGTCGGCCGACGAGGAAGGCCGGGCCGCCGCCGCGGCCGACCACTGCAGCTTCTGCGGCGGCGCGCTTCCGGCGGGCCGCATCGTCAACTTCTGTCCCCACTGCGGACAGAGCCAGTCGGTGACCCACTGCCCCGAGTGCCGCACCGAAGTCGAGCTCGGCTGGCGCCACTGCATCACCTGCGGATTTGCCCTGGGAGGCTGATCCCCGCCCCGCAGTCCGGTATCTTTCCTTAGTATATGACCAACTCCCCGACTCCGCGCCCCGATGCGGTCTTCCTGGGCGGCGCCCGCACCGGCTTCGGCGCCTTCGGCGGGACGCTCAAGGACCTGTCCGCCACCGACCTCGCGGCCATCGCGTCGCGCGCGGCCCTGGAGCGCGCGGGCGTGGAGCCGGCCGACGTGGATCACGTCGTCATCGGCAACGTGCTGCAGACCTCCGCCGACGCGGCGTACCTCGCGCGGCACGCGGCGCTCGAGGCGGGCATTCCCGTCGAGGTGCCGGCGGTGACGGTGAACCGGCTCTGCGGCTCCGGCTTCGAGGCGGTGATCCAGGCGGCGCAGCAGATCCGGCTTGGCGAATCGGAGGTGGTGCTGGCGGGCGGCACGGAGTCGATGAGCCAGGCACCGCACGTGGTGCGCGGCGCGCGGTGGGGGCTTCGGCTCGGGAGCGGCGCGCCGTTCGAGGATACGCTGTGGGAGGCGCTCCGCGACGCGCGCTGCGGGCTCACCATGGCGGAGACGGCCGAGAAGCTGGCGGACCAGTACGGCGTCACCCGCGCCGAGGCGGATGCGTACGCCCTCCTGAGCCAGCAGCGTGCGCGCGACGCGTGGGCCGCGGGGGCGTACGCGGACGAGGTGGTGCCCGTCGCCATCCACGAGCGCCGCCAGCGCGAGCCGAGGCCGTGGGCGGCGGACGAGCACATGCGGCCCGACAGCACGGCCGAAGGCCTCGCGAAGCTCCCGCCGTACTTCCGGAAGGATGGTATCGTCACCGCCGGGAACGCGTCCGGCATTACCGATGGCGCCGCGGCACTCGTCCTTGCGAGCGCCGCCTTCGCCGCACGGCGCGCCCTCCGTCCCCTCGGCCGGCTCGTCGCCTGGGGCGTGGCGGGGGTGGATCCCTCGATCATGGGCATCGGCCCGGCACCGGCCGCGCGCCTCGCACTCGCCCGCGCGGGGATGACGCTCGGGCAGATGGATCTCGTCGAGGTCAACGAAGCCTTCGCGGCGCAGTATCTTGCGGTGGAGAAGGAGCTGGGCCTCGACCGCGCGCGCACCAACGTGGACGGCGGCGCCGTCGCGCTGGGCCACCCGCTCGGCGCGACCGGCGCGCGCATCACCCTGCACCTGCTCCACGCCCTCCGCCGCCGGGGCGGGCGCTACGGGCTGGGCAGCGCGTGCATCGGCGGCGGGCAGGGCGCCGCGGTGATCGTCGAAGTCTTCCCCGACCAGGAGTGATGATGGAACCGCTGGTTATCGTGCTCGCCGCCGCCGTCGCGTACTCCTTCGGCAGCCTCCGCGTCCTCAAGCAGTACGAGCGCGGCGTGTCGTTCTTCCTCGGACGGTTCTGGGGGACCAAGGGACCCGGCCTCGTCTTCATCCCCGCGATCTTCGCCAACATGCGGAAGGTGTCGCTCCGCATCATGGCGCTGGACATCCCGGCGCAGGACGTCATCACCCGGGACAACGTCTCCGTCCGGGTGAACGCGGTCCTCTACATGAAGGTGAAGGACCCGCAGAAGGTGGTCATCGAGATCGAGGACTACCTCTACGCCACGAGCCAGCTCTCGCAGACCACCCTCCGCTCCGTGCTGGGCGAGGTGGAGCTCGACGAGCTCCTCTCCGACCGCGAGAAGATCAACGCGATCCTCCGCCGCATCATCGACGAGCGGACCGAGGCATGGGGCATCGAGGTCTCCGCCGTCGAGGTGAAGGACGTGGACCTGCCCGAGAACATGAAGCGCGCCATGGCCCGCCAGGCCGAAGCCGAGCGCGAGCGGCGCGCCAAGGTGATCAACGCGCAGGGCGAGCTGCAGGCGTCGGAGACGCTGGCGCAGGCGGCGCGCATGCTGGCCGGGGAGCCCACCGCGCTGCAGCTCCGCTACCTGCAGACCGTCACCGAGATCGCGGCGGAGAACAACTCGACGACGATCTTCCCCATCCCGATCGACATGCTCCGCCCCTTCATGGGCGGGCTGGCCGCAGGCGCGTCCGGCGGCGGCGCGGCCTCGCCGCTTCCCGAGCGCCCCGCGCTGCCCGAGCCCTCGCTGAGCGCCGTGCTCCCGCAGGTGAAGATCGATCCGGTGGAGGCGGCGCGGCCGAAGTAACGTGACCGATCCGCACGCCCCCATCGACCGCGCCGCCCTCGAGCGCATCCTCCGGCGCGCCGCCGAGCTGCAGACGTCGGAGCGCGACATCGGCGAGCGGCTGAGCCCCGACGAGGTGCTCGCCCTCGGTCGCGAGGTGGGCATCCCCGGGCAGTACCTCCAGCAGGCCATGGTGGAGGAGCGCGCGCGCGTGGTGCCGGCGGCGCCGAGCGGCGTGGCCGACCGCCTGGCGGGCCCCGCGTCCACCAGCGCGCAGCGCGTGGTGGCCGGCACGCAGGCGGAGGTGACCGAGGCGCTCCTCGCGTACATGGAGGCGCACGAGCTCTTCTGCATCCAGCGGCAGCAGCCCGGGCGCATCACCTGGGAGCCGCTCGGCGGGTTCCAGGCGACGGTGCGGCGCTCCACCGCGGCGTTCGGGTCGGGAAAGAAGCCATTCATGCTCTCGGGCGCCGAGGTCATCGCGGCCACCCTCATGCCGCTGGAGGCGGGGTACGTGCACGTGACCCTGGCGGCCGACGCGCGTCACCTCCGGCGGAACTTCCTGATCGGCGGCGTCGCGAGCCTCACGGTCGGCGTGGCCGCCGCGGCCATACTCGGCGTGCTCACGCCGTTCATCGCCGTGGCGGTCGCACCGCTGCCGCTGGCGGCGGGCGTCGGCTACGGGGCGGTACGCCAGTATCACCCCAAGCTCGAGCGCATCCAGCTCGGCCTGGAGCGCGCGCTCGACCACCTCCAGCAGGATGGCGTGCGCACGCCGCAGCTGCCGGCCGGCCGGCCCGGCATCGTCAACCTGCTCGCCGACGAAGTGCGGAAGGCGCTCAGGCCGTGAGCGGACCCAGGGCCCGGATCGCACTCGTGCTCGCGCTCGCAGTCGCAGCCGGGCTCGCGAGCGCCGCCTGCGATCCCGGGACGAAGCGCCCCACCTTCCTGCCGCGGCCCGAGGCGTCGAGCACCGAGCTCGAGATGCCGGTGCCGGCCGCCACGCAGGCGCTGGCGGCGGCGCTCGCGGCCGACAGCATCCCGCTCGTCCGGATCGCCCCGCGGGACGGGTTCGTCGAGAGCCCGTGGCTCGACGCGACGACGATGCGCCCGGCAGCGCGACGCGCGCTGGGCCCCTCGGTGGTGCGGCTCCGCGGGTGGGTGGATCCCTCCCGCTACGGCTACAGCCGGCTCACCGTCGAGGTGGTGTACCGGACCCGGGTGGACCCATCGGTCACCCCGCGGGAGACCGAGGCCGAGGTCCCGTGGGCGAGCCCGCCGCGCGCCCGCGTCCGGACGCTGCTCGCGAAGCTCGGCGGCACGTCCGTCGAGGAGCCCGAGCTGATCGCGTCGCAGCTCAGGACGCCGCGCCGTCCCGATTCCGCGGCGGCCAGTGCGGCGCCGCCCCCGATCCCGAGCCCGGTCTCGGTGGACTCCGGCGCCCTCCTCCGCGGCCGTCGCGACAGCGTGACGAGCGCCGCGGCCGCGGCGGCGCCGACGCAGGGCCAGCACGCTGCCCCGCCGCCCATCGTGGTGCCCCGAGCCGACAGCGCCCGGCGCGACAGCGTGCGGGCCGACGGACGGCGCGACAGCGTGCGACGCGACATCCGGACGCCCGTCACGCCGCGCCCGGATACGACCCGCCGGCCGGTCGCGCCGGCTCCGGCGATTCGCCGGGACGTGGCCGCTCTGGATGCCGCCCCCCGTGATACCACCCGCCGTGATACCGCTCGCCGCGACGCGGTTCGTCGCGACACCACGCGCCGTGACACCGCGCGCGCCCAGCCCCGCCTGCCGTCCGCCTCGCCCGCCCCGTCCGCCTCGCCCGGCGCGCCCCCGTCGCGCCGCTGGTCCGTCCAGGTCGCCGCCGCGCGCACGCGCGCCGAGGCCGACCCGATCGCCGCGGGACTCGTGGCGGGCGGCCTGCCGGCGCGCGTGGTGACGTCAGGAGGCTGGTTCAGGGTGTGGGTCGGGGAGTATGGCACGATGGCGTCGGCCGATTCGGCGCGCCAGTCGATCAGGCGGAGGCGCGGCGGCGCGCCGTTCGTGGTCCGGCAGTAGCCGCGCCCGCGGCTAGACCAGGTAGCTCCGGACCCACTCCTCGAGCTTCGGCAGGTCGAGCAGGGCATCCTTGCAGGGCCCGGCCGGCAGCGTCATCGTGAGGCCGAGCACGGGAATCTTTCCCGCCACGTCGTGCAATCCGCTCACCATGTCCCGCTCGCATGCCACCGCGACGACCGCGCGGGGGCGCCGCTCACGGATCACCCGCCGGGCGAGCTGGCCCCGCGTCGCCACGAAGACGGGGACGTCGTACTTGCCGGCGATGCCCAGCACGCCGTCGAGCGTGGCCTTGGAGAGACACCGAGGGATCAGCACGAGCAGCTCACCCTCGCCCACCTTCCGCTTCCGCATGAGCGCGAGCCGGTTGTAGACCTTCACGCTCGCGTTCTCCACCCAGTCGCGCCGGCCGAACCTCGCCGCGAGCCGCGACGTGAGTCCCATGAGGCCGAGGAACGGTCCCCGCTCCGCAAGCCGCTCCGGCAGGAGCGGCCGCCGGAACGCGAAGGCGAGCGCCAGGAGCGCCCACCAGAGGACCGCGCCCGCCGCCACGACCGCGAGCGCGGTCCAGAGGGTGCGCGGCACCGCCGGATGCAGCAGCGCGAGCCGCGGTGCCAGCAGGAAGATGAGGAGCGTGGCGGCCGCGAGGAGGGCGACGAGCGTGCCGGCCGACCAGGTGAAGAAGAGCGAGGGAGGGGAATCGTAGTTGCCCTGGTTGGGCAGCGGCTTCCCGTTCCACTCGTCCCACTCGTGCCCGAGCCGGCGGTCGACGTCGATGTGAATCAGCTGCGCACGCGAGGGCTCGGGCATGGCTCGAAAATAATAGTATTTTGCGGCCCATGACGTCCCCGCCGCCGATCGCCGGACCCTATCGCACCGACCTCCGGGCCCGCTCGGCGTATGCCGAGGGTGCCGGCATCTACCGCATCGTGCCCGCGGCGGTGGCCATGCCGGCGGGTGTCGACGATCTCGTGGCTCTCATCCGGTGGGCTGGCGGGGGGGGCGCGGCGCGCGGCCGGCGCGGGGCGGGCCGCGCCCGGGGCGGCGGCCCCGGGGGGGGCGGCACGCACCGGGACCACGCCGGCCG
>JAICVB010000175.1 GCA_025935545.1 Gemmatimonadales bacterium
AGCCCGATGCCCAGGTTGGCCTCCGCCTCGCGGAGGCCGGTGGGGCCGGTGGCGCCGATGGGAGGATGGCCCGGGTCCACCACGATCAGCCGGTCGCGGAGCGGCGAGCCGGGATCGATCGCGGGCGGCCGCCGGATCTCGAGGAGGAGGTCGCCGCGGTCCCAGCGGGTGCGGAATCCCCAGACGGGCTCGCCGAGGGTCACCGTGAGCGTCACGCTGCGGTCGCCGCCCTGCGCCCAGGCGATGGCGCGCACCAGCGGATCGGGGCTGCCGTACCGGATCCAGTTCACGTCGCCCACGGTGCCGTAGAGGGTGACCGCGAGGGTGCGCTCGGTCTCGGTCACCTGGAAGGGGACGCGGTCGCTCACCGGGATCCGGAGCACCGCGCGGTCCTCGCGCTGCGTGAGGGTGAGCGAGCCGACCACCGCGGGCTGGGTGGCGAGGGGCACGGGGTGCGCGTCGGGGGCGGGAACCCAGACGTCGAGGCCGGGCACCAGGCGGAGGCGGAGGTCGTTGCCGGCGCGGCCGCTCACGAAGGCGCGCGTGCCCGTGGGGAAGAACCAGTTGTAGGTGCCCCCCTGGAGGGCGCGGCCGATGGTGATGCTGTCGGTGTTGCCGCGGCCGGCGGTGTCATCGTCGAGCACCACGCCGAGCGGGATGGTGTCGAGCAGCGCGAGACGGATGGGCCAGCGGACGCGCACCGTGTCGGTGCCGGCGATCGCCTCGATCACGGCGGAGGTGGTGTCGCCCGGGGCGGACTGGGACTTCCCCAGCACGGGACCGGGATCGGCGCCCACGTGCTCGCCCCGGAAGACGGCGACGTAGCGGTCGGAGGTGGGGGCGCGGCGGAGGTTCGCGGTGTCGCGATCGAAGGCGCGGATCGCCTCGGGCACGTCGTCGAGCGCGGTGGTGGAGACGAAGGGGACGATCATCCCGCCGGGCAGGCGGAGCCGGAGCGCGGCGCCGGGCGCGGCGCGGACGCTCACCGTTACGTTCTCGTCGCGCGGCAGCCAGAGATC
Organism: Gemmatimonadales bacterium; assembly: GCA_025935545.1. Classification (GTDB taxonomy): domain Bacteria; phylum Gemmatimonadota; class Gemmatimonadetes; order Gemmatimonadales; family GWC2-71-9; genus JAICUF01. Next base: position 1,020 of record JAICVB010000175.1, read on the forward strand.
GCCGCGCGGGGTGATGGAGGTCGAATCGATCCAGACGGCGCCGGTGGGCTGCACGCGGCGCCGGGCGCGGCGGGCGGTCCAGACGAGCTTCGAGGTGTCGCGCGGCGTGGTGGCCACGATGTCGAAGCGCATCACGCTGTCGGGCGGGAAGGCGATCCAGCCGATCCAGGCGCCGTTGGGCCAGACCCGGACCGGGGCGCCGTTGATCGTCACCGTCGCGTCGCCGCTCCCGGCCGAGCCGAAGATGAAGCTCGAGTCGCGCGCCTCCACCACGTCGGCCTGGGAGGGATAGACCACCTTGAGCGCGAGCGGGCCCCGCACGGCGGGCACCGGCGGCAGGTGGGAGACGGCCGGGACCGCTCCGGCGGCGGGCGAGACGGCCGGCGGCGGGGTGCGGCTGCAGGCGAGCGCTGGCAGGAGTGCGAGCGGCAACGCCGCCCCGCGGAGGTATCGGCCCAGGTTCATTCGTGCAAGGTACACACTGGTCAGAACTTACGCCAAGCGCCGCATTGACGCCTCTCCGACCTAACTCTAGATTCTCCGCTCACCCCCAGCTCGATCTATTCCGGTGGCAACGCCGAACGTGCGGATGGCTCGATGAGGCCAGCGTGACGAAGGGGCCGGTACATGTCTCGGTCTTCGGCAAGACCGACCTTGGCCGCTCCCGCGACCACAACGAAGACACCTTCCTGGTCGCCGACCTGTCGACCGGGAAGTCGAGCCTGCAGCCCGACGTGCGCGAGCACGAGCTGGGGCCGCGCGGCTCGCTCTTCATGGTGGCCGACGGCATGGGTGGCGCCGCGGCGGGCGAGATTGCGAGCGCCATGGCGGCGGACATCATCTGCCGCCACCTGATCGACACCTGGCGCACCGACCCGGACAATTCGGCCGAGCGTTTCGCCTTCCGGATGAAGGAGGCGGTGGAGCTGGCCAACGGCGAGCTCTACACCTACGCGCGGGAGCATCCCGAGGTGCGGGGGATGGGAACCACCGTGACCGCCGCCGGCATCTACGGCACCGACCTCTACGTCACCCAGATCGGCGACAGCCGGGCCTACCTCATCCGCGACGGGCGGACGAGCCAGCTCACGCGCGACCAGTCGCTCACCCAGCGGCTGGTGGACGCGGGCGAGCTGACCGAGGAGGAGGCCGAGCACAGCGAGCGGCGGAACATCATCCTGCAGGCACTCGGGCCCGACGCGCAGGTGAAAGTGGATCTGACGCACCAGAAAGTGCGTCACGACGACACGCTCGTGCTCTGCAGCGATGGCTTGTCGGGTCAGGTCTCGAAGGAAGAGATCGCGATGGTCGTTGCGGCGGAGCCGGACCTTGCAACCGTGTGCGAGCGTCTCATCACACGGGCAAACGAGGCGGGTGGTCCCGACAACATCACGGTGATCGTCG
>JAICVB010000094.1 GCA_025935545.1 Gemmatimonadales bacterium
CCGCCGCCCTCCACCCCCCGCCGGCCCCCCCCGCGTTCCAACCCCAACACCCCCCCCCGTGGGGCGCCCCCCGCCGCCGACTCGCCGATCCGCGCCGCTGGGCGGAGCACGGTGGTGGCGAGCGCGGACAGCGCGTCGGCGTCGCAGGCGCCCCGCGCCGCGTGATCGATCGGGAGCCCGTCGGGACTCACCAGCACCACGGCATCCACGCCGTCGCGTGCCGCCAGCCCGCGGACAACCTCGGCCAAACCGGGCATCTCCGGCGCTCCGTGACGAGGTGAAAAATGGACTCGTCAACGTAGAGGCCGGGAAGGTCGAAGTCAAGAAAAGATCGCGGGTTGACCGCCCTCGGCGGGGCCCTTAACCTTCCTCGCTCATGCACCGCATCACTGCCGCCGCCACCTGCCTTCTCGCTGGGCTCGCCGCCTGCGGCACTCCCACCGATCTGGCCGACGCCACCATCCCGAACGTCGAATCCACCGTCACGCTGTCCGCGCTCACGGGCACGCCGATCGCGACGCCGAGCGCGTATTCGGTGGCCGAGGCGAACGCCGTGCGCACCGATCAGGGCGCCGCCTTCGATTTCGCCTTCAACATCGATCCCGCCGGGCGCGCGGTCTTCCTGCCGCTCGCGGTGCTCGGCCTCGGGGTCACCGGAGGCACCAACGCGGGCTTCCTCGCCACCGACCAGGCCTTCGAGTCCATCACCAGCGCGCCGCTCAACGGGTACGTCACGGCGGACACGATCCCGGTCCAGGTCGGCCAGCACTACATCGTGCGGTCGCGGGTGGTCTGCTCGGGGCTCGGCGTGCCCAAGTACGGCAAGATGGAGATCACCGCGATCGATCCGTCCCCCGGCGTTCGGACCATCACCTTCCGCGTCCTCACCGACGACAACTGCGGGTATCGCGGGCTCGATCCCGGCATCCCCACCGAGTAGTCCGTGATCGATCTCCGGCGTGTGCGGCAGGATCCCGACGCGGCGCGGAGTGCGTTCGCGCGCCGGGGTGATCCGGCCCTGGGGCCCCTGGTGGATCACGTTCTCGCGCTGGACCAGCGCCGCCGCGCGCTCCTCACGCGGGCCGAGCAGCTCAAGGCGGAGCGCAACACCGCCACCGCGGAAGTCGCGCGCCGCAAGCGCGCCGGCGAGCCCTCCGACGAGCTGCTCACCGCGCTCAAGGCCTCGGGCGACGAGGTGCGCGCCCTCGACAGCGAGCTGCGCGAGCTGGATCTGGCCCTCGACAGCCGCGCGCTCGCCCTCCCCAACTTCGTGCTCGATGAGGTGCCCGACGGCGGCGCCGAGTCCAATCGGCTGGTCCGCACCTGGGGTGAGCCGACCCGGTTCGACTTCGCGCCAAAGCCGCACTGGGAGCTGGGCGCGGCGCTCGGCCTCTTCGACCTGGCGCGCGGCGCGAAGCTGGCGGGTTCCGGCTTCCCGCTCTTCACCGGGGCCGGCGCGCGGCTCGTGCGGGCGCTCGCCGCCTTCATGCTCGACCTTCACACCGCGGAGCATGGCTACACGGAGATCGCGCCCCCGTACCTGGTCAACCGCGCGACGCTCACCGGCACCGGCCAGCTGCCCAAGTTCGAGGACGACCTCTACGCGTCGCCCGCGGACGATCTCTTCCTGATCCCGACCGCCGAAGTGCCGGTGACGAACATCCACCGCGACGAGATGCTCGACGCCGGCGAGCTTCCGATCGCGTACGCCGCGTGGACGCCCTGCTTCCGCCGGGAGGCAGGGGCGCACGGCAAGGACACCCGCGGCCTCATTCGCGTGCACCAGTTCGACAAGGTGGAGCTGGTGCGCCTCTGCCGGCCCGAGGACTCGCCGGCGGAGCATGACCGCCTCACGGCCCACGCGGAAGAGGTCCTCCGGCGGCTGGGCCTGCCGTATCGCGTCCTCGAGCTGGCCGCCGGGGATACCGGCTTCGCGTCGGCGCGAACCTTCGACCTCGAGGTGTGGGCTCCCGGTGTGGACGCCTGGCTCGAGGTGTCGAGCTCCAGCACCTTCACCGATTTCCAGGCGCGGCGCGCGGGCATCCGCTTCCGCCCCGCGCCGGGGGCGCGGCCGGAGTTCGTACACACGCTCAACGCATCGGGGCTCGCCTTCCCCCGTACGATCATCGCCCTCCTCGAGAATTATCAGTCGGCCGACGGGTCGGTCCGGGTGCCGGCGCCGCTGGCTCCGTACCTCGGCACCGATCGGCTGGCGCCGCGTGCGTGAGGGCGGGGCACGCCGGCTCGCGCCGGTGGTTGCCGTGCTGCTCGTGGCGGCGCTCGCCGGTCTCAGCCTGGGGACCGGGATGCTGGTCGCCCGGCACTTCCAGGCCGATGCGCGGGCCACCAGCCGCCTCTACTCCGGCGTCTTCGAAGGCCTGAGCAGCTCCGGCCCCGGCGCCGAAGGCGCCGCGCTGCTCAAGCTCGGGGAGCAGGTGCGCGCGCTCGGGCTGCCACTCGTCGTGACCGACGCCGCGGGGCGCGTGACCGAGGCGGCGAACCTTCCCTCCGCGCTGCGTGCCCTCAGGCTCGACGCCCCGGAGATCCGCGCCTTTGCCGCGCGGCTCGACCGCACCAACCCGCCGATTCGCGACACCCTCCTCGGGACCACCGTCCATTATGGCCCGCTGCCGGCGCAGCGGCAGCTCACGGCGCTTGCGGCGCTGCAAGCCCTTACGCTTTTCGTGATGGTCGCCGTGGCCGTCTTCGCCTACCGGAACGCGATGGCGGCGCAGCGCGACCGCCTGTGGGTCGCCATGGCCCGCGAGGCGGCACACCAGATGGGGACGCCGCTCACGAGCCTCGAAGGCTGGATCGAGCGGGTACGATCGAGTCCCGAGCCGCCGGCCAACCTCGCCGACCACCTCGCCGCCGACGCCGAGCGGCTGGAGCGCGTGGCGCAGCGCTTCGAGCGCATCGGGAATCCGGCACGCCGCGAGCCGATCGGCCTCGGTGCCCTCGCCGACCGCGTCGCCGGCTATTTCCGGCCCCGGCTGCCGCGCCACGCCAACCGCGTGGAGCTCCGGGTGGACGCGGCCGGCGCCGGGCCCACCGTCGTGGGCGATCCCGTCCTCCTCGAGTGGGCGCTCGAGGCGCTGATCAAGAACGCGATCGACGCGCTCCAGGGTCGCGCCGGCACGATCACCCTCCGCGTCGCGGCCGCGGCCGGGCGCGGCGAGGTGCGGGTGATCGATGACGGCCCCGGCGTCCCGCGCGAGATTCGCCGGACCCTGTTCGAGCCCGGCATCAGCACCAAGCGGGGCGGGTGGGGCATCGGCCTCGCCCTGGCGCGCCGCGTGATCCAGGATACCCATCTCGGCGAACTGAGCCTCGAGCCCGGCGAGGAGGGCACTACCTTTCTCATTCGCATGCCACTGGCGGATCGCACCGGATGATCGACAGCCCGACCCCCCACGACTGGACCCGTTCCCTGAATCCCGCCCAGCGCGAAGCCGTGGAGCACGTCCACGGCCCGCTGCTGGTGCTGGCCGGCGCGGGCTCGGGCAAGACGCGCGTCCTGACCACCCGTATCGCGAGCCTCATCGAGCGGCACGGCGTCCCGCCCGAGCGGATCTTCGCCGTCACCTTCACCAACAAGGCCGCCGGCGAGATGAAGCACCGGATCGGCCAGCTGCTCGACCGCGATCCGGCGGGGCTCTGGATCGGCACTTTCCACTCCCTCTCGGCGCGCCTGCTGCGGCGGGAAGCCGGGTTCCTGGGCTTCACGCCTCGCTTCACGATCTATGACGAGGACGACCGGCTGAGCCTCATCCGCCGCATCATGGAGCAGCGGAACCATTCGACCAAGACGTTCACTCCCCGCGCGGTGCAGTCCATCATCTCGGGAGCCAAGAACCGGATGGTGAGCCCGGCGCAGCTCGCCGCGAGCTCTCCCTTCGACCGGCTGGTGCAGGTGTCGGCCGATGTCTTCGCCGCCATGGGGCTCGCCCTCAAGGCGGCGAATGCGATGGATTTCGACGACCTCCTGCTGCACCCGCTCACGCTCTTCCGGGAGCACCCCGACCGGCTCGCGCTCTATCGCGACAAGTTCCAGTTCGTCCTGGTGGACGAGTTCCAGGATACCAACCGCGCGCAATACGAGCTGGTGCGCCTCCTCGGCTCGCACGGCAACGTCTGCGCCGTCGGGGATGACGACCAGTCGATCTACGGCTGGCGCGGCGCCGACGTCCGCAACATGCGCGAGTTCCAGGAGGACTTCCCCGGGACCAAGCTGGTGCGCCTGGAGGAGAACTACCGCTCGACCCAGATCGTGCTCGATGCCGCCAACGGCGTGATCGCCGAGAATGCCGGCCGCATCGGCAAGACGCTGCGGACGCGGCGCACCGGCGGCGAGCCGGTCACCGTCCTCGCCGCGGCCGACGAGCGCGACGAGGCGGAGTGGGTGGCCCGCGAGCTCGAGCGGCGGAGCGCCGACAGCGAGGCGGGCTACCGCGATGCGGCCGTGCTCTACCGCACCAATGCGCAATCGCGTGCGTTCGAGGAGGCGTTCCGGCGGGCGGGCATTCCGTACCGCCTGGTGGGAGCGACCAGCTTCTACGATCGCCGGGAGGTGAAGGACCTCCTCGCCTATCTCCGGTTGATTGCCAATCCCGCCGACGACGAGGCCTTCCTGCGCGCGATCGGCATCCCGCGACGAGGCATCGGCGAAGCGAGCCTCGCCGCCCTGGGAGCCCAGGCCGTCGCCTGGGGCAAGCCGCTGCTCGAGACGGCCCGGCTCGGGGCCACCGTGCAGGAGCTTCGGCCCAATGTCCGCGATGCCCTCCAGAACTTCGCCGCGTTCATTGATCGCTTCGCGGGGAATGCCGGCCACCTCCCGCCGGCGGAGGTCCTGGAGCAGGTGATCCGCGGCATCGACTACGAGGCGGTGCTGCAGGCCGAGGGGCCGGAAGGCGCCGAGCGCTGGGAGAATGTCCGCGAGCTCGTCGCGAGCGCGGCGAACTGGTCCGAGGTGGTCGTGCCGGAGGAGGACGACGAGGGCACGCCGCTGGAGCGGTTTCTCGCGGAAGCGGCGCTGCTCTCGTCCCACGACGCGATCGAGGGCGCGGACGACGGCGTGACCATGATGACCCTCCATACGGCCAAGGGCCTCGAGTGGCCGGTCGTCGTCCTCGCCGGACTGGAAGACGGACTCTTCCCCCTGGTGCGCGCGGCGGACCAGCCGGACGGGATCGAGGAGGAGCGGCGCCTCTGCTACGTGGGGCTCACCCGCGCGAAGGACAAGCTCTACGTCACCTGGGCGCGCGCGCGGCGTCGGGGCGGGGAACTGCGGCCCGGCGCGCCCTCGCGCTTCCTCCGCGCGATTCCGCCGGCCGTGATCGACGAGCAGCGCACCACGTCGCTCTGGGCGCCCAGCTGGGGGTCCGGGTGGTCGCGCGGCGGAGCGTCGCGCACGTCAAGCCGGTTCGGCAGCAGGGCGCCGGCGTCCCGCTCCGGCCTTCGCGACGACGAGGCGGTCACGCCGGCCGAGGAGGCGTCGCAGGACACGCCACGTTACGTGAAAGGCGAGCGCGTCCGTCACCGTCGCTTCGGCAGCGGGACCATCCAGGGGCTGGGTGGCGCGGGCCGGGACCTCAAGGTCACCGTCGCCTTTGACGACGCGGAGATCGGCGTCAAGAACCTGCTCGTGGCCTACGCCGGGCTCGAGCGCGAGTGGGAGAGCGCATGACGATCGGGCGGGACGAGGTGCTGCACGCCGCGCGGCTCGCGGAGATCGCGGTGAACGAGGCCGAGCTCGAGACGCTGGTCGCGCAGGTGGGCCGGATCGTGGCCTACGTGGAGCAGCTGGGCGAGGTGACCGACGACGCCGATGCCTCGGGCTTCGTGGCCGGCCCCGGCGAGGTGCGGCTGCGGGAGGACGAGGTGCGACCGGCCGCGCTGCTGCACCCGGTGGCCGACATGGCGCCCGAGTTCTCGCAGGGGCTGTTCCTGGTGCCGCGCCGCGGCGTGATGGAGGAGGAGTGAGCGCCGCCGACAGCGCGCGGGAGGCGGCCGCGGCGCTCGAGCGCTGCGACGCGCTGGGCCTGAACGCCACCCTCCACTGGTCGGCGGAACTCCTGGATGCACAGGCGGCGGCCGTCGATCGGCGCGCCGCTGCCGGCGAGGTACTCCCGCTTGCCGGCGTGCCGGTCGCGATCAAGGACAACATCGTCACGGCGGACGCCCCCACCACGTGCGCGTCGCGCATTCTCGAGGGGTACACCTCGCCCTACGAGGCCACGGCGGTCACCCGTCTCCGCGACGCCGGCGCCCTCATCGCGGCCAAGACCAACCTCGATGAGTTCGCCATGGGGTCGTCTACCGAGCATTCGGCCTTCGGCCGGGTGCAGCATCCGCTCGACGCCGCGCGCGTGCCGGGCGGCTCGAGCGGCGGCTCCGCGGCGCTGGTGGCGGCGGGCGCGGTGCCGGCGGCACTCGGCTCGGAGACCGGCGGCTCGGTCCGCCAGCCCGCCAGCTTCTGCGGGGTCGTGGGGGTCAAGCCGGGCTACGGGCGCGTGAGCCGCTACGGGCTGGTCGCGTTCGGGTCGTCGCTCGACTGTGTGTCGGTCTTCGGCCGCACCGTGGAGGACGCGGGCCGCGTCCTGCGGGCGATCAGCGGGCCCGATCCGCTCGATTCGACCAGCCTCGCCGCGCCCCCAATCACACCGGGGCCCGCGCCGGCCGATCTCCGTGGCGTCCGCATCGGCCTCCCTCGCGAGTATTTCCCGGCCGATCTCGATCCCGCCATCCGCACCGCACTCGACCGCGTCGCGGGCGCGGTGCGCGCGCTCGGCGGCACCGTCGAGGACGTGTCGCTGCCGCACACCCGGTATGCGGTGCCGACGTACTACATCATCGCCCCCGCGGAGGCGTCGGCCAATCTGGCGCGGTTCGATGGCGTCCGCTACGGACTCCGCCGCATCGGACCCGAGGGCGACGTGCGATCCCTCTACCGCGCCACGCGCGGGGAAGGGTTCGGGCCGGAGGTGCGCCGCCGCGTGCTCGTGGGCACCTACGTCCTGAGCGCGGGGTACTACGACGCCTATTACCGGAAGGCCCAGCGGGTCCGCTCGCTGATCGCGCACGACTTCGCCGAGGTCTTCGCTTCCGGCGTGGACCTCCTGCTCACCCCGACCACGCCGACCACGGCGTTCCGGGCCGGGGAGCGCACCGAGGATCCCGTCGCCATGTACCTCGCCGACATCTTCGTGTCGGCGGTGAACCTCGCCGGCCTCCCGGCGATCAGCATCCCGGCGGGGCGGAGTGCAGGCCTTCCCATCGGCGCCCAGCTCATCGCGCCCGCCATGGGCGATGAGCGGATGATCGAGGTCGCTGCTGCGCTCGAGCGCATGGTCTCCGCCGTCGCGGAGGTCCGCTGATGACCTGGGAGACGGTGATCGGGCTCGAGGTCCACATGCAGCTGCGCACCCGCAGCAAGATGTTCTGCGGCTGCTCCACCGCCTTCGGCGATCCGCCCAACACCAACGTCTGTCCGGTCTGCCTCGGCCTCCCCGGCGCGCTCCCCGTTCCCAACGCGGAGGCGGTGCGGCTCGGCGCCCGCGCGGCGCTGGCGCTCGGATGCGCGCTGCACCATGCCAGCGTCTTCGCGCGCAAGAACTACTTCTATCCCGACCTGCCGAAGGGATACCAGATCTCGCAGTTCGACCGCCCGCTCGCCACCGGCGGCGTGGTCCACTTCGAGTCGGCGGAGCGGGGCCGGGTCGCGGTGGAGATCCAGCGGCTGCACCTGGAGGAGGACGCGGGGAAGTCGCTCCACGACCGCGTGCCGGGCCGCACCGCGGTGGACCTCAACCGCGCCGGCGTTCCGCTCGCGGAAATCGTGAGCGGCCCCGACCTGAGGAGCCCGGCGGAGGCGCGCGCCTACCTGGTCGCGCTGCGCCAGATCCTGCTGTACACCGGTGCGAGCGACTGCAGCATGGAGGAGGGGAGCCTGCGGGTGGATGCGAACCTCTCCATTCGCCGCGCGGGCGACCCGGCCCTCGGCACCAAGACCGAGGTGAAGAACATGAACAGCTTCGCCAACGTCGAGCGGGCGCTCGAGGCGGAGCGGGAGCGGCAGGTGGCGCTGGCGGAAGCCGGGAAGCCGGTGCGCCAGGTGACACTCCTGTTCGACGCCGCGATGGGCGCGGTGCGACCCACGCGATCCAAGGAGGGGAGCCACGACTATCGCTACTTCCCCGATCCGGACCTGCCGCCGCTCGTGCTCACGGCCGAGTGGGAGCGCGCCCAGCGCGACGCCCTGCCCGAGCTGCCCGAGGCGCGGCGCGAGCGGTTCGTCACCGCGCATGGCCTCTCGCCCTACCACGCCGGCGTCATGGCGAGCGAGCGCCCCCTGGCCGACTACTTCGAGGCGGTGGTGGCAGCCGGCGCGGACGCACGCGCGGCCGCCAACTGGATCGCGGGCGACGTCATGACCGGCTACAACACGTCGGGCACGCTGGCGGTCCAGCCGGCGCGGCTCGCGGCGCTGATCGCGCTCGAGCGGGACGGGATCGTGAGCCTGCAGGCCGCGCGCCGGGTCTTCGGCGAGCTCGCCGGATCGGGCGAGAGCCCGCGCATGATCGCCGAGCGGCTCGGGCTCATCCAGGTGAAGGATGCCGACGCGCTGGGCGGCTGGGTGGACGAGGTGCTCGCCGCCCATCCCGACGAGCTCGCCCGCTATCGCGCGGGCGAGACCAAGCTGCTCGGCTTCTTCGTGGGGCAGGTCATGAAGCGGAGCGCCGGCAAGGCGGATCCCAAGGGCGTGCAACCGGTCCTCAAGGAGCGGCTCGGATGAAGAGTGTAGCGGAGATCCGGCGCGGGTTCCCGGCGCTCGAGCGGCGGCACGCCGGGCACCCGGTCGCCTACTTCGACGGCCCCGGCGGCACGCAGGTGCCGCGGCAGGTCGTGGACGCCATGGCCGACTACCTGTACCACCACAACGCCAACACCCACTGGGCCTACCCGACGAGCGCCGAGACCGACGCGATCATCCTGCGCGCGCGCGAAGCGGGGGCCGCGCTGCTCGGGGCGGACGCGAACGAGATCGCATTCGGCGCCAACATGACGACGCTCACCTTCCACCTGGCGCGCGCCCTGGGCCGCGCATGGGGGCCGGGTGACGAGGTCATCGTCACCGCACTCGACCACCAGGCCAACGTGGCGCCGTGGCAGGCACTCGCCCGCGAGCGGGGGATCACCCTCCGCATGGTGGACGTGGACCTGGCGAGCGGCACCCTCGATCGTGCCTCGCTCGAGTCGGCGTTCTCGCCCCGCACGCGCCCCCGCGCCAGCGGCGCCGGGTCGATGGCGCGGGGCACCGACACCGCCGTCGCCGGGGGGAGCGCACTCGGGCGCGCGGCGGGCGCGCGCACGCTCGTAGATGCGGTGCACTTCGTGCCGCACGCGCCGGTGGACGTCCGCGCCCTGGGCTGCGACTTCCTCGTCTGCTCGGCGTACAAGTTCTACGGGCCGCACATCGGCATGCTGTTC
>JAICVB010000103.1 GCA_025935545.1 Gemmatimonadales bacterium
CGCTACGCCCCGTCCTTCAGCCAGTGCGCCCTAGAGGACTCGAACCTCTAACCTTCTGATCCGTAGTCAGATGCTCTATCCAATTGAGCTAAGGGCGCGGACCGCTCACCACGTACCGCATGGGCGCTACAAGACTCGAACTTGTGACCTCCACGATGTCAACGTGGCGCTCTAACCAACTGAGCTAAGCGCCCTCGGGAGACGGAAGGACGGAAGGTCGGAAGGGCGGAAAGCTGATTCCGGCGCTCGGAGGACCCCCGTGCAACGGAGCAACCTTCCGCCCTTCCGACCTTCCGCCCTTCGTCCATAGCGGGGGTGGGATTTGAACCCACGACCTCCGGGTTATGAGCCCGGCGAGCTACCAGACTGCTCCACCCCGCGACGCAACCTGCGATCCTGCGCCTCCGGTCCTGCCACTCTCCGCCGCTACTCCCAGCAGAGCGGGAAACGGGACTCGAACCCGCGACCCCAACCTTGGCAAGGTTGTGCTCTACCAACTGAGCTATTCCCGCGAGCGGACGAAGAGTCTAGCCGCCGGCCCCCGTCCGCGCAACCGCTCCGGCCCCGCACACGCACCCTTGCACACGCTCCGAGCGTGGCCTGGCCGGCGGAGAGTGGAGGCGAGGGGGATCGAACCCCTGACCTCGTGAATGCCATTCACGCGCTCTCCCAACTGAGCTACGCCCCCGTACTTTTTTCCACTCCCGGCGGAGCACGACAACTTAAGCGCGCACATGGAGCAGTGTCAAGCGTTTACCGCCTCGTGGCACCGCCCCCCACGGTCGACTTTCCTGGTCCGCCCAAGGTTACTTTGCACCCATGACGATTCCGGAGGACCCGTCCGGCAGCGCACCCGCCGCGCGACCCAGCCAGCGCCCGCCCGACGACGTCACACCGATCACCGCCGACATGACGACGGCGGAAATCCTGGCGAGCTCGCCGCCCGCCCGCGGCCGCCGCGCGCGCAAGCGCGAGACCGCGCGCAGCCTCGGCGTCTACGACGCCGACAAGGACATCCTCGACCAGTACCTCTACGAGGTGAGCCTCACCCCGCTCCTCACGGCGCAGCAGGAGATCGCCATCGCGCGCCGCGTGCGGGGCGGCGATGCCGAGGCGATGGAGGAGCTGGTCAAGCGGAACCTCCGCTTCGTCATCTCGGTGGCGAAGAAGTACCAGAACCGCGGGCTCGCCCTCACCGACCTGATCGGCGAAGGCAACGTCGGCCTCATGACCGCCGCGCGGAAGTTCGACCCCGACCAGGGCGTCAAGTTCATCTCGTACGCCGTGTGGTGGATCCGCCAGGCCATCCTCGCCGCCCTCGCCCGCCACGGCCGCACCGTGCGCGTCCCGCTCAACCGCACCGCCGACCTCTCGCGCATCATCCGGACGTCGGAAGCGCTGCGCCAGGAGCTCCGCCGCGAGCCGACCCCCGAGGAGATCGCGCACGTCACCGGCCTCTCGCCCGACATCGTCCAGGCGCTCGCCGCCCTGAATACGGCCGACGTCCGCCTCGACGCGCCGCTCGATCCCGACGGCGACCGCTCCCTCATCGACCGCTTCTCCGCCGAGGGCCAGGACGCGGAGTCCCAGGCGATGGAGCACTTCCTGGCGGAGGAGATCGATCACGCGCTCGGCACCCTCCCGCCGCGCGACGCGAAGGTGCTCCGGCTCTACTTCGGCCTCGACGGCGGCCGCGAGCACACCCTCGAGGAGATCGGCGGCATGCTCGGCGTGACGCGCGAGCGGGTGCGGCAGCTGCGCGACCGCGCGCTCAAGCGCCTGCGCGAAGGCGACGTGGGCCGCGCGCTGGCGAGCTTCGCCGCCTGACGGTAGCTTTGCCGCGTGCAGCGTCTGGACGCCCTTCGAGCCCCCGGCCGATCCGAATTCATCTCGCAGGTGGGACGCTGGACCCTCGGGGCCACGCGCGCCCTGGGCGACGTGTCCATCTGGCGCCCCCTCGTGATCGGGCACATGCGCCGGCTCGGCGTCGACTCGATTCCCATCGCCATCTTCATCGCCATCTTCACGGGCATCGTCCTCGCCCTCCTCGCGTCCTACATCTTCACCGGCGCGATGCCGCTCTACATGGTCGGCGCCCTCGTCGGGAAGACCGTCATGATGGAGCTGGGCCCGGTGCTCACCGGCATGGCGCTGGCGGGACGGGTGGGCGCCAACATCGCGGCGGAGATCGGGACGATGCGCGTCACGGAGCAGGTGGACGCGCTCGAGACCCTGGGCTACGACCCGCGGTCGTACCTCGTGGTGCCGCGCGTGGTCGCCGCGACGCTCATGTTCCCGGTCATCACCGCCTTTGCCGTGGCCGTGGGCGTCCTGGCCGGCTGGGTGACCTCGGTCAACCTGCTCGACCTGTCGAGCGTCGAGTTCCTCAAGGGGCTCCGCCTCTTCTACCACTTCAAGGACCTCTGGTTCGGGCTCGTGAAGAGCGCGAGCTTCGGCGCGGCCATCGCCCTCATGGGCTCCCTCCGCGGCCTCGCGGCGCGGGGCGGCGCCGAGGGCGTGGGCGAGGCGACGACGCGGGCCGTCGTGCTGGGCTGCGAGGCCATCCTGGTGCTCGACGCCTTCTGGGCGGTGGTGCTCCTGTGATCGTGCTCGACGGCGTCTGCAAGGCCTTCGGCCCGCGGGTGATCCTCGACGGCCTGACCCTCGATGTCCCCGACGGCCGGAACACCGTCATCATCGGGCGGTCGGGCAGCGGCAAGAGCGTGACGCTCCGCTGCATCGTCGGCCTCCTCCAGCCCGACGCCGGCGCCGTCCGCGTGGACGACGTCGTCGTGGGCGAGCTCGATCGCGACGGGCTCACGGCACTCCGGAGCCGCATCGGCTACGTCTTCCAGTTCGCCGCGCTCTTCGATTCGATGACCGTCGCGGAGAACATCGCGCTCGGCCTCACCCGCCGCGGCATCGACGCCCCGGAGATCGCCGAGCGCGTGCGCGAGAGCCTGGCGCTGGTGGACCTCGCCGGCACCGAGGCCAAGTATCCGGCCGAGCTCTCGGGCGGCATGAGGAAGCGGGTCGGGATTGCCCGCGCGGTGGCGCTCCGGCCCCGCTACATCCTCTACGACGAACCGACCACCGGCCTCGATCCCATGACCACCGCGACGATGGACGAGCTCATGATCCGGACGCGGGACCTGGGCGTCACCGGCGTGGTCGTGAGCCACGACATGAAGAGCGCCTTCGCCGTGGGGGACCGGATCGCCATGCTGCACCAGGGCCGGATCCACCGGATGGGCAGCGCCGACGAGATGCGCGCGAGCGATGACCCGGTGGTCCGCGCCTTCATCGAGGGCCGTCCCGACCACGCGGTGGCGGCCCGGTGAAGCGCCGGAACGAATTCCTCGTCGGCCTCGCCGTCCTGGCGGCGCTCTTCCTCGTCGTGGCCGGCGCGCTCTGGCTCAGCGAGGCCGACCTCAACCAGAAGGAAGCGACCTACACCGCGCGGTTCCGCACGGTCGAAGGCCTGCAGGTGGGAAACCCCGTCACCCTGCGCGGCGTGCGGGTGGGGAAGGTGGTGGGGATCCGGCTGGTGCCGAACGGGTGGGTCGAGACCGAATTCAGCATCGACCGCGACGCGCGACTTCCGGCCAAGCCGGCCGTGATCGCCGCCTCGGCCAGCCTCTTCGGCGGCTGGGCGGCCAACATCATCTCCTTCGAGCCGCTCCCCGACGACCCCAACGTCCGGGCCGCCCTCGTCGAGTCCGATCAGGCCGGCGGGGCCGCCTGGCCCGGGGCCACCCTGCCCGACATCGGCCAGCTCACCGCGCAGGCGAGCCGCATCGCCAGCGACATTGCGAGCGTGACCCAGCGCGTGCAGGGCGCCTTCGACAGCGCGGCCCTGCGCCAGCTGCGCCAGAGCGTCCTCGACATGGCCGCGATCAGCAACCGCCTCGTCACCTTTGCGAACAGCCAGACCGGGCGGCTCGACCGGGTGAGCGGCAACCTCGTCACCACCTCGGACGCCTTTGCCGGCGTGACCCGGAGCCTCGACCGCGCCGTCGCGCGCGTGGACAGCGCCACGAGCCAGAACCAGCTCCGCGAGATCATGAACAACGGCCGCGACGCGAGCGGCGACATCCGCCAGGCGTCGGCCGACTTCCGCCAGCTCATGGCGACGATGCGCGCGAACGACGCGAGCCTCGTGCGCGTCCTCCAGTCGGCCGATTCGCTGCTCACCCGGCTGCAGGCGGGCAACGGCACCCTCGGCAAGCTCGCCACCGACTCGACGCTCTACTACGAGACCGCCGCCACCATGCGGCAGTTCCGCGAGCTCCTCGCCGACATCCAGGCCCATCCCAAGAAGTACATCAAGGTCTCGGTCTTCTGATGGGGAAGCGGCGGCCCGAGCTCGAGGTGAGCGCCGGCGGCATCGTGTTCCGGCATCCCCCGGAGCAGCTCGCCCGGTTCCTCCTGATCCGCGACTCCTACGACAACTGGGGGTTCCCCAAGGGGCACCTGGAGGACGGCGAGACACCCGCGGCCGCGGCGCTCCGCGAGACGCAGGAGGAGACCGGCCTCGAGCAGCTCGTGCTCCAGGGTCCCATCCGGGTGATCGACTGGCATTTCCGCTTTCGCGGCCGGCACATCCACAAGTACTGCCACTTCTTTCTCTTCGAGTCCCCCGACGGCGAGGCCGCGCCGCAGCTCGACGAGGGGATCAGCGCCTGCCGCTGGTGCACGCTGGAAGAGGCGCTCGAGGTGCTGAGCTACGACAACGCCCGCGGCGTCCTCAAGCGCGCCGGCGAGATGGTGCGCACGCTGGTGGCCATCGGACCGGGACGGCCCGCGGCCTGATGCCCGCCGTGGCGGCGCTGCTCGAGAGCCGGCCGGCGATGACCGCCCTCCGCCGCTCGCTGCCCCGGGCGGCCGGCCGCGTGATCGCGTGCCGCTCGGCCGCCGCCCTCGATCGCGCGCTCGCCGACCGGCTCGTGGACGCGATCGTCCTGGCGCCGGGGACCGCCGTCCCGCTCGCGATCGCCGGGCTGCGCTCCCGCGTCCCCGGCATCCCGCTCATCGCCTACGCCCCCTTCCGGCCCGATGACGGCGAGCTGCTCGCCGGCTACCGCCGCCAGCAGGTGGCGGCCGTCGCCATCGAAGGGGTGGACGACGCCGTGGTGGGGGAGCTGGTGGCGCGGTGCTCGCTCACGAGCGCCCGGCGTCGCGCGATGGCCGACGGCCCCCGCGCGCTGCGCCTCACGGAGCCGCTCCAGCGGCTCGCGTGGGACTTTCTCGTCGGCGCCGTCGAGCGGCCGGTGCGCACCGCCGAGCTGGCCCGTCGGCTCTCGGTCAGCCGGGAATACCTGTCGCGCCAGTTCGGGGCGGGGGGGGCGCCCAACCTCAAGCGCGTCATCGACCTGACGCGCGTCGCGTGCGCCGCGCAGCTGCTGCAGAATCCCGGCTACACTCCCGCGGCCGTGGTTCGCCTCCTCCACTTCGCGTCATCGAGCCACCTCGCGACCACCTCCCGACGGATCGCTGGCGTCACGCCGGGCGAGCTCGGCGCCCTGGGGCCGCGCGGGGCGCTCGCCGCCTTCGTCCGCGGCAACACGCGGAGCCGCCGATGAAGGCCTCCACTCTTGCTCGTTCCCCCCTATTGTGATTATTTTCACAAGCCGACGTCACCCGACCCTTAGCCAGGCATCCTGATACATGGCCACCGAATCGATCCTCCGTCCCGGCGAGCTCAAGGACATCCTGCTCCGCGAGATCGCGTCCGCCGACCTTGCGACCGTCGATGTCTCGGAGGTCGGGACGGTGCTCGAGGTGCGCGACGGCGTCGCGCGCATCTACGGCCTCAAGTCGGCCGAGGCCGGCGAGATGCTCGAGTTCACCGCATCGGAGACCGGTGAGACGGTGGCCGGCCAGGTGCTCAACCTGGAGCAGGACAACGTCGGCGCCGCCATCCTGGGCGACTACCTCAAGCTCCGCGAGGGCGACGAGGTCCGCCGCACCGGCCGCCTGCTCCAGATCCCCGTCGGCCCCGCGATGCTGGGCCGCGTGGTGGACCCGCTGGGCCGCCCGGTGGACGGCATGGGCGCCATCGCGGCGAGCGGGGCCCGGCCGGTGGAGATGGTGGCGCCCGGCATCATCGTGCGCCAGCCGGTGAAGGAGCCGCTCCAGACCGGCATCAAGGCCATCGACGCGATGATTCCGATCGGCCGCGGCCAGCGCGAGCTCATCATCGGCGACCGCGGCACCGGCAAGACCGCGATCGCGGTGGACACGATCATCAACCAGAAGGGCACCGGCGTCGTCTGCGTCTACGTCGCGATCGGGCAGAAGAAGTCCACCGTCGCGACCGTGGTGGAGAAGCTGCGCGAGGCGGGCGCGATGGAGTACACCGTCGTGGTCGTCGCGTCGGCGTCGGAGCCGGCGCCGCTCCAGTACATCGCGCCCTACGCCGGCTGCGCCATCG
Source organism: Gemmatimonadales bacterium (assembly GCA_025935545.1). Classification (GTDB taxonomy): domain Bacteria; phylum Gemmatimonadota; class Gemmatimonadetes; order Gemmatimonadales; family GWC2-71-9; genus JAICUF01. The sequence goes on from JAICVB010000103.1 coordinate 6,434, forward strand.
CCGAGTACTTCATGTACGAGGAGGGGAAGGCGACGCTCTGCGTCTACGACGACCTCTCCAAGCAGGCGGCGGCCTACCGCCAGCTCTCGCTCATCCTGCGGCGCCCGCCCGGCCGCGAGGCCTATCCGGGCGACGTCTTCTACCTCCACAGCCGGCTCCTCGAGCGTGCGGCCAAGATCTCCGAGGACAAGGAGCTGACGAAGCTCGACCCGCGCATCAAGGTGCCGGGCGGCTCGCTCACGGCGCTCCCCATCATCGAGACCCAGGCGGGCGACGTCTCGGCCTACATCCCGACCAACGTCATCTCGATCACCGACGGCCAGATTTTCCTCACGACCGACCTCTTCTACTCGAACGTGCGGCCGGCGGTGGACGCGGGCATCAGCGTGAGCCGCGTGGGCGGCAACGCGCAGATCAAGGCGATGAAGCAGGTGGCCGGCCCGCTCCGGCTCTCCCTCGCGCAGTACCGCGAGCTGGAGGCCTTTGCGCAGTTCGGCTCCGACCTCGACCCGGCGACGCAGAAGCAGCTGGCCCGCGGTGCCCGGCTGGTCGAGGTCCTCAAGCAGCCGCAGTACCAGCCGGTGCCGGTGGAGAAGCAGGTCGCGATCATCTACGCCGTGACCAACGGCCACCTCGACGAGATCGATGTGCCGCACATCCGGCAGTGGGAGCGCGACTTCATGGGCTACCTCGACGCCCAGCACCCGGAGGTGCTCGACGGCATCCGGAAGAAGAAGACGCTCGACGACGATCTGACCGCGAAGCTCAAGGCGGCGATCACCTCGTTCCAGTCGATGTTCGTGGCGGGCTGATGGCCAAGGGACGCCAGCTCAAGGGACGGATCCGGTCCGTCCAGAACACCCGCAAGATCACCAAGACGATGGAGCTGGTGGCCACGTCGAAGCTCAAGCGCGCCCAGGACCGCGTGGTGGCCGCGCGTCCCTACGCGGAGGCGCTGCAGGCGGTGATCGCCGACCTGGTGACGCCCGAGCTGGCCGAGCGGTTTCCGCTGCTCCGGCGTCCGGCGCCGCCCGCGAAGGGCGGCCCGAAGCGTGCCGCGGTGGTGCTCCTCACCTCCAACCGCGGGCTCGCCGGCGGCTTCAACGCCAACCTGATCAAGGAAGCGCGCCGCCGGATCGAGCAGCTCGAGGGCGAGGGGTACGAGGTCGAGCTCTACGGCGTGGGCCGGAAGGGGATCGGCTACTTCCGCTACCTGGGCCGCCCCTTCGCGCTCGAGCGGATCGACATCGGCGACAAGCCGACGGTGGACCACGCGCACGAGATCGGCGACCAGCTGATCGGCGCCTTCGAGCGCGGCGAGCTCGCGAGCGTGGACCTGGTCCACCCGAAATTCCAGAGCGCGCTGCAGGCGCCTCCCACCACGGTGCGGATCCTGCCGGTCGAGCCGCCCAGGGAGCAGGCGTCGAGCGGGGTGCGGCCCGACTACATCCTCGAGCCGAGCGCCGAGGCGATTCTCACGGAACTGCTGCCGCTCTACGTGCGGAACGCGGTCTACCGCGGCCTGGTGGAGATGGTGGCGGGCTTCTACGGCGCGCAGCGCACCGCCATGAAGAACGCGACCGACAACGCGGGCGAGATTCTCGAAGTGCTGAAGCGGACCTACAACCGGCAGCGCCAGGCGGCGATCACGCAGGAGATCTCCGAGATCGTCGGCGGCGCGGCGGCGCTGCAGGGCTAACACAACTCAGGGGAGTGACGATGGCGACCGCAGTCAAGGAGCAGGCACAGGGCGCCGCGCAGGGCACCGCGCGGAACGTCGGGAAGATCGTGCAGGTGATCGGCCCGGTGCTCGACATCGAGTTCGAGCCCGAGCACCTGCCCGAGATCTACAACGCCCTCGAGATCGCGAACCCCGAGGCCGACCCGCCGATCCGCATCGTGGCGGAGGTGCAGCAGCACATCGGGCAGAACCAGGTGCGCGCGGTGGCGATGAGCAGCACCGACGGCGTCACCCGCGGCATGGACGCGACCGACACGGGCAGCCCGATCACCGTGCCGGTGGGCGACGCCCCGCTCGGCCGCATCCTCAACGTGCTCGGCGATCCGGTGGACGGCGGCGAGCCGATCCCGGCCGGGACCGAGCGCTGGGCCATCCACCGCCCGACCCCGAAGTTCACCGATCTCGAGCCCAAGACCGAGATCTTCGAGACCGGCATCAAGGTCATCGACCTGATCGCCCCGTTCGTGAAGGGCGGCAAGATCGGGCTCTTCGGCGGCGCCGGCGTCGGCAAGACGGTCGTCATC
>JAICVB010000007.1 GCA_025935545.1 Gemmatimonadales bacterium
CCGCGGCTGTCCACCAGGTCGTGATAGAGCGGCAGCATGGCGACGAGCGTCGTGGGGGCCGTGCTCCCGAGCCGGCGGCTGGAGCAGAAGTGCAGCAGCAGGTTGCCGGTCGGCAGCGTGTACTGCCACGACTCGTTGGCGACGATGCAGCCATGCTCGTTGTTACCGAGGGAGCCGGCCGCCCAGCTCGCCCGGTTGTCCGGCTCGCCGTGGCGCAGGTACACCACGGCGCGATCGTCGAGGGTCCGCCGCCCGCCCTCCACCAGCGAATACGCATCCGGCGCGAGCGCGCCCAGGGCGCCGAGGTCGTTCGCAACGTCGGATGCGCCGGCGAGTGCCGGGTCGGCCGGCGGTGCGCCGGCGCCGGGGCCGTCGCTGAACTGCGCCCCCTCCGTCCGTCCCACGATCCTGAAATGCTCCCGCACGTAGTTCCAGCGCCGCAGGTGCTCGGCCAGCCGCTCGCCCTCGGGACGCAGCGCCGTCACGTCGCGGCGCCGCCAGAAGTTCCGCATCCACGCACCGAACGTCGCCGCCGTCGTGCTGTCGAAGCTCGCGAGCTCCGCCGGCGTGGCCACCCAGCCCACGTCCGCGCGGTAGAGGCGGCGTCCGTCCGGCCCCGCGTGGCGGGCGCCCTGCTCGTACGCCGCCACCGCACTGTCGGCGCGGCCCAGCGCGGACAGGGCGCGCGCCGCTTCGAGGTCGGCGACACCGCTGTCGCCGCCCGAGCGGAGATACGAGCGCAGCGCCGCGAGCACCGAGTCCTGCCGGCCGAGGGTTCGCTGCATCCGCGCGAGGGCAAGCCAGGCGTCGGCGCCGGCCCCGGTGCCGGCGGCGGTGTGGACGGCGCGCTGGATGGCGGGTTCGAGCTCGCTCTGATCGGACGCCACCAGGAGGCCCGCCAGCGTCGAGGCGGCGGGCCGGTATGCGGAGTCGGCAGCGAGTGAGCGGGCCAGCGCCGCGAGCGCGCCGTGCCGCCAGCTTTCCCCCTGGCCCTGGTGCATGGTCGCCTTGACGGGGGCGGCGCGCCGGTCGAGCTCCAGCTTGAGGAGCGCCAGGTTGTACCAGGCCGGCGCCGATCGTGGGGCGCGGTAGGCTGCCTCGTCCAGCTTCAGCAGCGAATCCTGGAGCGCGCCGGCGGATTGCGCGGCCAGGGAGGGTGGCAGGCCGGCCAGGAGGAGCAGAAGGGCGGCGCGGCGAAAGGGGCGGGCGAGGCGGGCGGCGAACATGAAGGCTCCGCAGGGAAGGACACATCCGTGGGACGAGTCAGGGCGGGCGGGCCGCACGCGGCGGCGGCCCCGTCCGGGCCGCGATATATTGCCGCGAGCACCGTCACGCCGAACCGGAGAGACGCCGTGTCCCAGATCCTGCCGATCCGCCACCAGGCCCCGCTGCCGCTCGACCGCCTGATCGTGCGCGACGCGCCGTCGGCGGAGGCGCTCGAGATGGACGTGACGATCGTGGGGGCGGGGCCGGCCGGGCTGGCCTGCGCCATCGAGCTCGCGCGGCTGGGACCTGATCTGAGTATAGCCGTGCTGGAGAAGGCCGAAAGCCTGGGCGAGCACAATCTTTCGGGCGCGGTCGTCAACCCGCGCGCGTTCCGCGAGCTCTTTCCCGATCTCGAGGACTCCAACTTCCCCTTTCGCGGCCATGTGGATGCGGAGTCGGTGTACTTCCTCACTGCCGGCCGCGCCCTCCGGATTCCCACGCCGCCTACGATGCACAACCGCGGCTACTTCACCGCCTCCATCTGCGAGATGGTCCGCTGGCTGGGCGAGCGGGCGGAGGAGAAGGGAGTCAATCTCTTCGCGGGCTTCCCGGTGGACTCCCTCCTCGTCGAGGGTGAGCGCGTGCGAGGCGTCCGCACCACCCCCTCGGGCCTCAATCGCGACGGCACGCCCGGCTCGAGCTACACGGCGCCCACCGACGTCACGTCGCGCGTCACCGTGCTGGCCGACGGCACCCGGAGTCCGCTCAGCCAGGCCTGGCGTGAGTGGCGCGGCGTCGGCTCCGCCAACCCCCAGATCTTCGCGCTCGGCGTCAAGGAAGTGTGGGAGGTGAAGGAGCCGCTCGACCGGGTGATCCACACCCTCGGCTGGCCGCTGCCGACGGACGCCTTCGGCGGGAGCTTCATGTACCCGCTGGGACAGAACCAGGTGGCCGTCGGCCTCGTCGTCGGGCTCGACTATCACCGCGCCGCACTCGACGTGCATGAGATGCTGCAGCGGATGAAGCTGCACCCGGTCTTCCGGGAGCGGCTCGCAGGGGGAACGCTGCTCGAGTGGGGGGCCAAGACGATTCCCGAGGGCGGCTGGTACGCCCTCCCGGAGCGACGCCAGGGCGATGGCCTGGTCGTGGTGGGCGACTCGGCCGGGTTCGTGGACGTGCCGTCGCTCAAGGGCATTCACTACGCGATGCAGTCCGGCATGTTCGCGGCCAGGGCGATCCACGCGGCCCTCACCGCCGGCGACGCCGCCTCCGCCGGCCTCGCGGCCTACGACGCCATGGTGAACGGCAGCTACATCGCCGATGACCTCCGCCGCACGCGCAACGTCCGGCTCGCCTTCACCGACGGCCTCTGGCTGGGCGGCATGAAGGCCGGGCTCATGATCGCCACCGGCGGGCGGATTCCCGGGGGGCGGATCGAGGTCGAGCCCGACGCGGCCGTCCCCCGCGAGACCGGCGCCCCCGACCCCTTCACCCCCGACAACCAGCTCACCTTCGGGAAGCTCGACGCCGTCTTCAAGTCGGGCAATGCCACCCGGGATACCATCCCGAGCCACCTCATCGTGGGGCAGGACGTGGACGGTGCCGTCGCCGACTTCTATACCCACGTCTGCCCCGCCGGAGTCTATGAACGGGTGGGCGACGAGCTCCGGGTCAACGCTCCCAACTGTGTGGATTGCAAGGCCACCGATGTCCTCGGCCCCCGGTGGACGCCGCGCGAGGGGGGCAGCGGGCCCAAGTACCGGCTGATGTAGCGTTTAGGCGGGGTGAACCGACTGCGGAATCGCGGCCCGTTCCGTGCAGGGTATTCGCGAGCCGGTCGCTGACCAATTACCTGACAGTCCCAAGGATCCGTGGCGAGCTCTTCTTCGTGGCGCCGATTCCTGAAGTCTGATCCGCTCCTGCTCCAGGCAGGGGCGGCGGGTGAGCTGATGGTCGCCCGCATCCGCATGCTCCTCACCGCGACCCTCCTCTTCGTACCGACGGTGAGCTTCCTGGCGAACCCGCGTGCCCGGGAGCATTACGTCGGCTTCGGAGTGACGCTGATCGCGGCTGCGGTCGCGGTGGTGGTCTATTTCGCCGTCCGGCGCGACCTCTACCGGCCCTGGGTCGGCGTGGTCACGACGGCGTTCGACGTCACCGTGATCAGCGCCGCCCTCACCGTCTTCCTCTTCCTGGGGGAGCCGCACACCGCGGTCAACAGCAAGGTGGTCTTCGAGGCCTACTTCCTCGCGATCGGGGCCACGACGCTGCGCTACGATGTGCGCATCTGCCTCCTCGCCGGCGCGCTCGCCACGCTGCAATACACCGGCATCGTGGCGTACGCCGCGACGCACTGGGACCTCAACTCGCCGGCCTACGCTCCCTACCCCTACGGCATGTTCGCGTGGACGGTGCAGGTGTCGCGGGTGATCCTGCTGGCCGTCTCGACGGTCCTGGCCGCGGCGGTCGTGGTGCGCGCGCAGTCGCTCCGGCGCCTCTCGGCCATCGACCGGCTGACGGGCGTCTTCAACCGCGGCTACTTCGACGAGCGCCTCGCGAGCGAGCTGAGCCGCGCGCGCCGGCACGAGGAGCAGCTCGCGCTCGTGATGCTCGACGTGGATCACTTCAAGAAGTTCAACGACAATCACGGCCACGCCGCCGGCGACGCCGCGCTCCGGGCCGTCAGCACCCTGGTGCGCCACTCCGTCCGGCGGAGCGACCTCGTCGCCCGCTACGGCGGCGAGGAATTCGTGATGGTGATGCCCATGACGTCGGCGGAGCAGGCGATGGACAAGATGGAGTCCATGCGCCAGGCCATCGCCGAGCTCAGGATCCGGCTCCCGAAGCAGCAGACGACCGCTCACCTGACGATCAGCGCCGGCATCGCCATCTTCCCCGGCGACGGCGTCACCGCCGACGAGCTGCTCGACGAGGCCGACGCGCGCCTCTTCGAGGCCAAGGAGGCCGGCCGGAACCGGGTGCTCGGGCCGCCGCCCGCGGAGGCGAAGCTGAAGCGCGCCTAGGCCATCGAAGGGCTACTCCCCCATCACCTTCACGATCACCCGCTTCTTCCGCTGTCCGTCCCACTCCCCATAGAAGACCCGCTGCCAGGGGCCGAAATCGAGCTTCCCGTCCGTGATCGGCACGATGACCTCGTGGCCGACCGTGAGGCTCCGGAGGTGGGCGGCGGCGTTGTCCTCACCGGTTTCGTTGTGGCGGTAGGCGGGCGGCTCCCAGGGCGCGATGCGCTCCTCGAGCCACCGGAGGATGTCGTGCCAGAGCCCGGATTCGTGGTCGTTCACGAAGACCGACGCGCTGATGTGCATCGCCGAGACGAGGACCATCCCTTCCTTCACGCCGCTGAGCCGCACCTGCTCGGCCACCTCGTCGGTGATGTCGATGATTTCCTGGCGCTGCTTCGTGTTGAACCAGAGGTAGTGGGTGCGTGTGGGCATGGCGCTCCGACCCGATCGGGTGTGGGGGGCTCGATGTCAGTGCGACGAGCAGAGCGACGAAGCGGTCGCGCGGGAGGCCGGCGCCGCGGCTATCTCGCGATGAGCTCCCTCGCCAGCCGCGCGTACCACTCCACCCCCTCGAGCAGCTCCCGCTTCGAGATCCGCTCGTGGTCGGTGTGCGCCACCCGGATGGTGCCGGGCCCCAGCTGGAAGCGCTCGCCCCACGACTCGTGGAAGGGAAGATCGCTGGCAAAGCTCACGACGGTGCTGTCCCAGCCCGCCGGCGCCCGGCCCTTGTACGCGGGAATCTCCGCCACGAATTCGGCGGTCACTCCGGGGATCAGGCAGGCGCCGATCGCCGCCTTGAGCCCGTCCGTCGGGCCGACGCTCCGGATCAGGATCTTCGACTCCGCGGCGGGCGCGATCACGTTGGGGGCCACGCCGCCCGAGATCGTCCCGATGTTGAGCGTGGCGGGGCCGAGCAGCTCGTCGGTGGGCAGCGGGAGCGCGCGGATCCGCGCCATCACCTCCAGCAGCCCCTCGATGGCCGAATCACCCTCGTCGGGATAGGCGGAATGGGCGGCCCGGCCCTCCGCCCTCAGGTGGATGCCAAGGGCGCCCTTCTGGCCGATGGTGAGCCGGTTCTCCGTCGGTTCGCCGTTGATCAGGCAGTGGCCTTTCGGCGTGAGCGACGACGCCGCGCGCGCGCCGTCGGAGCCGAACTCCTCGCCCACCACGAAGAGGAGCGCCACCCGGCGCTCGCCCTCGTCGACGAGCCGCTCCGCGGCGGCCACCATCGCCGCCGCGAGGCCCTTCGCGTCGCAGCTTCCGCGGCCGTGGATGAACTCGGCATCCTCCGAGAGCGGGAGGTAGGGCGGTACGCAGTCGAGATGGGTGGAGAAGACCACCTCGGGCGCGTCCCGCAGGGCGTAGATGTTGTCGCGCCCGGGCGTCACCGTCTGCCGGGTGACGGCGTAGCCCAGCCGCTCGAGGAGGTCGGCGAGCCAGGCCACCACCGCGCCCTCCTCTCGCGTGGGCGAGGGGATGGCCACCAGCTGCCGCGTCAGCTCGACCGGGTCGATCATGCCGCCTCGAGCGCCTGTTCCGCTTCGCGCGCGCGACGCTGCCCGGCGGTCACGTCCACCCGCGCCAGCAGCCACGCGCCGGCGATGAAGAAGAGGATGATCGACAGGAGCGCCGACCGGCTCGAGCCGGTGAGGAGGATGGCGACCGAGAAGACGGCAGGGCCGAAGATGCCGGCGAACTTCTCGAAGACGCTGAAGAACCCGAAGAATTCTCCCGACTTCTGCCGCGGGATGAGCGACGCGAAGAGCGAGCGGCTCAGCGCCTGGGTGCCGCCCTGCACCACGCCCACCAGTCCCGCGAGGATCAGGAAATGGGTCGCCGTCCGCATGAAGTAGCCCAGGATGCAGATGCCGACATACGCGGCAAGTCCGAGGAAGATCGCGTGCCGCGCGCCGATCCGGCCGGCCAGCGAGCCGAAGAGGAACGCGAATGGGATGCCCACGAACTGCACCATCACGATGGCGCCGATCATGATGCCGCGCGAGAGCCCCATCTCCTCGCCGTAGATCGCCGCCATGCGGATGATCGTGCCGATGCCGTCGTTGTAGAGGAGGAACGCGACCAGCATGAGGAGGGCCTGGCGATAGCCCGCCAGGTCCCGGAAGGTCCGGCGGAGCTGCACCACCGACTCCACCACCGCCGACCGGCCGGCACCGGCGGCGCGCGGTGGCGCCGGCGGCTCGGCCACATGCCGGAAGAGCGGGATCGAAAAGAGGGCCCACCAGAGCGCCGTCAGCACGAACGAGATGCGGGCGGGGAGCGCGGCCTGGTCGGCGCTGAGGCCGGGTCCGTGCGGCAGGCCGAACCACGCCGGCTGCTGCGTCATGACGAGGCAGAACGCGAGCAGGAGCCCGCCTCCGATGTAGCCCAGGGCGTAGCCGGCGGTGGAGACGCGGTCCATCTCGTCGTGCCGGGCGACGTGCGGGAGCAGGGCGTCGTAGAAGACGAAGCTGCCGTTGGCGCCGACGTTCGCGAGCACGAAGAGGACGAGCGCGAGAAGCCAGTCGCCCGAGCGGATGAAGTACATCGCGGCGGTGGCCGCGGCGCCCAGGAGGAGGAAGAGGCCGAGCAGCCGGAGCTTGGACGCCGTGCGGTCGGCGATGGTGCCGAGGAGCGGCGCCGTGACCGCGATCAGCGCCAGGCCGATGGTGGTGGCGATGCTGAAGCGGGCGGTGGCGGCCGTGCGGGGCATGCCGGAGGCCGCGACGGCCGAGAAGAAGATGGGGAAGATGGCCGTCACCACCACGACCATCATGGCGGAATTGGCCCAGTCGTACATCGCCCAGGCGCGGAGCTCGGCGCGGTCGAGGCCCAGGCGCGCGAGGAGCCCGGCGGGTCGGTTCGGCATCGGGGGAATGTCGTGCCGGCCCGGCTCAGGCGCCAGCGGGCGCCTTCCGGAGCGACAGGCCGATCGCGGTCGCGAGCGAGCCGATGATCACGGCGAGCGAGAGCAGGATCGGCACGTGCACCCAGGCGCTCACCACCATCTTGAGACCGACGAACACGAGAATGAACGCGACCCCGGCCTTGAGATAGATGAACCGGTCCATCGCGCCGGCCAGCACGAAGAAGAGGGCGCGAAGCCCGAGGATGGCGAAGATGTTGGAGCTGTACACCAGAAAGGGGTCGCGGGTGACGGCGAAGATGGCGGGAATGCTGTCGATCGCGAAGACGAGGTCGGTCCACTCGATCACCAGGAGCACCAGGAAGAGCGGGGTGGCCCGGAGCGCGCCACGCTCCATGCGGGTGAAGAACTTCTGGCCGTCCAGCTCCTCGGTGAAGGGCAGGAACCGCCGTGCCAGCCGGGCCACCACGTTCCGGGCCGGGTCGATCGTGTCCTCGTCCCTGGTCCGCGCCATCCGGATGCCGGTCACCACGAGCACGCCGCCGAAGACGTAGATGATCCACGAGAAGCGCTGCAGGAGCGCCGCGCCCAGCATGATCATCGCGAGCCGCATCACGATCGCGCCCAGGATGCCCCACTTGAGGACGCGCGGCTGGTACCTGGCGGGGACGGCGAAGTACTGGAAGACGAGGATGAAGACGAACAGGTTGTCGACGCTGAGGCTCAGCTCGATCAGATAGCCGGTATAGAACTCGAGGCCGTGCCGCACCCCCTCCCGCCAGATGAGGAAGAGCCCGAACAGGAGGGCCAGCGCCACCAGGATGCCGCTCCACGTGAGCGCCTCCTTGGTGGCGAGCACGTGGGAGCGGCGGTTGAGCACGAACAGGTCGAGTGCCAGGAGCACCGCGACCAGGATCGAGAATCCGATCCAGACTGCCGGCGGGTGAACGCCCACCTAGCGGCCGGCCGCCATCGCCTCGAGGCGCGCGACCCGCTCGGCGGTCGGCGGATGGGTGCTGAAGAGCCGGCCGATGCCGCCGCCGTAGGCGGCGAGCGGGTTCACCTGCGCGAGCGGCGCGGCGGCGGGCGCCACCTGCATCGGGATCTGGTGGGCCATGGCATCGAGACGCGTGAGCGCCCGCGCGAGGGGCAGCGGCCGCCCGGCGATCTCGGCGCCCACGCGGTCGGCCTCGAACTCGCGCTGGCGCGAGATGGCGAACTGGATGAGCATCGCGCCGATGGGGCCGAGGAGCGCCAGCGCGAGCTGCGCCGCCGGGTGCCCGCCGTCGTCGTCGCCGCCGCCGAACAGGAGGAGGTAGGGCAGGTTGGAGATGGCGCCGGCCATCCCCGCCGCGATCGTGCTGGTCAGCATGTCGCGGTTCTTCACGTGCGCCAGCTCGTGGGCGATCACGCCCTCGAGCTCCTCGGGCGGCATCGCCGTGAGGATCCCGCTCGTCACGGCGACGACGGCGTGGTCGGGGTTCCGGCCCGTGGCGAAGGCGTTGGGCTGCGCGTGCGGCGCGATCGCGAGCTTCGGCATGGGAAGCCCGGCCCGCTGGCGCAGCCGGTTCACCATGCGGTACAGCTCCGGGGCCTCCGCCTCGGTGACGAGGCGCGCGCGGTACATCCGCAGCACCAGCCGGTCGGAAAAGAAGTACATGAAGAAGTTGACGGCGCCGCCCAGCACGAGGGCGAACACGAGCCCGCTGGCGCCGCCCAGCAGCTGGCCGGCCAGGAGGAAGAGGCCCATGAGGCCGGCCATCAGCACGAATGTCTTGACGTTGTTCATCGTCGGATCCCGTGTGTGGCTGCCAAAAAAAGAGCGAGACCTTCGTCACGCGCCTGGCAGCGCTCGGTGACGAAGGTCTCGCTCTGACGCGAAGCGCCTGCTTCGCTTCCCGGCCGGACCGTGCGGGCCATGGCCCGCAGTCCTGACGATCGGCCGTCCGCCACCGTGGCGGATGAGCTACTCCCCTTCTCGACCCGGAATCTAGGCGGCTTCGGGGGGAGGGTCAACCGACCGGAGGGCGGTGATGGACCGCCCGAGGTTGGCCCGCGCGCGGGTCTCCAGGCGCTCGATGAACCACGGCGTCGCATAGACGGTCGGGCGGGTCATGAAGCCCTCGAGGATCTGCGCCCGGCGCCGGCGGAACTCGCCCTCGGGCACGAAGGCGTACTCGCGCCGGATGTCGCGCTCGTACTGGTCGAACCGGGCCGGGTCGCTGCCAAAGATCGCCAGGTCGATGTCACAGACGAGCGCGGCGTCGTCCTGGGGATCGCGAACCCCGCGATGCCCCGTGGCGAGGATCAGCCGGCGGATCTCCGCCAGATGCTCGGTGCGGACGCCGGCCCGCCCCAGGAGCTCCTCGGCCAGCGCGGCGCTCCGCTCCTCGTTGTCGCCGGCGTCGGGATCGTAGATCGCGTCGTGGAACCAGAGCGCCGCCTCCACCTCGTCGGGCCGGCGGGCAGCCGCCGCGACCTCATCGAAGAGGGCCAGGCATTCGTCGAGATGGCGAAGGTCGTGGTAGGCCCGGCTTCCGGCGCCGTAGTGGCCGAGTACGATCGAGAGGGGTGCATCGGCATCGCCGCGGGCGCCGAGCCGGCGCCAGAGCTGCCCCCACCGCTCGGCCCGGGCGCCGAGGGTCAGAAGCCGAATCCCGCGCGGGCGTAGAAGCCGGTGCTCCGCTCGTCGCTGTGCGCGATCGTGAGGCTGAGCGTGCTCACCGGTCCTTCGAAGCTGAACCAGAGCCCGCCGCCGAAGGCGTGGTGGAGGCGGGCGGACGTTTCCCCCCGCGCCCACACGCGGCCCAGGTCGGCGAGCCCGTGGACGCCGATGGTGCCCGGCACCAGGAGGTGCATCGCGCCGAGGCGAAGCCTGAGCTCGGCGTTGCCCCAGACGGTGGCGTCCCCCGCGAACCGGTTCATGTCGAAGCCGCGGAGGTCCTCCGGGCCGCCCAGGAAGGCCGCCTCGAAGTAGGGATAGTCGCCCCACACCTTCTTGCCGCCGACCCGGAGGGCGAGCACCGGGGCCAGGGGCAGGTGCCTCGCGCCCAGGTATCCCGCGACCTCGCCGTGCACCTCGCCGAAGGTGCTGGCCACGGTCCAGATGGATGGGAAGATGGAGCCGCTGGCGAGGAGCCGGACGCCGCTCCGCGGCGCGCCGGGGCTGTCGCGCGTGTCGAGCGAGGCGTAGAACTGGCCGCCCACCTGCCCGAAGTCCTCCGAGCCATACGGCGCCGTGCGCTCGATGAACGACAGGCTGTCGCCGCCGGTGGTGGTGTACTGGAGCGTGGGGCCGAGGCGGAACTCGCCCGGGCCGAGGGGGAACGCGAGCGACGCGTCCAGCCGGTACTGGGTGTTCTCCACCTTGAACGGTCGTCCCTCGTCGGTGCGGACGCTCTCGTTGCCCTCGCCGTAGTAGCGGATGAGCTCGAGCCCCGAGATCTGGCCGACGAGCCGCAGGTGCAGCGGGCTGTTCTCGCGATAGATGTCCGCGCTGCCGGCGACGCGCGTGTCGTTCGGCCCGGTCCCCCGCTCGGCCCAGAGCGAGGTGGAATACCAGTACGGCCGGGTGCGGAACGCGTACTGGTCCACCGTGACCCCGGCCCCGAACAGCACACCGACGTCGGTCAGGTACCGCAGCCGGAGCGCGGGGGCCATCTTCTTCCCGAAATCGGGCGGTGGCATCAGCGTGTCGCCGTCCTCCACGAGCTGCGGGCGCCGGCTGAAGAGGGTATCGGGACCGTACGTGAGGTCGTGCGGACCCGGGCCGTTGTCGTACAGGTGCGTCGCGTGGGCGTCGAGCGCCACGCGTGACGAATCCACGAGCTGGTTGTCGCCCTTGCCCCCGATCACGCGGAGCTTGATGCCGCGCTCACCCGTGCCGCGCACGATCGCGCTGTCCCCGCCGCCGTGCAGGTAGACCCTCACCTCTTCCGTCTCCTCCGGCAGGAACCGCCGGTCGAAGTACGGTTCGCGGGTGTCCACCGTGCCGGGCTCCTTCTTCCGGCCGTCGATGAGCCGGACCCGGAGCCCGCCCGCGCTGTCGCGATCGATCACCGCCAGCTCCCGTGCGTCGGTCGCGTGGATGTCCACCACCTTCGCGAGCATCTGGTAGAAGCGGCGCGCCTCCGCCGGCAGGCCCTCCCGCCGGGCCTTGAGCACCCGCGCCACCCGCGCTCCCGTGAGGCGCTGGTACTCGGCCGGCATGAGGTGCACCGCCGAGTCGATGACCTCGTCGGTGAGGCGCGCGCGCACGAAGTGCGCGATCGAGTCCCACACCGGCCAGTCGAGGCCATTGAGGAGGGCGAGGTCGAGCTCGCGCCCATTGAGCGTCAAGCCTTGCAGGCTCGGATAGGTCGGGTCGAAGCCGATGAGCTTCGGCGCGCCGAGTCGCGCGAGGCTCGGGAAGAAGCCGTCGAACCAGATGTAGGCCTGGTCGCGGTCGCGGGGTATCGGCTCCCACACGTGCCCGTCGCCGCGATCGAACCGGGCCCACTTCCACTGGTCCTTGTGGCGGTCCCAGTCGTTGATCAGGAGATCGAACAGCCGCGCAGTGAGGAACTTCCGGGCATCCACGCGGTCGTCGGGATCGTCGTTCAGCTTCTCCAGGAGATCCAGGCTGCTGCCGATCTTGGTGGATCCCGCGAACCCCGGCTTGCCGTCGGGGCCGTCATCGGGGAATTCCTCGAGCAGGCCGAGCTGTCCGGCGAACGCCTTGCGATACTCACCCAGGGCCGGGTCGTCGGGCATCACGGCGAACTGCGGCGTCGCGTGGAGGACGCCGAGCTGGTCGAGCATGTGGGGGACGGTGAGCGCGCCGCCCGGATTGGAGTGGCTGAGCTGGTCGTTGACGAGATCGGCCACGAAGGACTTGCGCATGCTCTTCGGAAGGATCACGCGCGCGTCCTTCCGTGCGGTCCGGAACACCCATTCGCGGCCATTCCCGCTCTCGAAGCGTAGGGACTTGGTCTGCATGCCCCCGCCCAGCTTGGTCGGCTTGAGGCCGCCGTCGAAGGCCTGGAGGTCGAGGACCGGCGCCCGGATCGGCCGCTCCCACACGGCCCGGTATTCCCGCCCGAAGAGGAAGCGGTGGAACCCGCCGGCCACGAAGCTGCTGTCGGCGAAGGTGAGCACCGTGTCGGTGCCGACCGCCGGGCGCGGGTCCTGGGCCCGCGCGGGCAAGGGCAGGAGGAGGGCGAGCGCGGTGATCGCGATCGGAAGTCGCATCGGTCCCCTACTTGAGGTATTCGGCGAAGGTTTCGGTGATGACCCCCTTGTCATCCACCGTCTCGACGCCGAGCCGCACCTGCCGGTCCTTCAGGATGTCGAGCCGCATGAAGCCGGGCAGGGACGCGGCGTACTCCGTGCGTGAGGTGTACACCACGCGCTCCTCGTGGTTGATGATCCCCGCGCCGCTCACGAGGAGGTGCCGCGCGGTGCGGCCCGCCAGCACCTGGAGCCCGTGGTCGTGGCCCGCCGCGTAGACGAGCGGCTTGCGGACCGAGAAGACCAGCTCCAGCGCGCGCCGCATCCGCTCGTTCTTCGGGCCCGCGATGTCCTGGTCCGACGAGCCCTGCTCGCGGTTGAAGGCGTAGTAGGACCCGATGATCGGCAGCGGGATGTAGAGCCACGGCCGCAGCTCGCGCAGGGGGAAGATGTGCGTGGAGAAGCCGATGTTGCCGCCGTGCATTCCCCCTGACGCGAGCGGATGGTGCCCCGCCACGATGACGTGGCGATCCCCCGCGCTCAGCAGCTGGCGGTTGAGCGCGTTCACCACCGCGGCGGGCGTGTAGTAGGGGCAGGCGGACGTCGAATCGCGCGGGCGCTGGAAGTCGTGCAGCCACCACTGCGTGTCGATCATCACGATCCGGAGATGCGGGCTCGGGTCCACATATTCCGGCCCGGGGCACCCGCCGTGCGGGACCATGCGGGCGAAGGGCGCGCCCTTGCTGTTGATGTAGTCGCCTTCCCGCTTGATCGCCTCCCAGCCGGTGGGGCCCATGTAGCCCCAGTCATGGTTCCCGGGAATGAAGTAGGTCTCGGTGCGGCTGTTGATCGCGACCTTGAGCTGCTCGTCGATCCGCCGCTCGGCTTCCCCCCGTCCGACCCCGCCGGTGTCCGGCATCCCCTTCAGGTAGATGTTGTCGCCGAGGAAGACGATCACGCGCTTGCCGGGCGTGGCCTCGACCTGCTTCGTGAGCGCGGCCAGCACCGGATCGTCCTTGCCCGGGCTGCCGGCGTCGCCGATGAGGAAGAGGGTGCTCTCGAGCTGGGCCGGCGAGGCCGCCACGACGGGCGGCGTGACGTCGCCGGTCGGAGTGATGGGCGCGGTATAGCCGCCGCAGGCGGCCGCCAGCGCCAGAGCCGGAAGGAGGAGCCGTCGCATCAGATCCCTGTGGATGGATACACGCTGATGATGGGCCGGTCACCGGCGGCTTCGTCGGCCACGATGAGGCGCCCGTCGGGCGTGATGGCGGCGCCTTCGGGCTGGCGATGATGGCCGGGAATCGCTCCCGCCTTCACGACCTGACCCGACGGCGTGATCTCGACCAGCGCACGCTGCAGCGCGGCCATCACGAGGAAGTTCCCGGTCCGGGGATCGCGCGTGAGCTCCGAGACCGAGAACTCGTGCCACTGCCCGCCCGCCGCCGCGAGCGCGGCCTGCGGGATGACGATCGGCGCGCCAGCCGCGCCGCGGCCGCCGGGAGAGACACGGTAGATCACGAGCGCGTCACGCGGCGCCCCCTTGCCCACGTGCTTGCAGCCGAGCAGGAGCATCGAGCTGGCCGGATCCCAGCTCAGCCCCTCGAACTCGCACTCCTTGCCGAGCGCGGAATCGAACTCGTCATAGGGTACGGTGGCACCGTTGGCGCCGATGACGGTGCGGTAGATGCGACCCTTGCTGTCCATCAGATACAGGGCGCTGTCCACCGCGACCATCCCCTCGAAGTCCGCCTGGATCGGCGGGTCGCCCACCGTGAAGTGGCCGAGTACCACCCCGCGCAGGTAGTCGATCTGCCAGATCTCGCTGTTCTCATCGCCCAGCCCGTAGAGGCGGCCGTCCGCCGTGAGGGTGAGGGCGGAGATCTCGGCGTAGTGATAGGGCATGATCCAGAGCGCGATCGGGTCGTCGCGCCGCTGGCCGGCGCGCGCCGCGGAGTCGGCGGCCGCGGCGCGCGTCCGCACCTCCCGCGCCCTGAGGTCGAGCGCCGCCCGGCGGGCGGCGGGGCCCTCGCTCGGGGAGCACGCGGCCAGCAGGGCGATCCCGAGCGCGGCCCCGGTGGCCGCCCTCATACCTCGGACTTCTCCTTCTCCAGGTCCTTCGCCACCTCGAACTCGGCGCCGAGGACGCAGTCCTTGCTGGCGTTCATGATGGCGTGCAGCACGTCATCCTGCGACGGCTCCTTCCGCAGCCGCACGAGATAGTAGAGGGTACTCGGCTTGCCCTCCGGGCTCACGACGTCGTCGAGCCGGAACCGCTTGGTCGTCTGCTGCAGGATCGGCTCGACCGCCTTCTTTGCCGCGTCGGCATCGCTCGCGCTCACCGACAGCACGGCGTTGTAGCGCGGCTTGCCCGTCTTCTTGCCGCGATCGCCCGCCAGCATGTTGCGGACGCGGTTGAAGCGGTCGGCCAGGGCGTCGGCCTTCTCGGGCGTGAGCGTGAGGAGCAGGTCCCGGTCGGGCACGGGCGGCGTCCCGTCGTTGGTGTCCACCAGCGCGCTCAGCGGCTCCGACCACTCCACCTTCTGCGCCAGGTCGAGCGGGCTCCGCCCGAAGTCGGTCCGCCAGACGAGCAGGATGGTGAAGTTGAAGACGAGCGAGAGGATGGCGGCCACCGTGAGCGCCTGCACCCCGGCGGCGAGTCCCACGCCGATGGCGAGGAAGATGAAGACGGTGTCCCGGTTGTCCTTGAGGTTGGCCCGGAAGCGCACTCCCGCCACGATGCCGGCGAGGCTGAACGCCAGCGCCAGGCTGTTCCGGACGATCAGCACGATCCCGGCCACCACGATCGGCAGGATCAGCATGGTGTGCACGATGGACTGCACGTATCCCGTGCTGCGCCGAGTCGCCATGTACACCCACGACACCGGGAGCATCAGCACCAGCGTGCCGAGCATGACGGCGAAGGTCGTGATGACCATGTAGAGCCGCGGCGGGAGCGCGCTCGCATCCACGATTCCGATGCTCGCGGCACCCCGATGGAGCCCGTCGGTGAGCACCTGCGGTCCGCCCGCATCGGTCAGCCGCTCGCCGGAGAACAGGAGGTTGGCCGCGGGGAAGATGTAGAGGAGGCCCACCGTGATCGCGACGATGAAGACGTAGTAGACCAGGAGCCGCCGGACCGGGGACTCCGATCCGCCGGTGGCCAGGTCCATCATCTTCGAGAAGAAGGGCATCGTCGGGGCCTCTCCGTGAGGGAGATCTGCAGGTTGGACAAGGAGTTGGCGCGGTACGCCCGGATCGCCCGCCAATATGCCCGCGATGATACCGACTGTCTGTGACCCGTGCACGTGACGCGCGTCACGCGCGAGGTCAGAAGGGGGGGTCGGCCTGGTGGCGGGGGTCGTCGAGGAGGATCGCGAGGGCGCGGGCGCCGGCCGGCGTCTCGAACTGGCCCTCGGGGATGATGAGGAGGGCGTTGGCCTTCACCATGGAGGTGAGGATACCCGACCCCTGCGGGCCCGTGAGGCGGACCTCGGCGCCCTCGGCCCCCTCCGTGACGACGGCGCGGAGGAAGTGCTGCAGCCTTGGCCGCAGCGTGACCGGCTCGGCCAGGCGGACGGGGACCGCGCGGCGGAAGGGCAGGGGATGGCCCATCATCGCGCGGATGGCGGGGCGCACGAACAGCTCGAACGTGACCATCGTGCTCACCGGATTGCCGGGGAGCCCGATCCAGGGCACGCCGCGCACGATCCCGAAACCCACCGGCGCGCCCGGCCGCATCCTGAGCTTCCAGAAGCGATGCTCCGTGCCCAGATCGTCGAGCACCGCGCGGACGTGGTCGTGCTCACCCACGCTGATCCCGGCCGTGCTCACGATGAGATCGGCGTCCGCCGCGCGGACGAAGTGCTCGCGGAGGCTCTCCCGCGTGTCGCGCGCGATGCCGATGTTGGCGGGCCGGCCGCCGGCCTCGCGCACCAGTGCGAGCAGCGTGTGGGTGTTGCTGCTCGCCGTCTTCCGGCCGGAGAGGATCTCGTCGGGCTGGTCCACATCCACGATCTCGTCGCCGCTGCCGAGGATGGCGACGCCGGGCCGGCGGTGCACCAGGGGGTGCGCCACCGCGAGCGAGGCCAGTACACCCAGATGCGCCGGGCCGAGGGGCGTCCCGGCGGTGAGCGCCACGGCGCCGCGGCGGATGTCCTCGCCCGCGCGGCGGAAGTTCACGCCGGCGTCGCGGTCATTCAGGATCATCACGACGTCCGTGCCGCCGTCGGTGTCCTCCTGCCGCACCACCGTGTCCGCCCCGTCAGGCAGCGGCGCGCCGGTGAAGATGCGGGCACACTCGGCGGGGCCGATGGCCCGCGCGGGAAACGCGCCGGCCGGGATGGTCTCGACCACGCTGAGTCGGACGGGCCGCTCGGCGGACGCGCCGCGCACGTCGGCGGCGCGGGTCGCGTAGCCGTCCATCGCGGAATTGGTCCAGGCGGGAATGTCGAGCGGGCTGGTGACGTCTTCGGCGAGGATGCCGCCCAGCGCGTCATCCAGCGGGACGCGGAGCGGAGGCTGGCGGCGGATGTCGGCGAGGATCCGGAGCGCGGCATCCCGCGCGGAGAGCGGCGCCGTCACGCCGGGAGGATCAGCGCGCCATCCCAGGCGAGGTTGGCCAGGAGCTGGAGCCACATCGTGTCCCGGAAGCGGAGCACCGGGCAGTCGGCCCGGAGATCCTCGTCGTCCGTCACGACGGCGAGCCAGCGGCTCCGGTCCTGGCCCTCGTCGTCGTAGATGGGCGCGCGGGCGACCGCACGGCGGAAGACCTCGACCTTGGGCAACGGTGCGCGGCTGAACCCCTCGGCCAGGATGATGTCGGCGTCGCTCAGGTAGCGGCGCGCGAGCCCGATGGGGTCATAGTCGTCCGGCGTGCGCTCGAAGAGCACGCGCACCTCGGGCCCGGCGATCAGCGTGCGCTCGGCCGGCCCCTCGTGAAAGTGGCGCCAGGTGTCGCTGCCCACGCGATCGGCGTCGGCGGGGTGATGGCCGTGCTTGAGCGTCATCACGCGGCGGCCCCGGCGCAGGTACTCGCCCGCGAGGGCCACCGTCAGCGTGGTCTTTCCGGTGTTCTTCCGGCCGATGATCGAGACGATGCGCGAGTCCGCCAGATCTCCTCCGCCGCCGCCAGGTCGTCCACCGTATTCACGTTGAAGAACAGCTCGGCCGGGTCGCCCAGGGCGCGCACGGCGTCGAGAGGGAGTATGCGCACACGGACGTCCGGGTGGAAGCCGATGGCGCGAAGGTCGCCCCGGTCGAGGGCCCGCTCCATGGCCTGCCGGCAGGCCGGCCCATAGGCGGCGCAGAGCGGCTCGACGCCGCGGCGGCCGTCGCTCGCGGGGACGCAGACGTCGGCCTCCGTCAGCCCCGCGGCCAGCGCCCGGATGATCGGAGCGGTCACGAACGGCATGTCCCACGCGACGCACACCACCGGAGCGGGCGCCTCGACCACCGCCGTGTAGATCCCGCCCAGGGACCCGAGCCCGGGCCGCGTGTCGGGGACGGTGCGGAGATCCGGGCGCCACGCCTGCGCGTCCGGCGCGTTCGCGACGAGGAGCGGAGCGGCACCGAGCGCCTCGGCAAGGGTGGCGGCAAGATGGTCGAGGATCCTTCGGCCGCCGACGGTGGCGAGTCCCTTGGGCCCGCCACCGAAGCGCGTGGCGCCGCCTCCCGCCAGCACGGCGCCGGCGACTCCGCTAATAGCGCCGGCCCCGCTTCCGCTCGAGCACGACGTCGAAGCCGACGTTGAAGCTGAAGAGATGCTTGAAGCGCGTTGCGGTGGGCGGCGGCGTGCCGTCCTCGGCGGTGGCACCGGTGACGGCGCGGACGGCCGCGAGGTTGTCGCGCACTTCCCACCGGAGCTGATAACCCGGCCCGAGCACCGACGTGAAGCCGAGGCCGACCACCGCGGTCGGGCTGATGCGGGAATCGTGGCTGTCGGGATAGATCACCGCGTCCACCAGCTCCCCGGTCGACCTGCTGGGGAACTGGCCCAGCATCCGGATCGAGCTCTGGGTGGTCACGAGGAACCCGCCGCCCACCCGCAGATAGGGCGACACCACCGCGCGGCTGGCGATGCGGTAGATGATGCCGGCGTTGAGGGCCACCGCGGTGGCGGCCTTTTCACTCCGGTCGATTGACTGGCAGGCCTGGCTGTTCCGCGTGGAGCCGGACGCGAAGGCGAGCGCGCAGCTGTCCTCGAAGCCGAGCCCGATGAGGTACGCCTCGCCCACGTAGCCCAGGTGATCGTTGGGGAAGTAGATCCCGGAGAACCCGAAGGTGATGGTGGGGCGGATCCGGCGGCCGAGGCGGAAGGTGTCGGAGGGGAGCGGCGCGTCGGCGACGGGCTGCCGGTCCACGGTCCAGAGCTCCTTCGGAAGGACGTAGCCGCCCATGACGGTGAAGGCGATGCGCGCCTGGTCGCGGGTCTGCGCGTGGGCCTCCTGGCCGATCATCACGAGCGCCGCCGCCGACAGGACTGCGAGAGTGGAGCGCATCAGACCCCCAGGAGATGGTGTTCCACCGCGAGGCAGCGGTCCTGCACCACCGGGATGCCGGCGGCCTCGAGCTGATGGGCGGATTCGTCGTGGCGGACGCCTTCCTGAAGCCAGACGAGCATCGGCCGGATCGCCACACAGGGCGCGACGATCCCGGGGATGGCGTCGGAGCGGCGGAAGACGTTCACGATATCGACCGGTCCGTCGGCCGCCGCGTCCACCAGGGTGCGCCGGACCGGCTCGCCCAGCGCCACGTCGGCGACGGGGTGGACCGGCACGATCACGTACCCCGCCCGCTGAAGATACGCGGCGACACCCCAGGCGGGGCGCGTCCGCTTCACCCCCAGGCCGACGACCGCGATGCGGCGCGCGCGGCGGAGGATCTCGCGCAGCTCCGCGTCAGTCGGCGGCATCGGCCGGGTGGGGCTGCGGCTGCCCGCTCACGGCGCGTCCCATGAGGAGCATGCCGGTGCGCCGCGCGATCTCCACCGCGAGCGTGGAGGGGACGGACGGCGTCGCCACCCACACCACACCCGCGCGGGCCGCCTTGAAGGCGAGCTCGGCCGAGATGCGCCCGGTGACGAGGAGGCCAAGCCCGGCGGGACGCCGCTCCGCCAGGAGGGCGATGCCGATCGCCTTGTCCACCGCGTTGTGCCGGCCGATGTCCTCGGCGTGCGACACGAGGTGGCTGCCGTCGGTGAGCGCCGCGGCGTGGATTCCCCCGGTGTCTCGGTAGCGGGCGCCGCGCGCGAAGAGGGCCTTGAAGAGCGCGCGCATGGTCTCGACCGGTGGCGCGGTGCCGCGGCGGGGCGCGGCGGCGATGGCGGCGGGGTCGGCGAGGAAGGTGGACACGGCACCACAGCCCGAGGCGAGCACCGGCCGGCGCCGCTCGGCGGCGACGGCGGCCACGCGCTCCGCGGGCACCTCGGCCCAGAAGCCCAGGTCGGTGGCGCAGGGGCGGAGCCGCACCTGGCCGGCGCGGTCCACGTAGCCTTCGCCGTGCAGCCAGCCGACGGCCAGCTCCTCCAGGAGGTCGGGGGTGCACATCCAGGTCACGGCGTCGTGGCCGTTCACCTGCAGCCAGACCGGCACCTCCTCGACGGCGGCGCTCTCCGACATCGCGCCGCCGCGCTTGCCGGTCACGGCATCCTCAGAGTGAGAAGGAGTACCCCAGGCCGATCTGGAACCATGGCGTAAGCGTCCATTCGCTGAGCCGCGCGTCGGTGATGACCGCGTGCGAGTCGTCCGGCAGGGTGCCGGGGTCGAGCGGCGGCTCCTGCGTGAAGACGAAGGGATAGTTCAGCTTCCAGAAGACGGCGCGCACATCGGCCCGCACGTGGAGGCGGTCGCTCAGGAAGAGCCGCGTGCCCGCCTGGGGCGCGAAGTAGAACTTGTTGCCGAAGTGGAAGCCGCTGGTGTCGGCCGGGATCCGGTCGGAGAAGGCCACGCCGGCGGTGACGCCCGTGTACGGCGCCAGGCGGTGCCACATCTTCCCGCCCGTGAGGTTGAGCTGGATCGAGACGTCGGCGAAGCGGACCTGCTGGTCCACCGGGCCCGTCTTCCGCCGCACCACCTGCACGAACGGATCCACCAGGAAGGGGTGCAGTGTCCCCTGCGCGAGGGTGAGGCCGAACTGCACCGTGCCCCCCGTTCGCACATCGTAGCGGAGCCCGAACACCGTGCCGTCCTGCGGCCCGATGCCGAGGCGGCCGCCGCTGCCGGCGAGGCGCCCCACGACCGCCGTGACGCTGTGGCCCTTCGGGATGTCGTGATAGGGGCTCTGGTCTGGCGGATGGCCGACCTGCGCGGCGGCGGCCGGCGCGGCGGCCAGCGCGGCGATGAACAGCGGAAGGAGTCGCATGGGCCTCAGCATTCGCGCAGGTCGCGGCCGGTCATCTCGGCCGGCGGCTCGAGGTCGAGGAGGCGGAGCACGGTGGGGCCGACGTCCCGGAGCGAGCCGCCGGCTCGCAGCCGGGACGCGCCCGTCCGCACCGCCACGAGGGGAACCGGGTTGGTCGTGTGCGCGGTGTGCACGCCGCCGGTCACCGGGTCGATCATGAGCTCGCAGTTGCCGTGGTCGGCCGTGATGAGGAGACGTGCATCGGCTGCATCCGCGCTCACCAGGATGCGCTCGAGGCACCGGTCCACCGTCTCGACAGCCGACACGACGGCCGGCAGGACGCCGGTGTGCCCCACCATGTCGGCGTTGGCGAAGTTGCAGAGGATGAAATCGTGGTCGCCCGCCGCGAGCGCCTGGCAGAGGGTGTCGGTGATGCCGTCCGCGCTCATCGCGGGCGCCAGGTCGTACGTCGCCACCTTCTGCGACGGCACCAGGCGGCGGTCCTCGCCGGGATACGGCGGCTCGTAGCCGCCGTTGAAGAAGTAGGTGACGTGCGGATACTTCTCGGTCTCCGCCGTCCGGAGCTGGGTGCGCCCGTGCTCGGCCAGCACCTCGGCCACGATGCGCGCCATGCTGAACGGCGGGAACGCCTGCGGCAGGTCGAAGGTCTGGTCGTACTGGGTCATGGTGACGCCCTGCAGGGCGGGCCGGTCCGCCACGTCGAAGCCGTCGAAGCCGGGCACGAAGAGGGCGCGCACGATCTGCCGCATGCGGTCGCTGCGGTAGTTGAAGCAGAGGACGGCGTCGCCGTCGCGGAGCGGGGCGACGGGTGCGCCGCTGCGCTCGATCACGAGGGGGCGGATGAACTCGTCGGTCTCGCCCCGGGCGTAGCAGTCGAGCACCGCCTGCACCGGGTCGCTCACGCGGGTGCCGGTACCGTGCACCAGGGCGTCGTACGCGATCTTCGTCCGCTCCCAGCGGCGGTCGCGGTCCATGGCGTAGTAGCGGCCGGTGAGGGAGGCGAGCACCGCGCGGCCCCGGCCGATCCGCTCCAGATCCCCGAGCAGCGTCCGCACCACCTCGGCGCCGAGGGTGGGGGCGGCGTCGCGGCCGTCGAGGAAGCCCTGCACGGCGATGCGCGGGACGTCGAGCCGCATCCCGAGCTCCACGCACGCGAGGAGATGCCGGTCGATCGCGTGCACGCCGCCGGGGCCCAGGAGGCCCATCAGGTGCAGCGTGCCGCCGGTGGTCCGGAGGTGGCGGCCGAGCTCCTGGAAGGGGGCGAGCGCGAAGAACTCGCCGGTGCGGATGCTTTCGGAGATGCGAACCAGGTCCTGCGGCACCACGCGGCCGGCGCCGAGGTTGAGGTGGCCCACCTCGCTGTTCCCCATCTGCCCCTCGGGCAGGCCGACCGCCAGCCCGCTCGCGTCGAGCAGGGTGCGCGGGTGCGACTCCCACAGGCGGTGCCACACCGGCGTGCGGCCGAGCTCGATGGCGTTGCCCTCGCGCTCGGGCCGGTAGCCCCAGCCGTCGAGGACGATGAGCACCACCGGCGCGCCGCGCGCCCGTCGGTTTGACATGAATCTCCGCGTGATCTACAATGCGCGTACCGTGAATTCCGCGCCGCAATCTAGTCCCGCCCTCCGCCGGCTACCAGCCTGTGTGACCGCTCTCGCCCTCGCCTTCGGAGCCCCGCTCGCGGGGCAGCAGCGCGTCGCGCCGACGAGCGTGCGCAAGGCGCCCGCGGGCGTGATCCTCGCCGATCTTCCCTCGCCGGCGACGCTCACCGTCTCCGGCAACCAGGGGCGCTGGGCCGAGGTGACGCTCGACGGGTGGATCTACGGACGGTCCATCCGCGCCGATCGCCGCCAGGGACTCGACGTCGTGGTGAGCGAGCGCGGCGGCGAGAACCTGCGTGCCGAGCCGAACGGGGCGGTGATCGCGCGGCTCCGCTACGGCGCACTCCTCGACCGCATCGAGGCGCGCGGCGACTGGGTGCACGTCCGCCGCCGAGGCTGGGTGCCGCGCTCGGCCCTCGACGCGCCGATGACGGCGCGCGCGCGTCCTCCCGCCGCGGGGCGCACCGTGACCCCGCCCGCCTACCGCGAGATGGCCGAGCAGAAGGCCGACACCCAGCCGAAGAAGAAGGCGGCCGTCGCGTCCCCCCAGGCACCGGCCCAGGCGACGCCGCCGTCGGGCAGCGGCTCCGGTGACCAGGTCGAGCTGACGCGCGGAAGCGAGCTCCGGGTGACGCCCGACGGTGCGGCCGTCGGGACCCTCGCGCCCGGTGCGGCCGCCCGCGTCCTCGCCCGCTCGGGCGACTGGGCGCGTGTCGCGACCGAAGGATGGGTGCGGGACGCCGACCTCCGCGCGTCGAGCAGCGGTGCGCTCGCGGGCGTGAGCGCGGCGGAAGTGCGGGCCAACCCCGACCGCTACGTGGGGCAGGTCCTCGACTGGCGGCTCCAGCTGGTCTCGATCCAGCGTGCCGACGAGCTGCGGCCCGAGATGCCGGCGGGCCAGGACTACCTGCTCACGCGCGGGCCCTTGCCGGAGCCCGGATTCGTGTACGTGACGATCAGCGACGCCGATCGCAAGCGCTTCAGCAGCTTCGGCCCGCTCGCGGAGCTGACGCTCCGCGTGAAGATCCGCGCCGCGCGGTCGCGCTACCTCGCGACGCCGGTGGCCGAGCTCGTCTCGATCGTGGATTCGGTCGCCGCCGGGCGCTGACCGGCGTACAATTCCCTCATGACACCTGCCGCCGCCGACGCGGTGCCCGCCGTCCTGCTCGCCCTTGCCGTCATCCTCGTGGCCGCGAAGCTGCTGGGGGAGCTGGCCGAGCGCGTGCGGCAGCCCGCCGTGCTCGGTGAGCTGCTGGCCGGCGTCCTCCTCGGCCCCTCGCTGTTCCGCTTCCTTGATCCCGCCAGCAGCTGGCTCCATCTCTTCGGCGAGATCGGCGTCGTGATCCTCCTCTTCCAGATCGGCCTGGAGACCGACCTCCGGCGGCTGCTGCGGGTCGGCGGCGTCGCCTTCACCGTCGCGGTGGTGGGCGTCGCGGTGCCCTTTGCGCTGGGGTACGCCGTCTGCCGGATGATGGGCCTTCCGGACCTCGAGTCGGTGGTCGCGGGCGCGGCGCTCACGGCGACGTCGGTCGGCATCACCGCCCGCGTCCTGTCCGACCTTGGCCGACTGCACGACGCGGAGAGCCAGGTGGTCCTCGGCGCCGCCGTCATCGACGACGTGATCGGGCTCGTGATCCTCGCCGTCGTGAGCCGCGCGGTGGCGGGCAGCGCCGTCACCGCCGGCGGCGTGGCGCTGACGACGGCCGCGGCGTTCGGCTTCCTCATCGCGGCGGTGCTGGTGGGCCGGCTCGCCGTGCCTCCCCTCTTCCGCCTCCTTGCGCGCGTCGGCCGCCCCGAATCGCTCGCGACCATGGGGCTCGCGGTCGGGCTCCTCACCGCCGTCCTCGCGCATGCGGCAGGCTCGGCCCTCATCGTCGGCGCGTTCGCGGCGGGGCTCGTGTTCCAGCCCACGGCGCACGCGGAGACGATCGAGCGCGGCGTCACCCGGCTGGGCCACTTCTTCGTCCCGATCTTCTTCGTGTCGGTCGGCGCCGCGGTGGACGTGCACACCCTCGGCGACACGCGCGTGCTCGCGATCGGTGGCCTGCTGATCGCCGTCGCGATCGTGGGCAAGGTCGTGGCGGGCTTCGCGCCGTTCTGGTTCCGCGGGCGGAAGCTTGTCGTGGGCGTCGGGATGATCCCCCGCGGCGAGGTGGGGCTCATCTTCGCGCAGACCGGGCTCGCCGCGGGCGTGCTCGACGGCGGGCTGTTCGCGTCGGTCACGGCGATGGTCATGGTCACCACCTTCATCGCGCCCCCGGCGCTCAAGGCGCTGCTCGGCGCGGGCCCGCTGCGTCCCCGCGATGCGGGCGGCGCCGCGGAGCTGGTGACGGAGGCGTAGATGCGGCGGGTCATGGCCCTCGCTGCGCTGGCCCTGCTGGCGGGATGCGCGGAATCGCCGGGCGGACGGGTGGCGCGCGGCGGCGCCAGCGCACCGGCGGACACCGGCGCGCTCGACGTCGCGGCCGACATCGAGCGCGCGATCTGGAACCAGAGCCCGCGGCCCTGGACGACCGACGCCCGCTGGGCCCTGATGCGACGGGTGTACGACGGTGCCCGGTACGCCCCGCTCTGGTACGATCGGAACGGCCCCACGGCGGCCGGGCGCGCCGCCATCGAGGCCCTCTGCGACGCGGTTGACGAGGCGATCCATCCGGCGGCCTTCACGGCCGACAGCGGTGCGTGGCAGGTGAACGATGCCGCCGGGGCGGCGGAGTCGGATCTCCGCCTGACCGCCTCGCTGCTCGATTACTTCGCCGCCCTCGCCGCGGGCCAGGTCGCGCCGGCCGCGGCGGACAGCGCCTGGCGCCTGCCGCCGCCCGTGCCACCCTCCGACAGCGAGCTGGTGCGCGCGCTCCGCCGGCCCCCTGCCGAGGCGGCGGCCCGCTACCGGCCGGCGAGCCCGGCGTACGCCTCGCTCCGTGCCGCCCTCGCGCGCTATCACTCGCTCGCCGTCGCGGGCGACTGGTCGCTCCCCGACACCGTCGGCACGCTCCGGCTGGGCGCCCGGGACTCGTCGGTGCCGGCCCTCCGGCGCCGCCTGATCCGGACCGGAGACCTCCGCGCGTCCGATTCGGCGGGTGCCGCGTTCGACGCGCCGCTCGATAGCGCGGTGCGCCGGGCGCAGCGCCGTCTGGGCCTCGCTGCCGACGGGGTCGTGGGGCCGGGTACGTGGCGTGCGCTCGCCGTGCCGGCCGTGGCGCGCGCCAGGATCCTCGCGCTCAACCTCGAGCGCTATCGGTGGCTGCCCGAGCAGGCTGTTGGTGCGTCGCTCGTCGTGGACGGCGGCGCGGAGCGCCTCGAGCTCCGGGTCGGCCCGGAGGCGGTGTACGCGGCTGGCGCGCGGCTGGATGCGCGCTGTGTGGAGGGCACGCCGCCCATCGTGGCGGACACCGCACGGATCACCCGCGGCGCCGCGCCGGCGATCGCGCTGGGCGGCGGGCGAACGCTGTCGCTCACCGGGCGGCGCGCCTGCGTCCGGACCGACAGCCTGGCGCGCCTCATCGCGGCCGCGCCCGCGGATGCGCCGCTCGCGTTCTACCTCATCGTGCCGACGGCGACGGCGCGCCCGGGCGGCATCTCCTTCCGCGGCGACTCGACCGGTGCCGACGCGCGGCTGGAGCGGGCCATGGCGCCGGCGCTCGCGCGGCGCCCGCCCCCCGTCTGCGGCGTCAGCGGGGTGGGGACGGCGCCGGCACCGCACTCGGCAGCCCCGGGCGCGCCGGCGCCTCGCCCGAGCGCACCAGCGCCCGCCGGAAGAGGATCGGCCCCACCAGCTGGTTGAGCGCGATCAGCGCGAGGAGGAGCGTCCGAAGCTCCGCCCCGAACGTCGGGAACGCCTCCGCCACCACCGACGCGAGGCCGATCGCCACCCCCGCCTGCGACACGAGCCCGAGCCAGAGATTCCCCGAGACCTCGCGCGGCAGCCGTGCCCAGCGCGCTCCCGCCCTCGTCCCCGCCCAGATCGCGGCCCCGCGCACGAGCGCGAGCGGCACCAGGATCGGAAGCAGCGTGACCACGGCGGCCACGTCGATCGTCGCACCGGAGAGCGCGAAGAAGACCACGAACACGGGCGCGGCCGACCGTTCCATCGCGTGCCGCAGCGCCTCGCCTCGGGAGCGGTGCGAGAGATTCTCGGCCACGAAGCCCGTGGTCACCAGCGTGAGCACCGCCTCGACGTGGGCCAGCCGCGCCACCTCGCTTCCGAGGAACGCGACCAGCACGGCGAAGAGGAGCAGCTCCTCGTTCACGAATCGCAGATAGACCGCGATGGCGCCGCCGAGGATCACGCCCACCAGCAGCGCGCCCAGAATTTCCCAGCTGAGCGTTCCGATCGAGACGCCGCTTCCCTCCGCGCCGGGCGCCAGCGTCCGCGCGAGCGAGAGGGTTCCGCTGAAGAGGAGGACCACCACCACGTCGGTGAGCAGGACCACACCCAGCGTCGTCCGGGCGACGGGGCCGCGGGCCCGCGTCTCGGTGAGCAGCGCCATCGTCACTGCCGGCGAATGCACGATGGCGATCGAGGCGACCAGCACGGCGACGGCGATCGCCTGCGGCGCGGGCAGGCTGCGCATGAAGGGCACGAAGCCGCGGCCGGCGTAGAGCGTTCCCGCCAGCGCGACGAACCCGAGCAGCAGCTCCGCCGACATGACCTTGAGGAGCGCTATGCCCCGGTCGCGCAGCTCCTCCCAGCGCAGCTCGGCGCCGGCCAGGAAGGCGATGAGCGCGACCGCGAGCCCGCTCACCGGCGCGAGCCGCGTGAGCGCCTCGGGGCTCACCGTCGCCAGCGCGGCGGGACCGAAGACCACGCCAGCCACCATGTAGCCGACGATGGCGGGACCGCGCAGTGCCGCGGCGATCTCGCCCACGGTGTACGCGGCGAGGATGAGGAATCCGAACGTGAGCAGGGCCTGCGAGCCGTAGCCGGCTGAGCCCAGCGGGCGCAGCAGCTCGACGAGCGCGAAGACGACGAGGAGGATGACGGCGCGGCGCATCAGCGCTCCGGAGGGCCGGCCCCGGCGCCGGCGGCGGCGAGCGGAAGCCGGCGGCGGTGGTGGCGCCGCACCACGGCGCGCACCACGCGGGCCGACAGGAGATCGGTGGCCAGCACCGACACGAGCGCCGCGGTGAAGACCACGTTCGACAGGTCGGAGTCGTCGAAGATCCGGTAGTTGAGCGCGATCGCGATGGCGAGGCTGCCCTGCCCGACCAGGGCGATGCCCCAGTTGCCGCCGATCACCCGCGACATGCCGCTGAGGCGGGTGGCCACGCGCGCCGCCGCCGGCTTGGCGAAGAGCCGGAGCAGCACGAACGCGACGAGCGGCAGGCCCCACGCCCCGCCCGGCACGCGCCAGGCCGCGCCGGCGAAGATGAGGAGCACGAGGTAGAGGGGCCGCTGCACGCGGTGGAGGACCTGCACGATCTCGTGCCGGTTCCGCGCCGTGTTCGCGAGGATCGCGCCGATGAGCATCGTGGGGACGAGGGGGGAGAGGCGGGCATAGGCGGCGGTGCCGCTCGCGAGCGTGATGGCGCCCGCGAGCGAGATGAACAGCCGGTCGGGGTCGCGCTCGCCGCCCAGGAAGAGGTGGTAGACGATGCCGCCGAGCACGCCGATCGCGCCGCCGATCACGGCCCACTCGGTCGGCGTCGGCGGGCGGATGTCGCCCGGCGGCGGGAGGTGCACCAGGCAGAGCACCGTGCCGAAGGTGAGGATGCCGACGGCGGCGTCCATCCCGCCGGCCACCTGCAGCTGGTGCAGGAGCGGCGTCCGCGCGGTGCGGTCGCGTGCGAGGCGCCGCGCCGCGAGTGCGATTCCCGACGACGATGTCGTCACCGCGATGGCACCCAGGATGGTGGCGGGTGCCACGGCATCGGCGGGAAGGACGCCGAGCACGCGGGTGAAGAGCAGGAAGAGGGCACCGCCGACGATGCCCACTACGAGGATCGCCTCGAGGAACGCGACCTGGTACAGCTCCCCCCGGAGGCGGAGCATCCGCTTCAGGTGGAACTCGGACCCGATCACGGCGCCCATCCAGCCGATGGCGAGGGTGATGAGGGGGCCGAAGCTGTCGAGCACGCTGGCGCTGATGAGCCCGGCCACGCGCGGGCCCAGGAGCACGCCCAGCACGAGATATTCGGCCCCCGAGACGATGAGGTACCGGCGTGCCAGGGCCCCCACCGCGATCCGCGCGGCGATGTAGCCGGCCGCGACCACGGCCACCAGGATGAGCCCGGAGGTCATCGCCAATCCTATCCCGGGAGTGGCGCCGTCCGGTAGACGGCCACAGATTCAGGGGACCATGAACGACCTGCTGAAGCAGCGGATCCTGCGGAGCCTCGACGCCCTGCCGGAGGAGCGCGCCTACCAGATCCTCGACTACATCGAGTTCCTGGAGAGCAAGTACGGCGAGCGCGCGCGGCCGACCGGCATCCTGGCGCGCCTCACCGAGACGGTCGAGGACACGATGCGCGCCGGCAAGCTCCCCATCAAGGCGATCAGCGGCACGATGGGCATCCTCGACAGCGCGACCAAGGTGATGAAGGGCGTCGCGGCGGCGGGGCAGGCCGTCGTCGAGGAAGCGGTGAAGGTCACGGAAGGGAGCGGCAAGCGCGAGCTGCCGCCGGCCAAGCCACAGTAACCCCGGATCACATGACGACCACAGTCGAGCCACCGGCGGCGCCACCCGCCGGCGAGCAGAGGTTCATCCGCGGCATCGGCCCCATCCAGGCCATCTCGCTGGTGGTCGGCACGATGATCGGCTCCGGCATCTTCATCGTCTCCTCCGACATCAGCCGGCAGGTGAACGCATGGGGGCCGGGCGGGCTCATGCTGGTCTGGGTGCTCACGGGCGCCATGACCCTGGCCGGCGCGCTCGCCTATGCCGAGCTCGCGGCGATGATGCCGAAGGCGGGAGGCCAGTACGTCTTCCTGCGGGAGGGGCTCTCGCCCGCCGTCGGGTTCCTCTTCGGCTGGACCCTCTTTACCGTGATCCAGACCGGCACCATCGCCGCCGTGGCGGTGGCGATGGCCAAGTACCTCGCCGTCTTCTTCCCCTCGCTCAGCGACACGATCTTCCTCTCACTGGGCCACATCCGCCTCCCGGGCTCGGCCGAGGCCATCCCGCTGGGCGTGTCGGTGCAGCGGCTCGTCGCGATCCTGAGCATCGTCTTCCTCACCTGGATCAACGGGCGCGGCGTGGCGGTGGGCGCGCGGCTGCAGACCTTCCTCACCGCCATCAAGGCGCTCGCGCTCGCGCTCCTCGTGGTCCTCGGCATCGCCGTCTTCCGCCGGGCCGACGTCGCCACCGCCAACTTCAGCGGCGCGACCTTCTGGGGCACCGGCGACTGGGGCCTGCTCATGCTGCCCGCCATCGGCGCCGCTATGGTGGGCTCGCTCTTCTCGTCCGACTCGTGGAACAACGTCACCTTCGCCGCGGCCGAGGTGCGCGACCCGGCCAGGAACCTGCCGCGCGCGCTCGCGCTGGGCACCGGGCTCGTGACGCTTCTCTACATCCTGGCGAATGTCTCGTATCTCAGCGTGCTGCCCTTCGCGGGTGACGCCAACGGCGCGACCGCCCTCGCCCGCGGGATCCAGCACGCGACGCAGGACCGGGTGGCGTCCTCCGCGGTGGAGGTGATGCTGGGAGCCGCCGGAGCCGCGGCGATGGCGGGACTCATCGTGATCTCCACCTTCGGCTGCAACGCCGGGCTCGTGCTCGCCGGCCCGCGCGTCTATTACGCCATGGCGGAGGACCGGCTCTTCTTCCGCCGCGCGGGGGAGCTGCAC
>JAICVB010000044.1 GCA_025935545.1 Gemmatimonadales bacterium
ACAGCTCTGCTGCGGCGTATGCCATACGGCAGCGGCTCGCTCGATGGGTTGCCGCAACGAACGCGGGCGACGGCGCGGCGGCCGGCACCATCTGGGCGGCCGGCGTCACGGGCTGGTTCCCCCGCGGCGCGGAGTTCACCGACAGCGCGGCGTACCGCGCGGCGGAGTTGCTCCCGTCCGCCGGCCCGGCCAGGGTCAGCTTCGAGATTCGCGTGGACGAAGTCGCCGTCTCCGGCGGGTTGGCCGCGGTCCACGATATATGGACGGAAACCCGGCGGTTTCCGACGAGTGCGGTCGCGGTCCGCCGCGAGATTCGCGGCTCGGAGCTGTGGGCCTGTCAGCCGGATGGGTCCTGGCGGATCCGCCGGTGGGTCAGTGCCCCGGAGCACTGGGTGCGTGTGGAGTAGGCGAATGGCGCGTGCAATGCGGCTCGCCCGTGCAGCAATTGCCCTGTCACTCTGTGGCAGCGCATCGCTCCCCGCGCAGGAGCGCGGCTGGTTCGCGCTGGTCAACGTGAACGTGATTCCGATGGACCGGGACACCGAGCTCACGGGACAGACGGTGCTGATCCGCGAGCGGCTCATTCAGGCGGTGGGTCCGGCCGGCCGGGTGCGCATCCCGGCGGGCACAACGCGCATCGAGGCCGGCGGCAAATACCTCATGCCCGGGCTCGCGGACATGCACGTGCACATGGCCGGGCCGCCCGAGATTCAGCGCCAGCTCCTGACCATGTACGTCGTCACCGGTGTCACCACCATCCTGAACATGCGCGGCACGGCCGATCATCTCGCGCTCCGGGCCGACATCCGGGCAGGTCGCGTCCTCGGCCCCGACATGTTCACGGTCGGGCGCTACGTGAACCAGCCCTTCTTCGCCACGCCGGACAGCGTGGAGCAGGAGGTCGTGGCGCAGAAGCGCGCGGGCTATGACTTCGTAAAGATCCACGGAGAGCTGTCCCGCGAGGCATACGCCCGGCTGAATGCCACGGGAAGGCGCGTGGGCATCCGCATCATCGGCCACGCGCCCCGCACGCTGGGGATCGATGCGGTCTTCGCCGAGCGCCAGTACGCCCTGGCTCACGCCGAGGAATTCCTCTACGACACCCTCGGGCGCTCGCGGGACGTGGACCTGCCGGCGTTCGGCGCGCGGATTCCGGAGCTCACGCGCAGGATGGCCGCGGCCGGCATCTGGCTCATGCCCACGCTCAGCGGCTACCGGATCATCGGTCGCATGGCGGAGAATCTCCCGGCCGTGCTGGCCCGCCCGGAGATGCGCTACCTCCCGGCCGCGGTCCGTGCCGGGTGGGAGCCCGGCGCCAATCCGTACACCGCGCGGTTCGGGCCGGACAAGGCGCCCGGGATCTTCGCGCGCGTGGCACTGCTCCAGAAGCTGACCAGGGCCTTCGACAGCGCCGGGGTGAAGCTGGTGCTCGGCACCGACGGACTGAACGTCGGCACCGTCCCGGGGTTCTCCGTGCACGACGAGCTCCAGGAGCTGGTCGATGCGGGCCTGGCGCCCTACCATGCGCTTCGCACCGCCACCGTCAACGCGGGCGCGTTTCTCAACGCTTCGCCGTGCATCGGCGTGGTGCGCGCGGGGTGCGCGGCCGACCTCCTCCTGCTCGACGCGAATCCGCTGGACCGCATCGCGAACACGCGGCGGATCGCCGGGGTGATGGTCCGCGGACGGTGGCTGTCCCGGCAGTCTCTGGACAAGCTGCTCGACGCCCTCGAAGCCGGTGGGCGATGATGCGCCGGCCAGCGTCGTAGCCAGGGTATCCATTCATGGCCAGCACCGACAGCAGCACCGTCGCCGGGTACATCGCCGCCGCGCCGCCTGCCGCGCGCCGGGCGCTCCGCCGGCTCAGGGCCGCCATCAGGGCCGCAGCACCGGGGATCACCGAGCGGATCAGCTACCGCATTCCCACCTTCGATCTCGACGGCCGATATCTTCTCTATATCGCGGCCTTCCGGGAGCACGTGAGCGTCTATCCCGTCACGTCCGGCATGGTCGCCCGATACGGGAAGGCGATCGCGCCCTACCGTTCGGGGAAGGGGACGCTCCGCTTCCCGCTCGACGCGCCGATCCCCGCCGCCCTCGTGACGCGGCTCGCGAAGGTACGGGTGCGGGAGCGCCGCGATGCGGCGCGCGGGACCTGACGCTCACTCGACAGGAGACGACCGATGGCCACCAGCACGATCCGTTTGCACCGCGTCCTCCGCGCACCGGCCGAGCGCATCTACCGGGCCTTCCTCGACGCGAACGCGATGGTCAAGTGGCTCCCGCCCAACGGATTCACCGGCACCGTCCACGAGCTCGATGCGCGCGTGGGCGGCAGGCACCGGATGTCGTTCACGAACTTCGGAACTGGCCACAGCCATTCGTTCGGTGGCACCTACGTCGAGCTGACCCCGCACGAGCGGATCCGCTACACCGACCGGTTCGACGATCCGAACCTGCCGGGTGAGATGCAGACCACGATCACGCTCAAGCCCGTCTCGGTCGGCACGGAGCTCAACGTGGTCCAGGAGGGCGTCCCCGGCGTGATCCCGGCGGAAGCATGCTACCTCGGCTGGCAGGAATCCCTGGTGCTCCTGGGCAAGCTGGTGGAGGCGGAGATTCCGGACCAGTGAGCCGTGCCCTCGCTGCCGCCGTCGCCGCCGCGCTCGCGCTCGGCACGGTCCTCCCGACGCCGGCCCGCGCACAGGACTCCGTCACCGTCGTCCTCGTCGGCACGGGGTTCCCGCGGCCCGACTCCGCGCGCTCCGGTCCGGCGACCGCCGTCACCGTCGGTACGCGCACCTTTCTGTTCGACGCCGGGCCCGGCATCCAGCGGGCGCTGGCCGCGGCGAAGCTCCCGATCGGCGGGGTCACCGCCCTCTTCGTCACGCACCTTCACAGCGACCACACCCTGGGCCTGCCCGACCTGATCCTCGATTCCTGGGTCATGGGCCGTCACGCCCCGCTGCCGGCCTACGGCCCGCCCGGCCTCCGCGCCATGACCGATCACATCCTCGCCGCCTGGGCCGAGGACGTTCGGGTCCGGGTCGAGGGACTCGAGCGCGAGATTCCGGTGACGCCGCAGGTCCGCGTGCGCGAGATCGCGCCCGGCGTCGTCTATGACAGCGGAGGCGTGCGGGTGACGGCGATCGAGGTACCGCACGGTGCCCTGCGGCACGCCTTTGCCTACCGGCTGGACGCCGCCGGCCGGTCCGTCGTCATCTCGGGCGACACGCGCCCCTCACCCGCGCTCGAGCGCCTGAGCGCCGCCGTGGACGTGCTGGTGCACGAGGTATATGCGAGCGAGACGCTCCGGCCCGAGCCGCGGCCCGGAGGCGAGGAGTGGCCGCGCTACATGCGTGCGTCGCACACCTCGGATGTCGAGCTCGGGACGATCGCGGCGCGGGCGCGGCCCCGGCTGCTCGTGCTCACCCACGTCATTCCCATGGGCGCGAGCGATTCGACGATCGTCGCGGGTGTCAGGCGCGGCGGGTTCGAGGGACGGGTGGTCGTGGGGCGGGATGGGGACCGGTTCTAGGGCGGGCGGGGGCGCGCTGTCATGGCGAGGCCCGCGGGGCCGAAGCAATTGCGTCGCCGGCGCTCCGGTCTCCCACGCGATTGCATCGTCGCTTCGCTCCTCGCCATGACATCGGGAGGAGGCGCATGTCACGGGCATTCGTGAACGAGGACGCGGGAGGCGAGATTCACCGCTACCCGCTGCCGCCGCGCGACGATCCGGGGTACGACGAAGCCGCCGCGCGCGCCCTGCTGCGCGGGGCCGACCTGGGTGACTCGATCGGTGCCGAAGCGGCCACCGGCTACGTCTTCGGCGAGCGGACACTCCGACCGCACGTCGAACGTATTCTCGAGCAGGCCCGCGCCGCGGGCGACGAGCGGCTGGAGCAGCTGGCCGAGCGCTTCCTCCGCCGCGGCTGAACCACCCTCTGGAGGCCACCTGCATGCGCCGCTGCACCCCCGTCCTGCTCTGCCTCGCCGCTGCCTGCGCCCGACCGTCCCCCTCATCAGCCCCCTCGCCCGCCTCCGGCGAATCGGGCCGGGCTGCCGTCATGCAGGCCGACCGGGATTACGCCGCGGCCACCGCAGCGCGCCGGCTCGACGGCTGGATGTCGTTCCTCGCCGCCGACATGGTGAAGGCCCCGTGGGCCGGCAACTTCGTGAAGGGGCTGGCCGAGATCCGGAAGCAGGACGCCGACATCTTCGCCGACACGACACGGATGCTCGAGTGGGCGCCCACCGACGGCGGCGTCTACTCCGACGGCCGCTATGGGTACACCAAGGGGCGCTACGAGATGGTCCAGCGGGCCGGCGGCAGCCGCACGGTGCTGGGCCGCGGGGCCTACCTCACCGTCTGGCGCCATGACCCCGAAGGCTGGCGGGTCGTGCTCGACACGGGAGTGCCGGATCGCCAGTGAGCTGAGCGACGTCGCGCGGGCCCGCGAGCTGGTGCTGGCCCACGGGTGGAACGCGACTGCCTATCAGATCGTCAACCCCGGGATGGCGCACTGGTTTGCCCCCGCGGGGGACGCGGTGGTGGGCTACACCGATTGGAGCGGGGTGCGGGTCGTGGCGGGCGCGCCGGTGTGCGCGGTGGATCGCCTCGCGGCGGTGGCGGAGGAGTTCGAGCAGGCGTCGCACCGGTCGGGGATGGCCGTCTGCTACTTCGGCGCGGAGGCGCGGCTCGAAGCGATCTACCGCGGTGCCGAGAATCACGCGCGGGTGCTCCTCGGTGCGCAGCCGGTGTGGGAACCGGCCCACTGGCCCGCCATCGTGGCGTCCAGCGCGTCCATCCGCGCCCAGCTCAACCGGGCGCGGAACAAGGACGTCAGCGTAGCGGAGTGGACCGCGGCGCGGGCCGAAGCGAGTCCCGAGCTCAGGGCGATCCTGGGCGAGTGGCTTTCGACCCGGGGCCTCCCGCCGCTCCACTTCCTGATCGAGCCCGACACCCTCTCCAGCCTGCGCGACCGGCGCGTCTTCGTCGCGAGCCGCGGCGAGCGTCCGGTGGCGTTCCTCGTCGCCTCGCCGGTACCGGAGCGGCGCGGGTGGCTGGTGGAACAGTTCGTCCGCGGCCGGGACGCCGTGAACGGCACCACGCAGCTGATGGTGGATGCGGCGATGCGGGCCGTGGCGGAGGGCGGGGCGCACTACGCGACCCTGGGTCTTGCGCCGCTCTCGCGCCGGGCCGGCTTCGAGGAGCACAATCCCCTCTGGCTCCGCGGCCTGCTGGGCTGGGTGCGCGCGCACGGCCGGCGGTTCTACAACTTCGACGGGCTCGACGCCTTCAAGGCGCGGCTCCAGCCCGAGCGGTGGGACCCCATCTTCGCGATCGCGGACGCCGCCCGCTTCTCGCCCCGCTTCCTCTACGCCATTGCCGGCGCGTTCAGCGGCGGCCCGCCGTTCGTGACCGTGGCCCGGGGCCTCGTGCGCGCAGCCTCAACCGAGCTCCGGTGGCTGGCCCAGGGCCGCAGCTGACCCGCGCTGGACCCCGAGCCGACGCGCAATGACGTCGAGCCCGCGGGCCGCCGAGCCCGGTGAGCGGACCACGATGTCCACCAGGCAGCCTCCGCGCGCCGGGGCCGCGTGCATCACCAGGTGGCCGTCGAGGCACACGAGCGCCACGCTGCTCCCCTGCGGCCCCCGGCGCACCAGCGGCAGTCCGCCCGGCGAGATGCCGCTCGCACTTGCGGCCGATACGATGAGGGCGGCGAGCGCATCGACGTCGTCCAGCCGCTCGGCCGCGACACCCGAGAGCTCGGCGAGGCAGTGGTCGAAGCCGGCGGGCATGCCGCGCTCACACGCGCGCGGGGAAGGCCAGCACGGCGTCGCGGTACCCTTCCGGGACGCCCACGTCGTAGAACCGGGCCTCCGCCACCACGCCCGCCAGCGCCTGCCGCGCCGCCAGCCGCTGCATCACCGGCACGTCGTCGAGCTCGGCGCCCTCCGGCAGCGTGCGCGCCACATCGTCGAACTCGGCGAAGATGTCGCCCGGGAAGGCGAAGCGGCCGATGGGCGTGACGGCGATGCTGTCGCCCGCCGTATCGAAGCGCCCCTTTCCCTTGTCGGCGACTTCGGTCACCCGGAGCGTCCCGTCGGCCGCCGGCACGACTCGCGCCTTGCCCGTCGCTCCCTTGGCCCCCGCCTCCTCCCGCGAGACCTGGGCGAGGAGCACGGTGGCGAGCCCGGTCCGCCGCCGCGTCTCGAGCACGGCACGGGTAGGATTCGGGCCCTGGAAGAGGTTGTCGGGCAGCAGCGCCGCGAAGGGCGCGCCCGCCAGGTGATCCCGGGCCCTCAGGAAGGCGTCGCCCAGGCCGCGCGGCTTCTCCTGCGGCACGAACTCGAGCTCGAGCGGCCCCTGATACTGGCGCGCGGCGGCTTCGAGCATCGGCTTGAGCGGATTGGTGATGATGATCGCGCGGGTGAGGCCCGCCTCGGCGGCCTCGTCGAGCGTCCAGTAGAGCACCGGCTTGAGACCCACCGGCAGCAGCTCCTTCGCGATCCACCGCGTGATGGGCGCGAGGCGGGTGCCGAGTCCTCCGCAGGGAATGATGGCCGTATCGATCACGCGGATATCTTTGGGCGGAGGGCGGAGAGGACGCGGCGAGATCACGCGAAGGAGCGAGGTGTCCGAAACTAGTTTCCGCCCGGTGGGCGAGCAAGAGCGCCGCACGTGGACCGCGGCGGACGTGCTGAGCGTGCTGCGCGTGCCGATGGCGGTGGCGTTCGTGCTCGTCTCGAACGAGTGGTGGCGGCTCGCGATCGTCGCGCTCGCGGGGCTCACCGACCTGCTCGACGGCCGGATCGCCCGGCGCTACGGCAGCTCGCGCCTCGGCCCGATCGTGGATCCCATCGCCGACAAGCTGTTCATGGCGTGTGCCTTCGGCGTGGTGGCGTTCTCCGGCCGGCTCGAATGGTACGAGCTCGTCGGCGTCCTGCTCCGCGACATCATCGCCACGATCGCCTTTGCCGCGACCGCCATCCTGGGCCGGGCGGTGGCGGTGCCGGCCCGAGCCGGCGGCAAGGCCGTCACCGTGGCGCAGCTCATGACGCTGGTCGCCTTCCTTACCGACTCGCCCCGGCTCCGGCCGATGGCCTGGGCCACGGCGGCAATCGGACTCTACGCGATCTGGGACTACGAGCGCGCCGCCCGCGCACGTCCCGTCACCTGAAGGAGCGGACATGGCCCAGCAGACGACCCGTGCGACCCTGGCCTGGCGGGCGGGGATGGAATTCGAGGGCGGCGTGCCCGGCGGTCCCACGAGCATCGTGGACGGGAACGGCAAGGCCGGCCCCAGCCCCGTCGTCACCCTGCTCCTCGCGGCGGCAGGGTGCACCGGGAGCGACGTGGTGTCCATCCTCGAGAAGATGCGGATGCGGATCGCGACCTTCCGGATCGAGATCTCAGGCGTCCGCCGGGAGCAGGAGCCCCGGCGCTACCTTTCGCTGCACCTGGTCTACCACCTGACCGGTGAGGGACTGGAGGAGGCGAAGGTCCGCCGCGCCATCGACCTGTCCCTCGAGAAGTACTGCTCGGTCACGCACTCCCTCGCCCCGGATATCGCCATCACCTATGACGTGGCGCTGGGCTAGCGCCGCGTCGCTCGTGTGGCTGGGGCTCGCCGCGCATGGCGGTGCCGCCCTGGCGCAGCAGCGGCACGTCCGGGAGCTGGGGCTCCAGGGGGTCGTGCTCGCGAGCGACCCGGCCATGGTCCTGGGCGGCGGCTATGCCGCCGTCCGGACCTCATCCCGGACCCGCCTCGCGCTCACCGCCTCGGCCGGCGCCACGGACGGCGCCTTCGCGTGGCGGGGCGAGCTGCTGGCGCATTTCCTCCTCAACCCGCGGGCCACGAAGAAGGCCGGCGTGTATGGGGGAGGCGGCGTAGCCGTCGCCGGAAGCCGGGGCGACCGGCAGGGTTACGCCGTGGTACTGCTGGGGATCGAGGCGAGGCCGGGGGCCCGGCAGGGGTGGTTCCTCGAGGCCGGGCTCGGGGGCGGGTTCCGTGCCGCGGCAGGTTGGCGCTGGCGTCACTGACGATCCGCCCGACCGGGCCGGCGTCGAGCAGGGACACAGAAACGCCCCCGGGGATCCCCCGGGGGCGTCGTCAGATGCCGCGGCCGCGGTACCGAAGGGTCAGACGCTGACCGGCTCCGCCCGGCGCTGCACCGGCTGGCAGTACCGCTCTCCCAGCGTCCGCAGCTGGGCGAGCTGCTCGTCGTTCAGGTCCTCGTAGCGCTCGGCGATGTACTGCATCGTGTCGTCGAACCAGTCCTTCTGGTGCTCGGGCATCGCCTCGATCACACCGCAACGCAGAATGTGGCTGAACATCTCGTCACGGGCCTGGTCGAACGTCGAGGGAGCCGAAGGTCCTGCCGTCGTACGCCGCTGGGTTCTGTTCTTGCTCATGCACCGTCCTTGTGTCGTGTCAGGTTGTCGCTTTGCGGGAATATAACCGGGTCGCACCAATTGGTGCAAACGAGGTGTTAACCTGCATGTAGTACGAACTTCCGTGTAGATTTGCTGCCGATTGCCAACCGGCCGGGCCCGCCCGGTGTTCCCGGCCTTCCCCTGGGCAAGCGAGGAGAGCTCGATGGCGGCGGAGCCGAGCGGCGGCGGGATGCGGACGTTCTACACGGGGCTCGTGGTGCTCTCGGTGGTGGGGATCGGCGCCATCCTCTACCTGATGCTCAAGCCCGCCACCGTCTCGATCCCGGTGAATGTGGCGGTCCAGGCGAGCGACACCGCCGGCTTCCAGGGGTACGTGGCCGGCTCGCCCGACGCTCCAGTCGAGATCACCGAGTTCGCCGACTACCAGTGCCCCTACTGCCAGACCTTCGCCACCATCCAGATGCCCACCGTGGAGGAGCGGCTCATCAAGACCGGCCGGCTCCGCTTCCGCTACCGCGACTTCCCCCTGAGCGACATCCATCCCAACGCCCGCATCTCGGCGCACGCCGCGGCCTGCGCCAACGACCAGGGGAAGTACTGGGAGATGCACGACAAGCTGTATGACGGCCAGGCCGACTGGGCGACGAAGGCCAACGCGGCCCCCGTCTTCCAGGACTACGCCCGGCAGCTGGGCCTGGACGTGAAGGCCTACGACGAGTGCATGAAGTCGGCGAAGTATGCGGGGCGGATCCAGGCGAGCCGGAACCTCGCCGTGCAGCTCGGGGTGAGCTCCACGCCGACGCTGCTGGTGGGCGGCCGGCTCTGGACTGGCCGCATCGACTCGGATGCGATCATCCACCTGGTGGATTCGCTGGCTCCCGTGAAGCCGGCGCCGGCGGAAGCCGATTCCGCGGCCAAGGGCGCCAGGTGAAGTACCGCATGGCCACGGCGCTCCTGAGCCTCCTCGGAGTCTTCGTGGCGCTCTACCTCTATCTCTACAAGATCGGGAAGATCGGCACCCTCGTGTGCGGCACCGGCAGCTGTGAAACGGTGCAGATGAGCCCCTACGCGCGGTTCCTGGGCGTCGAGGTATCGCTGATCGGGCTCCTGGGGTACCTCGGCATCCTCGCCTTCACCCTGGGGGCCCTCCGGCCGGGGCCGGCGGGGGAGCGGTGGCCAGCCACCGTTACGGCGGTGCTCTCCGGCGCGGGCGTCCTCTTCTCGCTCTACCTCACCGGTCTCGAGCTGTTCGTGATCCACGCCATCTGCCGCTGGTGCGTGGGCTCGGCCCTCATCATCACCGCGATCTTCGTGGCCTCGCTGCTCGACCGGCGCACGCACACCGCCGCCTGAGACATGGACGCATCCGGGAACGTGACTGAAGCGCCGAAGGGCAAGGCGCTCGCGGGGATGGCCCTGGGCGCGCTGGGGGTCGTCTATGGCGACATCGGGACCAGCCCGCTCTACGCCCTCAAGGAATGCTTCGTCGGCCCGCACGGCGTGCCGGTGACGCACGAGGACATCCTGGGCGTGCTGTCGCTCATCTTCTGGTCGCTCAACTTCGTGGTCACCTTCAAGTACCTGAGCATCGTGATGCGGGCCGACAACCGGGGCGAGGGAGGCATCATGGCGCTCCTGGCCCTGGTACGGCCCGCGGGAGAGCCCAGCCGGCACTACCGCCTGCTCATCGCGGCCGGGCTCTTCGGCGCGGCTCTCCTCTATGGCGACGGCATCATCACGCCGGCCATCTCGGTGCT
Organism: Gemmatimonadales bacterium; assembly: GCA_025935545.1. GTDB lineage: Bacteria > Gemmatimonadota > Gemmatimonadetes > Gemmatimonadales > GWC2-71-9 > JAICUF01. The sequence goes on from JAICVB010000044.1 coordinate 10,159, forward strand.
GGGCGCGGTGGACGGCCTGAGCGTGGCGACCCCCCGGCTGCAGCCGCTGCTGGTGCCGATCGCGATCGTGATCATCAGCGGGCTCTTCGCCTTCCAGCGGCGGGGCACCGCGGGCGTGGGGAAGGTGTTCGGGCCGCTCACGCTCGTCTGGTTCATCTGCATCGCCATCCTCGGGATCCGCGGCATCGCGCGCAATCCGAGCGTGCTCGCGGCGCTCAACCCGTGGCATGCCGTGGTCTTCTTCGCCGACCGGCGCGGCGACGCGCTCGAGGTGCTGGCGGCGGTGGTGCTGGTGGTGACGGGTGGCGAGGCGCTCTACGCCGACATGGGCCACTTCGGGCGGCGGCCGATCCGGATCGCCTGGTACGGGCTCGTGCTGCCGGCGCTGGTGCTCAACTACTTCGGCCAGGGCGCGATGGTGCTGCACGATCCGGCCGCCGCCAGCAACCCCTTCTACAGCCTGGTGCCGCCCAGCCTGCTGTACCCGATGGTGGGCGTGGCGACGGCGGCGGCGGTGGTGGCGTCGCAGGCACTCATCTCGGGGGCGTTCTCGCTCACGCGGCAGGCGGTGCAGCTGGGCTTCAGCCCGCGGGTCAACATCGTCCATACCTCGCGCACGGAGATCGGGCAGATCTACATCCCGCAGGTGAACGCCCTGCTCTGGATCGCGTGCGTCGGCCTGGTCCTCGCCTTCCGGACGCCGAGCGCGCTGGCGGCCACCTACGGCGTGGCGGTGACCGGCACGATGGCGATCACGTCGGTGCTCTTCATCGTGGTGGCGCGGAGCCTCTGGCGGTGGAGCTGGCTCAGGACCGGACTTCTCGCCGGGGTCTTCCTCATCGTGGACCTGGCCTTCTTCGGCGCGAACCTCCTCAAGATCCCTGATGGCGGCTGGGTCCCGCTCACCATAGCGGCCATCGTCTACATCATGATGTCCACCTGGAAGAAGGGCCGGATCCGGCTGGGCGAGATCGTGCGCGAGACGGCGCTCCCGCTGGCCGACCTGGTCGCGCAGGTGCGCCCGCTGCCCCGCGTGTCGGGGACGGCGATCTTCATGACCTCGGTGGGCGACGTGACGCCGCCGGTGCTGCTGCACCACCTCAAGCACAACAAGGTGCTGCACGAGAAGGTGCTGATCCTCTCCATCGTGACGGAGGAGGTGCCGCAGGTCCCGGTGGAGGACCGCTTCACCTGCGAGGAGCTGGGGCTCGGGATCTACAAGGTGCGGGCGCACTTCGGGTTCATGGAGACGCCCGACGTGCCGGAGATGCTCAGGACGGCGGTGGCGCGGGGAGAGAAGGCGCTGGCCGTGAAGCCGATGGATACGACGTACTACCTCGGGCGTGAGACCCTGATCGCGAGCGCTCGGCCGGTGCCCGGCGCGCGCGAGAAGCTGGCGGGCTGGCGCAAGAAGATCTTCATCGTGATGACGCGGAACGCGCAGTCCGCCATGGCCTTCTACGGCCTCCCGCCCAACCGGGTCGTCGAGCTGGGCGCCCAGATCCAGTTCTAGCGGCCGCTCAGCTCTCCTCCGCCTCGTACATCTCGCGCAGCCGGTTGACGACCGAGGGATCGGCCAGCGTCGTCGTGTCACCCAGGGTGCGGCCCTCGGCCACGTCCTTGAGGAGCCGGCGCATGATCTTCCCGCTCCGCGTCTTGGGGAGGTCGGCCGAGAAGATGATGTCGTCGGGCCGCGCGATGGCGCCGATCTTCCGCGCCACGTGCTCCCTGAGGTCGTCCTTGAGCTCCGACGTCGGTGCCGATCCCTCCTTGAGGGTCACGAACGCGGCGAGCGCCTGGCCCTTGAGCTCGTGGGTCTTGCCCACCACGGCGGCTTCCGCCACCGACGGGTGATCCACCAGCGCGCTCTCGACCTCCATCGTGCCGATGCGGTGGCCGGCCACGTTCAGCACGTCATCCACGCGCCCCAGGATCCACCAGTAGCCGTCCTCGTCGAGCTTGGCGCCGTCGCCCGCGAAGTAGCGGCCCGGGAAGCGGCTCCAGTAGGTCTCGCGGTAGCGATCATCGTCGCCGTAGATGGTGCGGAGCATGCCGGGCCACGGCGCCGTGAGCGTGAGGAACCCGCCGCCCATCGCCACCGGACGTCCCGCCGCGTCCACCAGCTCCGCCGACACGCCGGGGAACGGGACGGTGGCGGAGCCGGGCTTGGTGGTGGTGACGCCGGGGAGCGGCGTGATCATGATCCCGCCGGTCTCGGTCTGCCACCAGGTGTCCACCACCGGGCAGCGCCCGCCGCCGATCTGCTCGTGGTACCAGATCCACGCTTCGGGATTGATCGGCTCGCCGACGGACCCGAGGAGCCGGAGGGTGGAGAGATCGTGCGCGGCGGGGTGAGCCGTGCCCCACTTCATGAACGCGCGGATGGCGGTGGGCGCGGTGTAGAAGACCGTCACGCCGTAGCGCTCGATCAGCGCCCAGAAGCGGTCGCGTTCGGGCCAGTCGGGCGCGCCCTCGTACATGAGGACCGTGGCCCCGTTGGCGAGCGGGCCGTACACCACGTACGAGTGGCCGGTGACCCAGCCGATGTCGGCGGTGCACCAGAAGACGTCCTCCTCGCGCAGGTCGAAGACGTACTTCGTCGTCGCCATCGCCTGGGTGAGGTAGCCGCCGGTGGTGTGGACGATGCCCTTGGGCTTGCCGGTGGTTCCGGAGGTGTAGAGGATGAACAGCAGGTCTTCGGCGTCCATCGGCTCGGCGGGGCACTGCGCGGGCAGGTCCTCGAGCAGGCGGTGCCACCAGTGGTCGCGGCCTTCGGTCATGCTGGCGAAGGCCTCGTCGCCTTCGCTCCCGGCGCGGCGGCGCACGACGATCACGTGGCGGATGGAGGGACACTCCGCCACTGCCGCGTCGGCGAAGCGCTTGAGCGGGACGATCTGCCCGCGCCGGTAGCCGCCGTCGGCCGTGATGAGCGCCACCGCCTCCGCGTCGTTGATCCGGTCGCGGAGCGATTCGGCGGAGAAGCCGCCGAAGACCACCGAGTGCACGGCGCCGATCCGGGCGCAGGCGAGCATCGCGATCGCGGCTTCGGGAATCAGGGGAAGGTAGATTGCCACCCGGTCGCCCTTCTTCACGCCGAGCTTCCGGAGGGCATTGGCGCAGCGGCCGACCTCGCGCGCGAGGTCCCAGTAGGTGAGGACGCGACGGTCGCCGGGCTCGCCTTCCCAGACGATCGCGGCCTTGTTGCGCCTCGCTCCCGTGAGATGCCGGTCGAGGCAGTTGGCCGCGACATTGAGCCGCCCGCCGGTGAACCAGCGCGCGTGCGGCGGCGTCCACTCGAGCACGCGGGACCAGGGGGTGATCCAGTCGAGGGTGCCGGCTTCGGCGGCCCAGAAGGCCTCCGGATCGCGGGCCGCGCGCTCGTAGATCTCCGCCTGGGCGACGGCGTGCCGGGCGAAGTCGGGCGGGGGCGGGAAGCGCCGCTGCTCCGAAAGCAGGGTGTCGAGCTGGTCGGTCATCGGGTCTGCCGGCTGAGGGTTCGGCGGGTCGTGCAATCGAAGGTATCGCGGGAAGTGCAAAGTGTGAATTGCAGTTGGCCCGCCGCCGTCGCGGAGTGCGGCGCGCCGGCCGGCCGGACGACTCCGAGGCAGTTCTCCAACTGGGGGTGACGCAACGGCTTATGGCGCATGGCACCGCTCTCGCCCTTTGCCCGGCCGCGACCGCAAGGCTCGCAGCGGACAACTCGTTCCGCCCGATAAGAGCACACCCGGAGCGATCCGGGGCCGCAAAACTTGAGGTCTCATGCCGCGGGCACTTCGGCCCGCGATGAGATAGCTCGGTGCCGAAGGTGGATGGGCAGCGCGGACGGCCGTATCGCCGCGCTTCCGCTTATCGGGTGTCGGAGGATGCGGTGAGAACCACCCACTCACCGGTGCGCGAACTGCGCGCGCCGGAGACACTCGGACTGGAGAGCCGGTCGGATTTCCGCCGTGCCGGGATCGAGCTGCTGGAGTCGCTGCCCGAGGGCGACGGCACGCTCGTGATCGACCTGACGGCGACCCGCGCGGTCGATTCGGCGGGGCTGGGCGTGCTGATGCTGGTGCAGCGGCGGGCCGGCGAGCGCCGCCAGACCATCGTCCTCCGCAATGCCAACGAGGAGCTGCGCTTCCTCCTCGCCCTCACCAAGCTGGACGACCTCTTCCGCCTCGAAGTCTCCTATCGCTGAGCGCGCGGCGCGCGGGTTCGGCCAGGGTTCGGGATGGACGCTCCCGGCGGGACGGGTTAGTGTATGCTGTCCGCGCCGCAACAGGACTCCGGATGACTCAGCCGAAAACGCGCCGGCGCGTGCTCATCGTCGAGGATGAGCCGGCGCTGCGCCTCAGTTACGAACGATATTTCCGTCCCCGCTACGACCTGGTGCTCGCGGGCACCGGCGCGGAGGCGATGGCCAGGCTGGAGGAGTCGCGCCCCGACGTCGCGGTGCTCGACATGCGCCTGCCCGACACCGACGGCGTGGCACTGCTCCGGCGGATCCGCGCGAGCCAGCCGACCCTGCCGGTCATCATCACCACGGCGTACATGAGCATCGAGCCCCAGCTGCAGTTCCTCGACCTGCCCTACTCCGGCTACATCGTAAAGCCGTTCCGCCTCGACGAGCTCGGCGCACGGATTGATGCAGCCGTATGACGGCCCGCTCCTAGCCGCCACCGACCTGGCCCGTGCCTTCGGGCCGCACCGCGTCCTCCGCGGGATTTCCCTCAGCATCGACGCCGGCGAGACCCTCCTCGTCGCCGGACCCAACGGCGCCGGCAAGACGACGCTGCTCCGCATCCTGGCCGGCCTCATGCGCCCGGGCGCCGGGGAGGTGCGGGTGCGCGGGCGCCGGCTCTCCCACGGCGACCCCGACGCGCGCCGGCCGATCGGGCTCGTTTCGCACCAGTCGCTCCTCTACGACGACCGGACCCACGCGGAGAACCTCGCCTTCGCCGCCCGGCTCTACGGCCTCGCGAAGCCGGCGGCCGCGGCGCGCGACGCGCTCGCCCTCGCGGGGCTCGCCGACCGGGGCGGCGCCACGCCGCGGCAGCTGAGCCGGGGGCTCCTGCAGCGGGCGGCGATCGCGCGCGCGCTCCTGCACCAGCCGGCGGTCCTCCTCCTCGACGAGCCGTTCACCGGGCTCGACGCGCGCGCGGCGGCGCAGTTCCGCGACCTGCTCCGCGAGCGGGCCGCGCTGGGCCGCGCGCTGGTGATCGTCACGCACCAGCTCGCGGAAGCCTGGGAGCTCGCCTCACGCGTCGCGGTGCTCGCGGGCGGGCGCTTCGCGCTCGAGCTGCCGCGCGCCGGGGCGCTCGACGACTTCCTGCCGCGCTACGCTGGGGCCTGCGGTGGGTAGGGCCCTCCGGCTGGCGCTTGCCATCGCGGGGAAGGACCTCCGCGCCGAGCTCCGGAGCCGCACGGCATTCCTTTCCGCCGTGGTGTTCGCGGCGCTCGTGCTCGTCATCGTGAACTTCGCCCGGGACCCCACCGCGCTCCCGGCGCTCGCGCTGGCGCCGAGCGCCCTCTGGATCACCTTCGCGTTCGGGGCGGTGGTGGCGCTCAACCGCGCCTTCGCCGTCGAGCGCGAGCACGCCGCGCTGGACGGGCTCCTCCTCGCGCCGGTGCCGCGCGAGGCGCTGTACCTGGGCAAGCTGCTCGCGAACCTCGCCTTCGTGGGCACGGTCGAGGCGGTGGCGCTGCCGCTCTTCGTCCTCTTCTTCGACGTGCCGCTGGGCCACGCCCTGGGCGGGCTCCTCATGGTCACGGCGCTCGCGACCGTCGGGTTCGTCGCGGTGGGCACCATCTTCAGCGCCATGGCGGTCCGGACGCGCTTCGCGGAACTGCTCCTGCCGGTGCTGCTCCTCCCCTTCATGGTGCCGCCCATCATCGGGGCCGCCGGCCTCACCTCCCGCCTGCTCGACGGCCGCCCTTGGAGCGAGATGCACGGGATGCTTAGGTTGCTGGTACTCTATGACATCGTTTTCGTCACCCTCTCGACGCTGCTCTTTCCCGCGGTGATGGACGAATGACCCCATCGTTCGCCTCGGCGCGCGCGGCGGTGCGGCGCGGACGGATCGTCACGGCGGCGGCGCTCGCCGGCATGGCGGTCGTCTATCTCCTCGCGCTCCGGTACACGCCGGTCGAGGCGCACCAGGGGCTCGCCCAGAAGATCTTCTACCTGCACGTGCCCGCGGCGTGGACCGCGCTCCTCATCTTCTCACTGATGGGGATCGTGAGCGTGATCTTCCTCTGGCTGCACGACGAGCGCCTCGACCTCTTTGCCGAAGCCTCGGCCGAGGTGGGGCTCATGTTCAGCGCCATCATGCTGACCACCGGGCCGATCTGGGCCAAGCCGATCTGGGGGACCTGGTGGCAATGGGACCCGCGGCTCACGCTCACGCTCTTCCTCTTCTTCCTGTACGTCGGCTACCTCGCGCTCCGGAGCTCGATCCACGACCCGCTCGAGCGCGGCCGCTTCAGCGCGGTGGTGGCAATCCTGGGAATGCTGCTCGTGCCGTTCATCCACCTGAGCGTCTATCTCTTCCGCACGCTGCACCCGAAGCCCGTCGTGCTCAAGCCGAGCGCACCGTCGCTGCCGCCGGAAATGCTGCGCACGCTGCTCGTCGCGTTCGGCGTCTGCCTGGCGCTCTACCTGGGACTCGTGATGATGCGCTACGGGGCGGGTGTCGCGGAGCGGCTGCGCGATGCGGGGGGCGAGGCGGGGGAGGTGCCCGATGCCGCCTGAGCCCCCCGCCAACGGCGGCTACATGACGGCCGCCTACATCGTGGCGGCCGTCATCTACCTCGGCTACTCCTTCCTGCTCTGGCGGCGGAGCCGCCGCGCCATCGGCGGCTGAGCCGTGCGCGTCAGGCCGCCGGCGCTTCGGTGAGCGGCGGCAGGAGCACGCGGTCCCACACCAGCCCCGCCACCGCGGCCCCGATCACGGGGCCGATCCAGTACGCCACGTGACCGACCCACACCCCCGAGACCACGGCGGGCCCGAACGCGCGGGCCGGATTCATGGCGGCCCCCGTCAGCTGCGCGCCGACCAGGATGCAGGGAAAGATGCTGAGGCCGATCGCGAAGCCGCCGACCCGCGGCGAGTTGGCGAGGATCGCCGTGCCGAAGACCGCCGAGGTCAGGAAGAAGGTGAGCACCGCCTCGATGCCGATGGCCTGCGGCAGGGTAATGGTGTTGGCGATGAGCGGCGTGCCGTAGGCGACGAGCTTCGCGACGCCGGCGGGAAAGCAGAGCTTGAGCGCGAGCACGCCCAGGATGGCGCCGAGGCACTGCACGACGATGTAGCCGGCGGCACTCTTCACGTCGAGCCGCCGTGCCACCAGGAGCCCGACGGTGACCGCCGGGTTCAGGAGCCCGCCGGAGATGGCCATCGTGGCCGTGACCATCACGGCCAGCGCGATCGCGTGCGCCAGCGCGATGGACGGCACGCCGAGGGTCGCGCCCGGGTAGGCGTTGGCCACCACCACGCCGCAGCCGAAGAAGACGAAG
>JAICVB010000038.1 GCA_025935545.1 Gemmatimonadales bacterium
AACTGCTCCGGCAAGCACGCCGGCATGCTCGGGCTCGCGCGCACGCACGGCTGGCCGCTCGCCGGGTACGAGCGGGCCGGCCACCCGGTGCAGGATCGCATCCTCGACGCGGTGGCCCAGTGGACCGGGGTCCCGCGCGACGCCATCGCCACGGGGGTGGACGGCTGCACCACCGTGTCCTTCGCGTTGCCGCTCCACGCCATGGCACGCGCGTGGGCCCGGTTCGGGGTGAGTCCGGAGCCCGCGGCGCGCCGCCTCAGGGACGCGATGGTTGCGCATCCGTTCCTCATCGCGGGGACCGGTCGGCTCTGCACCGAGCTCATGACGGCGGCGCCGGCCGGCGCCATCGCCAAGATCGGCGCCGAAGGGGTGTACAGTGCGGCGCTGCCGGCGTTCGGGCTCGGCCTCACGCTCAAGGTGGAGAGCGGCGAGATGCGCGCCGCCAACGCGGCGCTCATCGGCGTCCTCCGGCAGCTGCTGGAGCGGCTGGATCCCGGGGCGCTCGGCGCGCTGGCGCCGGTTGCCGGTTTCGACCCCTCGCCCGTGCGCAACACGCGCGGCGAGGTGACCGGCGTGCTCCGCTCGGCCGGTGCGCTGCACTTTCGGTAGCCGCCGCGGTGAAACGATGTGGTGGAACGCCTTCTCCGAGGTAACGTGATGGCACGACAGGACAGTCTCGATCCGCAGACGCGCGACCTCGTCCGCTTTGCCGCGGCGATCGCCCAGGGATACGAGCCGGAGCTGCGCGAGCGCGTGTCGCCGCTCCGCGGCTCGCAGGTGCCGGTCGAGTGGGTCGAGGAGCTGCTGCTCCAGTCGATCCTGATGGTGGGATATCCGCGCGCGCTGATCGCCTTCGGTGTCTGGCGGAAGTTCTCCGGGGTGCCCGCGCCCCGGGACGACGAAGACACGAACTACGAGCGCTGGCCCGAGTGGTCCCGGCGCGGTGAGGAGACCTGCCGGCTGGTCTATGGCGACAACTACCGCAAGCTGCGCGACAACACCCGCGAGCTCCACCCGGCCATCGATGCATGGATGATCACCGAGGGATACGGCCGTACGCTCTCGCGCCCGGGGCTCGATCTCATGCGCCGCGAGCTCTGCACCGTCGCGCAGACGGCGGTGCTCGAGGCGCCGCGCCAGCTCCACTCGCACCTGCGCGGGTCGCTCCACGCCGGCGCCAGCTTCGGGCAGATCGAGGCGGTGCTGTCGGTGGTCAATCCGCTCCTCTCGTTCGACCAGTGGAAGAAGGTGAAGGAGCTCTGGCGCAGCGTGCGGGAGGGCTGGGGACCGAACGGCTGATGTTCATCGATCGCGCGGTGGTGCGCGTGGTCGCCGGCACCGGCGGCTCCGGCGCCTGCTCCTTTGCCCGCTTCAAGTACAAGCCCAAGGGCGGGCCCGATGGCGGCGACGGCGGCCGGGGCGGCAGCGTGTACGTCCGGGCCGACGACAACCTCACGACGCTCCTGGATTACCGCTATCGCACCGTCTGGAAGGCGGAGCGCGCCGAGCACGGCAAGGGAAAGAACATGACCGGGCGCTCGAGCGACGATGTGTACCTGCCGGTACCGCCGGGCACCACGATCTACGACGCGGAAACCCACGAGCCCATCGGGGAGGTGCTCACGCCCGGCGATGCCGTCCGTGTGGCCCGCGGCGGGCGGGGCGGCCGCGGAAACAGCCGCTTCACCACCGCCACCCATCAGGCTCCCCGGGAATGGGAGCCCGGCGAGGAAGGCGAGGACCGGCGGATCGAGCTGGTGCTCCGGCTCCTGGCCGACGTCGGGCTCGTGGGCGAGCCGAACGCCGGCAAGAGCACCCTCCTCAGCGTCATCTCCGCCGCCCGGCCGCGCATCGCCGACTACCCGTTCACCACGCTGGAGCCGAACCTGGGCGTCGTGGGGCTGAGCGGGCACCGCTCGTTCGTCGTCGCCGACATTCCCGGGATCATCGCCGGCGCCCACGAGGGGAAGGGGCTCGGCCTCCGGTTCCTCCAGCACGTCGAGCGCACGCGCGTCCTCGCGTTCCTCGTTCCGCTCGACGCACCTGATCCGCAGGCGGTCTACGACTCGCTCCGGTCCGAGGTGGGCGCCTACAGCGCCGCGCTCCACGCGCGGGCCCACGTCGTGATTCTCACCAAGCGCGACCTCCTCGAGGCCGACGCGCCGCTTCCGGTGCTCGCGGCCCCCGACTCGAGCGGCGTGATCGCCATCTCGAGCGCGACGGGTCGCGGCATCGACGAGCTGAAGGAGTATCTCTGGGAGTTCGTGGAGACGGCGCGTGGCCCGCATCCGGCCGGACCCGCCTGGGAGCTCGACGCCGAGCCCGCCGCCGACGCGGAGAGCGACGGTGGATGATCTCGCCGGGTTCGCGGCGCTCGCGCTGGCTCCCGGTATCGGACCCGCGCGACTCCGCACCCTCCTCGAAGCCTGCGGCACTCCCGACGGCGCCTTCTCGGCGCCGTTTGCGTTTTTGTGCGCTCTGCCCGGGTTTTCCCGCGCCGCGGCCACGGCCGTCCGCTCCGCCTCGCGAGCCGACGCCGCCCGCCTTCTCGAGCGAACCGCCGCCCTGGGCGGCTCGGCCCTCACCGCGTTCGACGAGCGCTTTCCGGCGTCGCTCAGGGAAATCCCGCACGCGCCCATGCTGCTGTTCACCGCGGGCGACCTCGGCCTCCTGGCCCGCCCCGCCGCCGCGATCGTCGGAAGCCGCGATCACTCCGCGTACGGCGCCACGGTCTGCCGCCTGGTGGCCTCGCGCGCGGCGGAAGCCGGACTCCTGGTCGTGAGCGGCATGGCGCGCGGCCTCGACGCGACCGCGCACGCCGCGGCGCTCGATGCCGGCGGCGCGTCCGCCGGCGTGCTGGGCAACGGCCTCGGCGTCGTCTATCCCGCCGCCAACCGCGCGCTCTACGACCGGATGCGCACGGGCGGCGTCCTGCTCACCGAGTTCGGCCCCGGCGAGCGCCCGAATGCCGGCAGCTTCCCGCGCCGGAACCGTCTGATCAGCGGCCTGGCGCGCGTGACGGTCGTGATCGAGGCCGCCGCCGGGTCGGGCACGATGATCACCGTCGACTCGGCGCTGGCCCAGGGCCGGGAGGTGATGGCGGTGCCGGGCGCGATCACGAGCCGCGTGTCCGTCGGGACCAACCGGCTGCTCCGTGACGGCGCCACGCCGCTGCTCGATCCCGACGACCTCCTCGCCCTCTTTCCCGAGGTCGCGCCACCGCCGCCGCGACCGCGTCCCGCACTGGGCGCGGAGCCATCTACTGAGCCCCTGCCCGCCGACCTCACCGACGACGAGCGCGCCGTCGCCTCGCTGATCGGCGGCGACGCGCTGCAGCTCGATGATCTGGCGGTTCGGAGCGCCCGACCGGTGGCGTCGCTCCTTGCCGTGCTCTCGTCGCTCGAGGTGCGCGGGGTCGTGCGCCAGGAGCCGGGCCAGGTGTTCCGGCGCTAGTGCATATTTCGCCGGTGCATCTCTACATCCACGTCCCCTTCTGCGCGCGACGCTGCAGCTACTGCGATTTCGCGATCGCCGTGCGGCGCGCGGTGCCATCCGCGGCGTTCGCCGCGGCGGTGCGTTCGGAGTGGGACCGGTGGCAGTCGCATCCGGCGTGGCGGGAGTCGCCCGGGGTGGACACGATCTATTTCGGCGGCGGTACGCCGTCGCGCCTCGATCCCGCGGCCATCGCGGCGATCCTGGCCGCCATCGGACGGGCTCGCGGCGTGGCGCCCGGCGCCGAGCTGACCCTCGAGGCGAATCCGGACGACGTGACCCCGGCGGCCGCCGCCGCGTGGGCCGCCGCGGGGATCAACCGCGTATCCCTCGGCGTGCAATCGTTCGATCCGGAGGTGCTCGCCTGGATGCACCGCACCCACACCGCCGCCCAGGTGCCGTCCGCCGTGGCCGCGCTTCGCTCTGCCGGCATCGCCGACATCTCGCTCGATCTCATCTTCGCGCTCCCGCGATCGCTCCGCCGCGACTGGGGCGCGGACCTCGATCGCGCGCTCGCGCTCCAACCAGACCACCTCTCCCTCTACGGGCTCACCGTCGAGCCGCGAACTCCGCTCGGCCGCTGGGCTGCGCGCGCCGAGGTCGCTCCGGCGGACGACGAGGCCTACGCGGCCGAATTTCTCCTGGCGCACGAGCGAATGGTCGGGGCGGGGCTCGAGCACTACGAAGTTTCCAATGCGGGCCGGCCGGGCCGCCGCGCCCGCCACAACAGCGCCTACTGGCGCCGCGCGCCGTTCATTGGCCTGGGCCCCGCGGCGCACAGTGGGTTCGGTGCCGTGCGGCAGTGGAACCTCCGCGACTGGCCGGCCTGGCAGCGTGCCGTCGAGTCGGGCTCAGCGACGGTCGCCGCCGGCGAGGAGCTCGACGCGGCACAGCTTCGCCTGGAGGAGCGCTACCTGGGCCTCCGGACGATCGACGGCCTGAACCCCGCCGGTATTCCCGAGGATATCCGGAAGGCCTGGGAGACCGCGGGGTGGGCCTGGACCACCGACCGGACGCGGCTCACGCCGGAGGGCTGGCTCCGGCTCGACGCGCTGGTGGCCGCTTTGCCCTAAGGCGTTGCCGAGCTTAAATTTGCTCCATGTCCGTGACAGATCGGCTTACCGATCGCCAGCTTCGCGTTCTCGAGGCGGTGGTGCAGACGTACGTGGAGACGGCGGAGCCCGCGGGGAGTCAGACCATCGCCCGCCGGTTCGGGCTCGGCGTGTCGTCCGCCACCATCCGGAGCATCATGAGCGAGCTGGAGGAGCGGGGCTATCTCTTCCACCCCCACACCTCCGCCGGCCGGGTCCCGACCGATCGGGCCTACCGCGCGTACGTGGACCACATGATGCACCGGGCCCCGCCAAGTCCCGAGGATCGCACCGCGCTCAAGGCGGGGCTCGACGTCTCGCGCACCGCGGTGGATGAGGTGCTGCATCGGGCGGCGCAGGTGCTCGGCGTCCTCACGCAGGAGCTCGGCGTGGCGGTCGGCCCGGCCCTCGAAACGGTCGTGCTCGACCGGCTGGAGCTCGTCCGAGTGAGCTCCGACCGTCTCCTGCTCGTGTTCAATCTCCGGAGCGGCGTGGTCCGCACCATCTTCGTGCAGGTGCCCGGGGCGGTGGCGCCTGACGCGGTGCAGCGGATCGCCCAGCTGCTGAATGAGCGCCTGGCCGGCCACACCCTGCGCGACATCCGCGCGACCCTGCCGGAGCGGCTGCGCGACGCCGACCCCTCGCCCGGCGTCCGCGAGCTCCTGAACATCTTCATCGCCGAAGGCGACGGGATCTTCGAGCTGCCCGACGAGCCGCCCGCCGTGGTGCTGAGCAGCGCGCAGATGCTGGCCGACCAGCCCGAGTTCGCCTCCAACACCCGGATGCGGAACCTCCTGCAGCTCACCGAGCGACGGGACCTCCTGCGCCAGGCACTCGAATCGCGCCGCCGCTCCGGGCTCTCGATCACCATCGGCGGGGAGAATGCCGACCCGCGCCTCGCCGACCTCACCCTGGTCACGTCCTCGTACCGCATCGGCGAGCTCGCCGGCGTGATCGGCGTGATCGGACCGACCCGCATGCCCTACGACAAGATCATCGGCCTGGTGGAGCATACGAGCCAGCTGGTGGAGGGATTGCTCGAGTGAGCGACTACTACGCCCTTCTCGGCGTCCCGCGCGATGCCACCGAAGTGGACATCAAGAAGGCCTATCGCCGGCTCGCGATGCAGTACCATCCCGACCGGAATCCCGAGGACGGCGCCGAGGCGAAGTTCAAGGAGATCACCGAGGCCTACGAGGTGCTGTGCCACGCCGAGAAGCGGGCGATGTACGACCGCTACGGCAAGGCCGGCGTCGGCTCCGCCGCGGGCGGGTTCCACCACGTGGACCTGAGCGAGGCGCTCAACATCTTCATGCGCGACTTCGGCGGCTTCGAGTCGATCTTCGGTGCCGGCCGCGCCCAGGCCGACGCCCGCCGGGGCCAGGACATCCGCGTCAACGTGCGCCTCACCCTGGCCGAAGTGGCGACGGGAGTGAAGCGGACGGTCAAGCTCAAGACCTTCGACCGGTGCGATGCCTGCCAGGGGTCCGGCGCCAAGGCCGGCACCCGGCCCAGCCAGTGCTCGACGTGCGGCGGGAGCGGCGAGGTGCGCCGGGCGGCGCGCAGCGTGTTCGGCCAGTTCGTCTCGGTGTCGCCGTGCCCCACGTGCGCGGGCGAGGGCAGCGTGGTGCGCGAGACCTGCGAGGTGTGCCGCGGCGAGGGACGCGTGCGCGCCGACCGCACCGTGGCGGTGGACATTCCGGCCGGCGTCTCCGACAACAACTACCTCACCCTCCGCGGGCAGGGCGCCGCGGGCCGCCGCAACGGCCCGAACGGCGATCTGCTCGTGATGCTCGACATCAAGAACGACGAGCGCTTCGAGCGCCAGGGCGACGATCTCATCTACGACATGGCGCTCTCGTTCTCGCAGGCGGCGCTCGGCGGCGAGTTCATCGTCCCCACGCCCTACGGTGAAGAGACGCTCAAGGTCCCCGCCGGAACCCAGACGGGCAGCACGCTTACCCTGCAGGGGAAGGGCCTCAAGCGCCTCAACCAGTCGGGCACCGGCGACCTGCACGTGCGCCTGCATGTGTGGACGCCCGAGCGACTCACCGACGAGCAGGCGGCGCTCTTCCGGCAGCTCGCGCTGATCGAGGGCGAGCCGCCCAAGCGCGGTTCCGGCTTCTGGTCGCGCCTCAAGGAGGCGCTCGGCGCATGAGCTGGTGGGCGATCGACGTGCGTCCCCCCGCCGCCGAGCGGGACGCCGTCGGCGCCTGGCTGGTGGCCCGGACGGGGCAGGCGATCGAGGAGCGCGACGACGGCACTCTGGTGACGTTCGCGCCCGACGAGGCCGGCGCCGAGGAGCTCCTGCGGGACCTGCGCGAGCGGAGCGGCGAGGTGCGCGTGAGTCGTCGGCCGCTCGATGCCGTGGACTGGACCACGCGGTGGCGCGACGGCATACAGGCCCGGCGCTTCGGGCGGCTCACCGTCACGCCGTCCTGGCTTCCCGCGCCCGAGGAGGGGCTCACCGTCGTCGTCGATCCCGAGAGCGCGTTCGGGAGCGGCGAGCACGGCTCCACGCGGGCGGCCCTCGCGCTGCTCGAGCGCCACCTCCGTCCCGGCGACCGCGTGACCGACCTGGGCAGCGGAAGCGGCATCCTGTCGATCGCGGCCGTGCGGCTGGGCGCCGCCCACGCCGTCGGCATCGAGCTCGACGCGGAATCGAACCGCGTCGCCGCCCGGAACGCGGAAGCGAACGGCGTGGCCGCCGCCGTGCGCTTCCTGGAGGGCGACGCCGCCGAGCTGGCGCCGCTCGTGGGACCCGCCGATCTCGTCCTCTCGAACATCCTCCGCACCGTGAACGTGCGGCTCCTGCCGGCGATCCGCGCCGGTGCTCGCCCCGGCGGACTGGTGATATTCTCGGGGATGGAGGACGCCGAGGCAGACCTGTTCCGCCCCGTGCTCGCGACCGCCGGCTTCATGGTCGAGGACGATGTGACCGATGCCGGGTGGTGGGGAGTCGCGGCCCGCCGGCGATGATCGTCCTGGCCCCCGAGGGCGGTGCCGGCCCCGACGCGCTGCTCGAGCTGCCCCCGGACGAAGTGCATCACCTGCGCGTCCGGCGGGCGGAGCCGGGCGAGCATCTCGAGCTCCGGGACGGACTGGGGCTCGTGGGCGAGGCGATCCTGCTCGAGAGCACCGCGAAGCACGCCCTGGTCCGGGTCGTCGCCGCGCGGATCGACCCGCCGCCACCGCCCCTCGCCCTGCTCGTCGCCGCCGGCGATCGCGATCGCTTCGGCTGGCTCGTCGAGAAGGCGGCCGAGCTTGGCGTGACCCGTATCGTGCCGGTCGAGACCGCGCGTTCGTCCAGCGTGGCGACGCGAGTAGGCGCGGCGCACGTGGCGCGACTCCGGCGGCGGGCGCTGGAGGCCACCAAGCAGAGCGGCGCGGCCTGGGCGCCGGTGCTCGACCTCCCGATCCCGCTCCCGGCCGCGGCCGAGCTCGCAGCCGGCGCCGTCCGCTGGCTCACCGATCCGGCCGGCGAATGGCCGGCGACCGGTGAGCCGATGCCGGCCGCGGTCATGGTCGGCCCCGAAGGCGGGTTCACCGAGCAGGAGCGCGATCTCGTGCGCGGGGCAGGGTGGACGCCGCGGCGCCTCGGTGACAACGTCCTCCGGTTCGAGACCGCCGCCCTGGCGGCAGCAGCGTGGATCGGGATGGTGAGAGGGGGACAGGTCCATGAGCACACCGATGCCTGACTGCATCTTCTGCCGGATCGCGGCAGGCGAGATTCCGGCGACCGTCGTGCGGCGGTCGGGCGACGCGATGGCGTTCCGGGATCTCGATCCGCGCGCGCCAACCCACGTGCTGGTGATCCCGACGGCCCACGTCGCGGCGGTTCGTGACGCCACGGGGTCCGACGGCGAGTCGCTGCTCGGCCGGCTGCTCCAGTTCGCCGCGGAAGTCGCCACCGACCTCGGCCTCGACGCGGGCGGTTACCGGCTCGTCACCAATACCGGCCCCGACGCGGGCCAGAGCGTCGCCCACTTGCACCTGCACCTGCTGGGTGGGCGGCGCATGAGCTGGCCGCCGGGTTGAGCGGGTTGCTCCGGCGATGCGGCGCCGATAGCTTAGGCAAAGTGTTGGCAGTCAACTTGTTACCGATGAGAAAAGAGGTCATTTGTCCCTCACCCTGGCGGAGCGGCTGCAGGCCGCGATGAACGCGGCGCGGAAGGCGCAGGACAAGGAGCGCACCCTCGTCCTCGGCACCATCCTCGCCTCGCTCAAGAACCGGCAGATCGAGCTCCGGCGCCCCGCCACTGACGACGAAACGGTCGAGGTGCTGCGGAAGGGGATCAAGACGCGCCGCGAATCGGTCGAGCAGTACGAGAAGGCCGGCCGCGCGGACCTCGTCGCCGCCGAAGCCGGCCAGATTCGGGTTCTCGAGGAGTTCCTGCCGCCCGCCGCCGACCCGGCCGACATCCGGACGGCCGTGCGCGCCGCGATCGCCGCCGGCGCGACCGACCTCGGCAAGGTGATGGCGCAGGTGCTGCCGCAGTTCAAGGGACGCGCGGACGGGAAGGTCATCAACGGCATCGTCCGCGAGGAGCTGCAGACCGGATGATCGTCGGGACGGTCCCCTCACCGGACGGGGTGCCCACCGAGACGGTCGGCACCCCGTTCGCTTCGCGCCCGGCGCCCCCGATGCTGCCGTCGGAAGCGGTGGCCGACGCGCTCGGGACGGTCGAGTTCGCCGCGGTGCTCGAGCTGGTTGCGGCGCACGCGGCCGGCCCGCTGGGCGCCGCCCGTATCCGCTCGCGCGCCCCCACGGCCGACGTCGAGTGGATCCGCCACGAGCTGGCCCTGGCCGGGGAGATTGCCGCGCTCCTCCGCCGGGGCGACGAGGTCGTGGCGGAGCCCGTCCGCGACGTCGCTGCCGCCCTGGCGCGGCTCCGGATCGAGGGAAGCGTGCTCGACGCGGCGGAGCTCGCCGGGATCGGCCACCTGCTCGTGGCGGCCCGGCGCGTTCGCGAGGAGCTGAGGCGCGTGGCCGACCTTGCCCCGCGTGCCGCCGCGCTGGCAGCGGAGCTGCCGCCGCGCGGCATCGAGCGGCGGCTCGAGCTGTCGGTGGACGACGACGGCAATGTCCTCGACACCGCGAGCCCCGCACTGGCGGCGGCCCGGCGCGAGGTGCAGACGGCGCGACAGCGCCTGCTCCGGAAGCTCGACGGGATCCTCCGCGGTCTCGAGTCGTCGGGCGAAGCGAGCGTCACGGTGCGGAACGGCCGCTACGTGATCCCGGTGCGCCGGGACCAGCGGAATCGCCCCGGCGGGATCATCCACGACGAATCCGGCAGTCAGGGCACCCTCTTCATCGAGCCGTCGGAAGCGGTCGACTCCGGCAATGCGCTCCGCGAAGCGGAAGTCGCCGAAGAGCGGGAAACACTCCGCGTGCTGCGAGAGCTCACGGACCTGCTCCGCCCGGAGCGTACCGCGCTCCGCGGCGCCTTCGAGATGTGCGTCGCGGTGGACGACGCGGTGGCGCGGGGCCGGTACATGGTCGCGGCGCACGGAGAGGTCCCGGACGTGGCGGCCGCGCCGGCCGCGCTGGTCGTGAGGAACGGCAGGCACCCGCTGCTCCTCGCCGGGGCCGAGCCCGTGGTCCCCTTCGACCTCGACCTGCCCACCGGCGAGCGGACCCTGCTGGTGAGCGGCCCCAATACCGGCGGCAAGACCGTCCTCCTCAAGGCGGTGGCGCTCGCCGCCGCGCTGGCGCAGAGCGGCATCGTGCCGCCCGTGGGCGCCGGCAGCGCGCTGCCGGTCTTCACCCGCTTCTTCGCCGACATCGGCGACCGGCAATCCATCGCCGCGAGCCTCTCCACCTTCAGTGCCCACGTTGGGATGCTCGGCCGCATCCTGGCCGACGCGGACGACGCGACGCTCGTGCTGCTCGACGAAGTGGGGAGCGGCACCGACCCGGCCGAAGGGGCGGCGCTCGCCGCGGCCGTGCTCGTCTCGCTCACCGCCCGCGGCACCGTCACGCTCGCGACGACACACCTGGGCTCGCTCAAGACGATCGCCGCGAAGGTGGCGGGCGTCGTCAACGCCTCGCTCCAGTTCGACGCCGCGACGCTCACGCCGACCTACCGCTTCCTGAAGGGCGTACCGGGCCGCTCCTACGGCCTCGCCATTGCGCGCCGCCTTGGCCTGCCGGCAGCCGTGATCGCGGAGGCGGAGCAGCGCGTCCCCGAGGCGGAGCGGAACCTCGACGCGCTCCTCGCCGCCGTGGAGACGCGCGAGCGGGAGCTGACGGCGCAGTCGGAGGCGCTCGCGGCGCGCGCGATCGATGCGGATGCGCTGGCCGCGCGCCTCGCGGCGCAGGACGAGGAGCAGACCAGGCGCGAAGCCGAGCTCCGCCGGCGGGAGAAGGACGCCGAGCGGCGCGCGCGGGAGCAGGCGCGCGCGTTCCTCCTGGAAGCCCGGCAGACCGTCGAGGAGGCGCTGGGCGCGGCGAAGGGAGCCGCCGACGAGGCCGCGGCGCGCGAGGCACGGCGGGTCGTGGAGGAGGGGATACGGCGTGAGGGTGTCGCCATCGAGGCGGCCGTGGCCGAGGGAGAGCCGGTCGCGGTCACGGTGGACCGCATCCTGCCCGGCCAGCGGGTCCGCGTCTCCGCCGGCTCGGCCGGCGACGTTCTGGAGGTCCGGACGGACGGCCGGCTGGTCGTGCGGGTGGGCGCGATGCGGATGGTGGTGGACGCGAACGCGGTGACACCGGTTGCCGCCGCCCCTCCGCGCGAGCGCAGCGTGCCGGCCGAGCCGCCGGCCGGGCCGGACGCGCGGATGGAGATCGATCTCCGCGGGATGACCGGCGACGAGGCCGAGATGGCGACGCTGGCGGCGGTCGATGCCGCGGTCCTTGCCGAGTACCCGATGCTCCGCATCATCCACGGCATGGGGACCGGGGTCGTGCGCGAGCGCGTGCGGCGCGTCCTCGGCGCCGACCGCCGGGTGCGCAGCTTCGACTTCGCGGCACGGAACCAGGGGGGCACCGGCGTCACCATCGCGGAGCTCGCCGGATGAGCATGATCCCCGACGATGTCATCGAGCAGGTGCGCGAAAGCGCCGACATCATCGGCATCATCGGCGAGAGCGTCGAGCTCAAGCGCACCGGCGCCGACTGGCGCGGGCCCTGTCCCTTCCACGGCGGGAAGAACCGGAACTTCGCCGTGATCCCGAAGAAGGGGCTCTTCTACTGCTACAAGTGTCACGAGGCGGGCGACGTCTTCTCCTACCTCATGAAGCGTTTTGGCATGGACTACCCGACGGCGGTACGGGACGTCGCGCGCCGGTCGGGTATCGTGATTCCGGAGCGCGCCGCCCAGGCCGGTCCCGACCCGAACGAGCCGCTCTACGGCGCCGTCGCCGCCGCGCACGACTGGTTCGTGCGCCAGCTCGCCGAGCTGCCCGAGGCGGCCTCCGCTCGGGATTACCTCGCCTCCCGCGAGATCACCCCGGCCCAGTCGGCGTCGCTCCTCCTCGGCTACGCCCCGCGGGGCAATGCGTCGCTCGACGCGATGCGCACGCTCGGCATCGGGGACCCGGTGCTCCTTGCGGCGGGGCTCGCCGCCAGGCGGGAGGACGGGTCGCTCGCGGCGCGCTTCCGGGGCCGGCTCATCTTTCCGATCCATGACCAGCGCGGCCGGGTCGTGGCGTTCGGGGGCCGCATCCTCGGGCCGGGCGAGCCCAAGTACCTCAACTCGCCGGAGAGCGAGATCTTCCGGAAGGGACGCACCCTGTACAACCTCCACGCCGCGCGCCACGCCATGCGGCGGGAGGAGATGGTCATCCTCGTCGAGGGGTACTTCGACGTGATCCGGCTGGTGGCCGCCGGCATCGAGAACGTCGTGGCGCCGCTGGGCACCGCGCTCACGCACGAGCAGGCCGCGCTCATCAAGCGCTACGCGCCGGCCGCCACGCTGCTCTACGACAGCGACCAGGCCGGCCTCAAGGCCACCTTCCGGGCGGGGGACGAGCTCCTGCGCCACGACGTGCGCGTGAAGGTCGCCACCATGCCGCCGGGCGAGGACCCGGATTCGCTGGTGCGGAAGAGCGGCGCGGGCGCCCTGGGGCCGATCCTGGCCGACGCCGTGGATGTGCTGGAGCGGAAGATCCAGCTGCTCGAGCGCCGCGGCTGGTTCGAGGACATCGAGCACCGGCGGGAGGCGCTCGACCGGCTGCTGCCCACCGTGCGCGCCGCCGCCGATCCGATCACGCGCGAGCTGTACCTGAGCCGGGTGGCCGAGCGGGCCGGCGTGGAGAAGCGGGTGCTCGAGGCCGAAGCCGCGCGCCAGTCGGCCCGGACCGCGGGGTCGGGCGCCGTCGCCTCGGAGGGGGGCGGGGAAGCGCCACGGGACGCGGCCCCCGTGCGGGAGGCTCCGCTCGCCTCCCGGGCCGAGTGGGAGCTGCTCCGCGTCATGTTCCTCGGCGAGCCGTGGCTCGCGCTTGCGCGCGCGCAGGTCGATCCCGCGTGGATCCGCACGCCGGCCGCAAAGGAGCTCTTCCGGGTCGTGCTCGAGCATGGCGAACGCTTCATTCCGGGCACCGATATCGAATTGTCCGAGCCCGCATTCAAGCTGTGGGACCGCATCCGCGCGCGGCTCGGCGAGCTCGCGAGCCAGGATGTCCAGTCCATCTTCGATGGCGTGTGGCAGAAGCTCGCCGCTCGACCGCTCATCATCGAATACTTGAAGCTTAAGGCCCAACTCGTTGTGGGCACGGACGTTGAGAAGGGCCACCTGATGGACGAGATGCAGCGGCGAAAGGCTGAGATCCGGCAGCGCTTTCCAGCCGCCTACGAGCGCTGGATGTACCGGCGCTCCTCGACGCGGCGCCGGCCGCCGGGCCGCGGATGACCACGTTCCCCGCTCCCCAGCTCCGCTGGGCCGTCTGCGCCGAGCCCGATCCCGCCGCCGTCGATGCCCTGGCGTCGGAGCTCTCGCTGCCGCGGCCGCTCGCGGCCCTCCTGGTCCAGCGCGGGCACTCCACGGCAGAGCCCGCCCGGCGTTTCCTCAAGCCCGCGCTCGCCGATCTGGCCGACCCTTCGTCGCTCTTCGATCTCGACAACGCGGCGCGCGGTGTGGCGGAAGCCGTCACGGCGGGGCGCACCGTGATGGTGCACGGCGACTATGACGTCGACGGCCAGTGCGCCACCGCGCTCCTGACGCAGGCGCTCCGGGTCGCCGGGGCGCGGGTGGTGCCCTTCATCCCGCACCGCCTCCGGGATGGCTACGACTTCGGCCCGGCCGGGCTGGAGGCGGCGCGCGCGGCCGGCGCCTCGCTGATCATCACGTGCGACTGCGGGATCACCGCGGTCGAGACGGTGGACGCGGCGAACCAGGCCGGCATCGAGGTCGTCGTCACCGACCACCACATTCCCGGGCCGGTGCTGCCCGCCGCCCGCGCCGTGGTGGACCCGCAGCGGATCGAGGATCACTCCGGCCTGAGCCAGCTGTGCGGCACCGGCGTCGCGTTCAAGCTGGTGCAGGCGCTGGTCCCGCTCCTTGGCCTGCCGGAGAACCTGCCGTTCCACCTGCTCGATCTGGTGGCGCTCGCCACCGTCGCCGACGTGGTGCCGCTCGTCGGCGAGAACCGCATCCTGGTCAAGCACGGCCTCCGGGTCCTGCAGCACAGCCGGTGGCCCGGGCTCCAGGCACTCATCGAGGTGGCCGGGCTCGCCGGCCGTGAGATCCGTTCGGGGCAACTGGGCTTCGTCCTCGGGCCGCGGCTCAATGCGGCGGGGCGGATCGGCGACCCGGCCGACGGCCTGCGACTGCTCCTGTCGACCGATCCGGCAGAGGCGGCCGCGCTCGCGCGCCGCCTGGACGCGCTCAACGCGGAGCGGCAGACCCTCGACCAGCGCATCCTCGACGAAGCGCTGGAGCAGGTGGAGCAGGGCGACCCGGAGCGTGACGCAGGGCTGGTGCTCACGGGGGAGGGCTGGCATCCGGGCGTGGTCGGGATCGTCGCATCGCGCGTGGTCGAGCGCTATGGCCGGCCGACCTTCCTCATCGCCTTCGACGGCGAGATCGGGAAGGGCTCGGGCCGGAGCATCTCGCGCTTCAACCTGCATTCGGCGCTCTCGGAGTGCGGCGACCTGCTCGAGCGATTCGGCGGCCACCACATGGCCGCGGGCGTGACCATCCGGCGGAGCCGGCTGGAGGAGTTCCGCGACCGGTTTGCCCGCGTGGCGCGCGAAGCGCTGTCCCCCGAGGACCTGGGGCCGGAGCAGCGGGTGGATCTGGTCGTGCCCCTGCCCGACGTCACGCGCGAGCTGGAGCGCCTCTGCCGGCACCTCGAGCCCTGCGGCTCGGGGAATCCGAGCCCGGTCTTCGGCGTCCGCCACGTCCGCTTCGTCCAGGTGTCGCACCTCCGGAACGGCCACCTCAAGGGCGTGCTGGACGACGGGCAGGGCCGGGTCGCGGCGATCGGCTTCCACCTGGCCGACCGTGCCGCGTGGCTCGGCGACGCGCCGGTGGATGCGGCGTTCCGGATCGAATGCAACGAGTGGCAGGGGACGAGCAACCTCCAGGCCCGGCTCTGCGCGCTGACGCCGGCCGAGCCCCGGTGAGCCTGCGCATCATCGCGGGCACGCTGGGCGGCCGCCGGCTGGCGATCCCGAAGGACCGTCGCGTGCGTCCGACCGCTGACCGGGTGCGGGAGGCGTGGATGAGCATCCTGGCCGACGCGCTCGAGGGCGCCCGCGTGCTCGACCTCTACGCGGCGACGGGCGCGCTGGGCCTGGAGGCGCTTTCGCGCGGCGCCGTGCACGCCGACTTCGTCGAGCTGGCCGATCCCTCGCTCCGGGCCCTGCGCGCCAACATCGAGGCGCTGGGCGTCGGCGCGGCGGCCACCGTGCACCGCGGCGACGCGCTCCGCTTCGCGGCGCGGCTCGCGCCCCATGCGTACGACGTCGCCTTTGCCGACCCGCCGTACGGGTTGGACGCCGCCGCGAGTCTCGCGGCGCTCTTCCATCGGGCGCCGTTCGCGCGCATTCTTTCCGTCGAGCACGAAGCCGGCCTCACCCTCGCCGGCGGCGACACGCGCCGCTACGGCGACACCGCCATCACCTTCTTCCGGGCGCCATGACACGCACCGCGATCTACCCCGGGTCGTTCGACCCGCCGACGCGGGGACACGAGGACCTGATCCGCCGGAGTCTCCGGCTGGCCGACCGGGTGATCGTGGCCGTCGCCACCAACTCGGCCAAGCAGCCGCTCTTCTCGATCGACGAGCGGCTGGCGATGCTGCGCGCCGCGGTGCCCGACGAGCCGAACGTGTCGTTCGAGGCGTTCGACGGCCTCCTGGCGGAATTCGCGGTGCGTGTCGGGGCGACGCTCATCGTGCGCGGCCTTCGCGCGGTGAGCGACTTCGAGTATGAGTTCCAGATGGCGCTGATGAACCGGCGCCTGCACCCGTCGCTCGAGACCGTCTTCCTGGTGCCGGCGGTCGACCTCACGTACCTGAGCTCGAGCCTCGTGCGCGAGGTTGCGCGCTACGGCGGTGACGTGTCGGGCCTCGTCCCGGCATCGGTCGCCGACGCGCTGACGGCGAGGTTCCGCCCATGAGCTTCCGCCAGGAGCTGGTGCGCCGCGCGGCGGCCCGGCGCGCCCGCATCGTGCTCGCGGAGGGCGAGGATCCCCGCGTGCGCGCGGCGGCCGCGCGCCTCCGCGGCGAGGCGATCGCCGAGCCGCTCCTCGTCGGCGGGCCCGATGGCATCGCGCCGGCGAGCGACCCGCGGCTCCAGCGCGTGGCCGAGTTCCTGCGCTCCCGCCGGCCCGAGAAGGTGCACGACGGCGTCCACGCCCTGGATCTCGCCGCCGACCCGCTCAACTTCGCCGCGGCGCTCGTGGCCCTCGGCGAAGCCGACGCCTGCGTGGCCGGTGCCACGCGGCCGACCGCCGAGGTGATCCGCGCCGCCCTCTGGGCCATCGGCACCGCGCCCGGCGTCTCCCTCGTGAGCTCCTCGTTCTACCTCGTGCTCAACGGCGACCACGTCCTGACCTTCACCGACTGCGCCGTGGTGCCCGAGCCGACCGGCGAGCAGCTGGCCCAGATCGCGCTGGCCGCGGCGCGCGACCGCGCCCGGCTGGTGGGCGACGAGCCGCGCGTCGCCTTCCTGTCCTACTCGACGCGCGGCAGTGCGGGCGGTGGCCGGGTGCTCAAGATGCGCGAGGCGGCGGAGCGGTTCCGCGAGAGCGCGCCGGGCATCACCTCCGACGGCGAGATTCAGGTGGACGCGGCCCTCGATGCGGAGGTCGCCGAGCGGAAGGCACCGGGCTCGCCGCTGGGTGGACGGGCCAACGTGCTGGTCTTTCCCGATCTGGACGCGGGCAACATCGGCTACAAGCTGGTGCAGCGGCTCGCCGGCGCGGCCGCGCTGGGTCCGATCCTGCAGGGCCTCGCGCGGCCGATGGCCGACCTGTCGCGGGGGGCCGGCGTCGATGATATTGTCGAGGTGGCCGCGATGGTGGCCCTGCAGACCGAACCGACGGCACTTCCGGGAGTCGCCTGATGGCCTTCACGCAGAGCAGGCAGGAGAACGGCGTCGTGGTGGTGCGGAGCGACGGGCAGCTCATCGTCGGCAACCGCCACGAGCTCAAGGAGCTGGTCCAGGGCGCCCTCGCCGCCGGCGACCGCCGCTTCGTGCTCGACTTCTCCCACACGGGCTACATCGACTCCTCCGGGCTCGGCGCGCTCGTCACCGTGGCGCGGCAGGTGCGCGAGCTGGGCGGCGAGATGCGCCTCGCGGGCCTCAACGACGACCTCCGTTCGCTCTTCGAGCTCACCAAGCTCGACACCCTCTTCGCCATCGCCGACAGCCCCGCGCAGGCCCTCGCCGGCTTCTAGGGCGGGCCCATGACGTCGCCGCTCCGCCTCTGCGTCCGCCGCCGGCCCGCGGGAGGAGGCGAGGGACCCGACATCATCGTATCGCTCTCCGTGCCGAGCGACGTGGGCTGCATCGAGGAGGCGGTGGCCCTTGTGGCGCGCCACTGCTTCGCGGGCGCATCCGTGGCGGAGCGCATGCGGTTCCGCCTGCAGGTGGCCCTCTCCGAGGCGCTCGCCAACGCCATTCTGCGCGGCAACCGCGAGGACGCGACCAAGCGCGCCGCCGTTCGGGTCGAGCTCGCCGCGGACGTCATCCGGGTCCACGTGACCGATGAGGGCAGCGGCTTCGATCCGCGCGCCGTGCCCGAGCCCCTGGGACCCGACGGCATCCAGGGCGCCGGCGGCCGCGGTCTCTTCCTCATCCGCAAGCTCGTCGATGCCGTCGAATTCAATGACCGGGGTAACTCCATCTGCATGACACTGCGCCGCCGGTAGGGCGCCTCGACCACATGCTCGACGGACTCGGCGCGCTCGCCGGCGCGCCGGTCCGCCTCTGGCGTTCGGACGGCTCGCGGCTCCGCCTCGCCGCCGGCGCCGATCCCGGCTCCGCCCCCGAAGCGCCGCAGGGGCAGGAGCCGTCCCCCGGCCCCGACGGCGCCTCGTGGCTCCTCCCGGTGGCCGGCGCGCCGACCTTCTGGCTCGAGGTGGATACCGGGAATCGGGCCGACGCCGACGAAGCCGCGCGCCGCATCCTGCCGCTGATCGGCATCGTGCTCGACGCCGCGCGGGAACGCGCGCTCCTGTCGGAGGAGCTGGCCAGTCGCTACGAGGAGATCGATCTCCTCTACGCCATCAGCGAGATCCTCGGACGCACGGTGAGCCTCGAAGAGGCGGCGGAGATCATCGTGCGCGACGTGAGCGCCGTGGTGGGCGCGCGGCGGGCGTCCATCATGGTGTTCGAGGAGGAGGGAGGCGTGCTGCGCACGGTGGCGGAACGCGGCTTCGACAGCGCGGGGCAGGGCGTCGTCGCCGTCGGGGACGACTGCTCCGTCGCTGCCCGCGTCTTCCGCGAGCGCCGCATCCTCGCG
>JAICVB010000096.1 GCA_025935545.1 Gemmatimonadales bacterium
CGAGGCGAAGGCGGCGGAGAAGGGCGCGAAGCGACGGGTCCACGGGCTCCCCTCCGCGGAGGGCGGCGCGAGCACGAGAGCGGCCTCGCGGTCGGCCTTCCGCGTCACGGTGGCGGCGTGAATCGTCGGGGGCAGGGGAATGCCGGCCTCGCGGTAGGGCGTCGTCATCCGCTCGACCGCTCCGTGCGTCAGTATCGGGCCGATCGAGGGATCGAGGCCCGCGAGCAGCCGCTGCGCCTTGCCAAGCGCGTAGCCGAAGAGGAGGCTCGTGCGGCCCTCGGCCGCGTTCGCGCGCCACCACGCGTTGATGTCGGCAAACACCTCCGCCTCCGCGGGCCAGCGGTAGATCGGCAGGCCGAAGGTGGATTCGGTGATGAATGTCCCGCACCGGACCGGCTCGAAGGCGGCACACGTCGGATCGGGGTCGGTCTTGTAGTCGCCGGACACGACCCAGACGTCGCCGCCCAGCTCGACGCGGACCTGGGCCGAGCCCAGGATGTGGCCGGCGGGATGCAGCGACACCCGAACGCTGCCCAGCGAGACCGAATCGCCCCAGTCGAGCGTCTCGATCGCGGCGTCGGGGCCCAGGCGCAGCGCGAGCACCCCTCGGCGGGCGGCACTCGCGAGGTAGCGGCGGCAGCCCCAGGTGGCATGATCGCCGTGCGCGTGCGTCACCACCGCGCGCTCGACCGGCGCCCAGGGATCGACGTAGAAGTCCCCGGCCTCGCAGTAGAGGCCCCGATCGGTGAGCCGGAGCAGGGTCATGCCGGAATCTGGCACCGGCGGCTCCCCTTTGCCCGTGACGTGGTGCACCTTACGCGACCCGAGCCCGAGCGCCCGTGACCGACCTCATATCCCTCGAATTGCCCGGCATCCCGCCGCGCCGGGCACTCCTCCAGCTTCCGCCGTCGCCGCGAGGCGCACCGCTCGTGGTCATGCTCCACGGTGCCGGTGCCACCGCCGCATTCGCGGAGCAGCAGACCGGGTGGGCCGCACGCGGCCGGGCCGACGGTTTCGCGGTGGTGCTGCCCGAGGGCACGCCGCGCGATGCGACGACCGCGCCCGCCTTCCGCCTCAACCCGCAGCTCTGGAACGATGGGTCGGGACGCGGGCATGTCGCGCGGCGGGGGGTGGACGACGTGGGATTCATTGCCGCCCTGGTCGAGCGGCTCGCCAGGGAGCACGGGATCGACCGGCGCCGGGTCTGGCTCACCGGCTTCTCCAACGGAGGGTCGCTCGCGTTCCGCGTGGCGGCCGAGCGCCCGGACCTGGTCGCCGCGCTGGCCCCGGTGGCCGGCCACTGCTGGGTCGAGCCGGGGAGGCTCCGGCCCGCCGTTCCCCTCCTGCACCTCGCGGGCGGCGCCGACCCTCTGAACCCGGTCGCGGGCGGGGAGGTCGAGACACCGTGGGGCCACCGGGAGTACCACCCGCCGGTCCGCCGGTCGGTCGAGCGGTGGGTCGTGGCCTCCGGCGGTCAGGGTGTGAGCCTGTACCGGGATGATGCGGGGATCGAATGGGCGGTGGGCGAGGGATGCGACGCCGCGTCGGTGCGACAGGCGGTGATTCCCGGCCTGGGCCACGTCTGGCCCGGCGGACCGCGCCTCCTGCCCGAGCGGCTCGTAGGCAAGGCGAGCCGGCTCCTTCCAGGCACCGACGCGATCCTCGAGTTCTTCCGGACGCGGGCCCGCCCCAGCTGATCGCTCGCCGCCCGGGGGTTGCGATTGTCATGGGAGCAGGACTTGTTGGAAGCTGACCCACCGATCCTGACTCGCCCTGGAGTCTGATGTGATACGCAGACGCTTGCCCCTCGACGGTACGTGGCAGTTCGCCACCGATCCCACCGACTCGCTCGCTCCCGATACGCTCGCGGCCGCCGAGCTGCGCGACATCCAGGTACCGGGGCCCTGGCAGGCCCAGTTCGATGACCTCCGGGACTACAGCGGCGTCGCCTGGTACCGGCGCACCTTCGCGCTCAGGGCGTCGGCGTGGGGCGGCGCGCTGCCGCCCGATCCGGTGTACCTCGTGCACTTCGGCGCGGTGGACTACCACGCCACCGTCTGGCTCAACGGCACGCTGCTCGGCGCGCACGAAGGCGGCTACCTGCCCTTCGAGCTCGACGCGTCGCGCGCGCTCCGGCTCGACGGGACCAACGAGCTGGTGGTGCGGGTGGTGGATCCGGGGAACGATCCGGACACAATTCCGGAGTTTCCCTTCGCGGAGATTCCGCACGGCAAGCAGAGCTGGTACGGTCCGATCGGCGGGCTGTGGCAGAGTGTCTGGCTCGAGGCGCGGCACGCGACGCACGTGGCCCGGCTCCGGATCACGCCGGATGTCGCCGGCGAGCGCGCCCGCGTCGAGGTGTTCCTGAGCGGCTCCGCGGACGCGGCCGGATCGCTCGTGCTTCGCCTGCTGGATCCGGCCGGCGCGGCCACCGAGACCCGGCACCAGCTGGCCCCGGCAGCGGACCGGCTCGATCTTCACGTGCCGGTGCCCGCGCCCATGCTGTGGGACACCGACCATCCCAGCCTCTACACTCTCACGGCGACCCTCGCGGCGGCGGACGGCACCGAGCGCGACGCCCTGGATGCCACGTTCGGGATGCGGACCATCGCGACGTCGCCGACCGGCCACCTCCTGTTGAACGGCCGCATTCTCTACCTCCGCGGCGCGCTCGACCAGGACTACTATCCCGAGCTCATCTACACGCCCTTCTCCGACGCCGAGATCACGGCGCAGTTCGAGAAGGCGCGGCACATGGGGCTCAACTGCCTCCGCACCCACATCAAGATCACCGACCCGCGCTACTACGATGCGGCCGACCGCGCCGGCCTCCTCATCTGGACGGAGCTTCCCAACTGGCAGGAGCTGACCGACAAGGCGAAGCAGCGCGCGCACGACACGCTGGTCGGCATGGTGGAGCGGGACTGGAACCATCCGAGCATCATCATCTGGACCATCGCCAACGAGAACTGGGGGCTCGACCTCGCCGTCAACGCGACGCACCGCGCCTGGCTCGCCGACATGTTCGCCGAGCTCAAGGCGCTCGACCCGCACCGGCTGGTGGTGGGGAACTCGCCCTGCTTCACCAACTTTCACGTCGTGACCGACATCGAGGACTTCCACAACTACTACGCGATGCCGGACCACTACCGGGCGTGGCGCGACTGGGTGCAGACCTTCGCCAGCCGTCCCCCCTGGACCTTCGCGCACGTGTACGAAAGCATCGACGCCTGGCGCGAGTACATCCGCGATCCGTGGAACGCGACGGCGCCCCGGCGGCCGGCGCCGGAGGTGAAGCGGCTCGGCAGCGAGCCGATGGTGGTGTCGGAGTTCGGCAACTGGGGCCTGCCCGACGTCGCGAAGCTCCGGGAGTGCTACGGCGGGAAGGAGCCGTGGTGGTTCGAGACCGGCATCGAGTGGGGCGACGGGGTCGTCTATCCGCACGGCATCGAGCAGCGCTACAAGGCCTACCACCTCGACCGCGTCTTTCCGACGCTCTCCGACCTCTCCGCCGCGAGCCAGCGCATGCAGTTCACCGCGCTCAAGTACGAGATCGAGCAGATGCGGCGGCATCCCAGCATCGTGGGCTACATCATCACCGAGTTCACCGACGTCCACTGGGAGAGCAACGGCCTGCTCGACATGTGCCGGAACCCCAAGGCGTACTTCGACGTCATCCGCGACATCAACGGGGCCGACGCGCTCATCCCGGTGGACTGGGAGCGGATCGCGTACTGGGAGGGGGAGCGCTGCGAGGTGCGGATCGCGCTGTCGCACTTCTCGGAGCAGGACCTGCGCGGCGCGCGCGTGGAGTGGCGCCTCGACCTCTGGCCGGCGATCCACGGCGCCTTCGAGCAGGTGCCGGCGCAGCGCGCCCAGCTGAGCCAGATCGGGACGGCGGTGTTCGAGGTCCCGCCACTGGAGCAGAGCGCGCGCGGGCGGCTCGAGATGCAGCTGCTCGACGCGGGCGGGCACGTGGTCGCGCGGAATCATCACGAGATGTACTTCTTCCCCCGCGTCGCCGAGTCGCCGGAGCACACGCGCATCGCGGCGCCGGGACTGCCGCGGCTGGCCGCGCGGCTCGCCGCGATGGGCTACGAGATGGTGGACGCGATGGCCGACGCCGATCTCGTCGTGGTCGAGACCATGACCGACGAGCTGCGCTGGCACGCCCAGAACGGAGGGCGGGTGCTCTGGCTCGCCGAGTCGAGTGAATCGCAGCAGGCGCACCTCGGCACGCTTGGCATCGCGCAGCGGCAGGGGCGGTCGTGGCAGGGGGACTGGGCCAGCAGCATGAGCTGGCTCCGGCAGGACAAGATCTTCCGGGACATCCCGAGCGGGGGCACGGTGGACTTCGCCTTTGCCGACCTCACGCCCGAAACGGTCATCGTCGGCCTCTCGCCGCGTGACTTTGCCGGCAACGTGCACGCCGGCCTCTTCGTCGGCTGGGTCCACCACGTCGTGGCGCTGGTGGCCGAGCGGCCGGTGGATCGGGGCCGGGTCATGGTGTGCACCTTCCGGCTCCGGGAGCACCTCGGCACGCATCCCGTCGCCACGCTGATGATGCGGGACCTCATCGCGCGCACCACCCGGAAGCCGGCCAGCGGCGCCGGCGGCCCGACCGAGCCGCTGCCGTTCGCGACCACGGGCATGCCGCCGGGCGCCGCCAACGGCTGACGCCGGCAGCGACGATCAGGGGAGGGTGGCCCGCACCTCGGCGAAGGCCGCTGCGTAGTCGCCGGCCAGGACGCGGTCGAGGCCGCCCGGTCCGGGGAGGCAGTCCCAGAGACCGCTCCGGTGCCAGTGGTCGGGGTCGTCCCAGTCGGGACGGTCGATGATGGGGTAGAGGCAGGCGCCCTCGAGCGGGACGCCCGCCGCACGCGCCACACCGACCTGCGCCGCGATCTCCCGGATCCACGCCGCCCGCCCGCTTCCCACATGGCTGGTCTCGCCGATCACCATGGGGCGGTTGTAGCGGTGGAAGAGGTCGATCAGGAGGCGGCTCAGCGGCTGCCAGCGCGGGTCCCGCGGTCCCTCGTCCCATCCCAGCCGTCGCTCGGGGTACTCCCACTCGTTGGCGTGGTAGAAGTTCGCGCCCACGATGTCGAGGAACCGCGGATCGCCGCCCAGCTCCGGCCGGAGCCCGCCCGCCAGCATGTCCCACGCCTCGAACTGCGCCTCGCGCCGGTCGGCCGCGGCGCGCGCCAGATCGGGACGGTCGCGCGGCGGCACGACGTGGATCAGCGGGTCGGCGTGAAGGAACCTCGCGCGCGGATCCACGTCGCGGATCGCCTCCATGCCGGCGATCGCCGCGCGGACCAGCTGCTCCTTCACCCGCCCACCCGCGCCCTGCGCATGCGGGTAGATGTAGCCGGCCTCCCCGGCGGCCCACGAGAAGAACGAGATCTCGTTGATGGGGGAATACACCGGGATCTCGTCGCCCTGATCGGCGACGAATCGCGCCACGGCGGCGCTGTAGCGCCGGAAGCGCTCGACGAAGGCCGGCGCGAAGAGGTTGACCCCGTCGGGCCACCCGTAGTGGCAGAGGGTCCACACCACCTGGATGCCGGCCTCGGATGCCGCGCGCGCGACCGGCAGCGCGGTGCTGAAGTCGTAGCCGGCGCCGCGGTCGATCAGGTGCCAGCGCATCCCCTCCCGCACCGTCCGGATGCCGACCGATCTCACGAGCGCGAAATCCTCCGCCGCCCGCGCGTCGTGCTCGGTGGCGCAGATCATGTCGAGCCGGCGGGACGCGCGGTTGATGTGGCAGGCCGACTCGAATCCACCCCACCAGAACGACCGGAAGAGCCCGCTCACCCCGCCTCCGGGAGCACCAGGCTTCCCACCGCGCCTTCCGGATCGGCCACGTAGCTCCGGAACTGCTCCACGAGCGGCGTGGAGGTCCACCGCGGCCCCCCGCCCAGCGTGTAGAGGCCGAGCTCGAGCCGGTACTCCTCGACGGGCCCGCGCCCGAAGCGATAGCGCCAGTCCACCATCGTGAAGAGGGGGAACCAGGTGTATCCCACCACCGGCACCCCGCGGGAGCGCAGCTCGCGGATGGCCGCGACCGACGCCTCGAGCCAGCGGGCGCGGACCTCCTCGGAGCCGCGTGCGCTCGTCTCGGTCACGATGATCGGCGTCCCGTAGCGGCGGTAGTACGCCTCGATGAGTGCCACGAACCCCGAGCCATCCTGCTCGACCGGCCGGTAGGCGAGCCGCCCGCGGCGGTCGATGTAGAGCTGCGTCGTGGACCACTGCGGGTAGAAGTTGAGCCCCATGAGGTCGAGCGGGATCCCGGCGGCGGCGATGTCCGCCAGCTCATCGGGGGAGGCGCC
The DNA here is from genome assembly GCA_025935545.1 of Gemmatimonadales bacterium. Classification (GTDB taxonomy): domain Bacteria; phylum Gemmatimonadota; class Gemmatimonadetes; order Gemmatimonadales; family GWC2-71-9; genus JAICUF01. The sequence continues at coordinate 6,336 of JAICVB010000096.1, forward strand.
GCTCCGGACCAGCCACGGAAAGAGCGGGTGGTCGGGCGTCACGCGGCCGGCCAGCAGGTCCCAGGGCAGGAAGCTCCGGTCCTGCTCCTCCGCGGCGACGGCCGCGAGGTCCTCGCGGGCGGTGCGGCTCAGGCCGCTGGCGTCCACGTGCAGGAGGACGCACCCGGGATCCACCGCGCGGAGGGTCTCGCAGGTCCGCTCGATTCCGCGCACCACCTGCAGCAGGATCCGCGTGTAGCCCGTGTCGCCTCGGAGGTAGGGGGGCCAGACGCCGCGCTTGCCGCAGAAGAGGGCGGTGACGATGGGCTCGTTGAGGGGCGTGTACCACCGGACGAGCCCGCGATAGCGCGAGGCAAAGGCGCCGACATAGGCGGCCACCGCCTCCGGATACTGCGCGCTCGCGAACTCGCGCCGGAGCCAGAAGGGGCAGCCGTAGTGCATGAGGTCGATGATCGGATCGAGGCCGAGCTCCTCGACGATGTACGGGATGACGGCGTCGGTCCAGCGCCAGTCGAACTCCCCCTCGAGCGGCTCGATCCGGTACCACGGGACGCCCCATCGGACCGCGCGCACGCCGAGCTCCCGCGCCAGGGCCAGGTCCTCGCGCCAGTGCTCGTAGTGGCCCATGAGCTGATACTCGTCGAGGGCGCGGTGGCCCGGGCGCGTCTGGGGGACGAACGTGTCCTCGATGCCGGTGGCCCAGAGGAAGTCCTCCGGCCGCCGCCGCAGCAGCGCCTCGGCCACGCTGCTAGCGCCCGCCGGCCGTGGCGGGCCGCACGTCCTCGGCCGCCTTCTTTCCCGCGATGAAGGCGTGATCGGAGTTGTAGTACTCCCACTCCGCGTAGCGACCGGCCAGCACGATGTCGTGGTCGGACAGCCAGTCGCGGATGAGCTTCACGTTCTTCGCCCGGTCGTGGTCATACACGACGTAGGCCACCGGCATGTCCACCTGGTTGGCGCACCAGATCGGGTCACTCGCGCGGAAGATGCCCACCCGGATGCAGTCCTCCACGCAGCGGCGGATCAGCTCGTCCCCGTGGGCCGGGAGCGGCTTGGCGTCGGAATAGGTGATCTCGCAGGTGAGGCCGAATCCGCCCGGCGGGTTGCAGTAGGGGCTCGCGTTCCCCTGCACGAAGATCCGGTGGAAGACGGTGTCCTCGGGGTAGTAGATCCAGTGCTTCTCGGTCAGGTTCTCCCGCCCGACGCCGATGTTGACGCAGCGGACCGAGACGTGACGGAGCGCGGCGGCAGCGGCGCGGACCCGCGCGGGTGCCTCGTTCCCGAGCGTGGCCACGAGCTGCGGCAGCGGCATCGTGCTGATGAGCTGCTCGTAGTGGAGCTCGGTGCCGTCGGCGAGGGTGGCGGTGTGCGCGGCCGGGGAGATCGCCGTCACCTCGGCGTCGAGGCGGAGCTGCCCCTTGAGGAGCGGCAGGAAGCCGTTCATGAGCGCCTGGAAGCCGCCCCGCAGCGGGTACCCGAAGCGCGCATTCGGGCCCATCGGGCGGCCCACGGGGTGGAGCGCGCCCGAGATCATCTCCTCGAGGTCGGGCAGGGGGACGCGGCCGCCCAGCCAGGAGGTCTCCATCTCGTCGAGCGGCACGGCCCAGAGCTTCCGGTTGTAGGGGATGGCGAAGTGCTTCGCAATGCCCGAGCCCCACACCTTGTAGATGAATTCCTCGAAGTTGCGCGGCGGCCCCTTGTAGGCCGCCGCGCGCCTCCGCTCCACGCCGCCGTACGCGGCGCGGCGCGCCGGCGCGGCGGACTTTCCCTCGGCCGTGCCCCCGTTGTGCATGAGCGGCTCGAACATCCCGCGGCGGTCGGGGCCGGTGTAGTCCACGCTCGTGCCGGCGGGCGCCTCGGGTGACACCTTGGCGTTCAGGGGGCCGAACCGCGCCTCGATCGCGCCGACGATGCACTCCTTGATCACCTCGGGCGGCAGGCCGTACAGCGCGCCCTGGAAGGGGTAGCGTGTGTACACCTGCTTGCTGTAGATCCACGCCTCGCGATCCTGCCAGTGCACGTTGTCCCCCAGCAGCACCTGGTAGAGCTGGTGCACATAGGGATCGTTCGAGAACATGATGTGCCCGGCAAAGTCGAAGGTGAAGCCGTGGTCCTCGATGGAGCGGCACCAGCCGCCGACCGTCCGGCCCCGCTCGACGAGGACCGCGTCGCGGCCCAGATGATAGGCGGCGCTGAGGCCGGTGGGACCGGCGCCGATCACGACCACCGGCGGTGTATCCTGCGGCGCGAGGCGGGGCGCGGCCGCGCGGCGCGTCTGCTGGTTGCCCATCAGCCCGCCCTCGCCGTGGTGCGGAGCCGCCCGGCCAGGGCCTGACTGATGAGCCGGTCCATCTCGGCCGCCGTCCGGTCCCACGAGGTGCGCTCGATCACCCGCTGCATCAGGGTGGCGCGCCGCTCGCGCTCCTCCCGCCCGCTCGCCAGGGCCGTCTCGCAGGCCCGCACGAACTCGTCGGGAGTCGCGCCGAGATAGACGATGTCGCCATAGGGCCCCGCGACGTCGCGGATCGGCGTGCTCACGATGGGCCGCTCCGCGACCATGTACTCCAGGGTCTTGGTGGGGCTGATGAACCGGGTCGCGTCGTTCTGCGCGAAGGGCAGGAGCGAGACGTCCCATCCCGCGAGATAGCTCGGCAGCTCGTCATAGGTCCGCTGGCCGGTGTAGAGGATGTTCGGCTGCCGCGGGAGCGACGCGGGATCGATCTTGACCACCGGCCCTACCATCACGATCTGCCATTCGGGATGCGCCGTCGCCAGGCGGTCGATGATGTCCCGGTCGAGCCGCTCGTCGATGACGCCGTAGAACCCGAGTCGCGGATGGGGCAGGTCCGCCGGGTCGGCCGGCTCGGGCAGGAGCCCGGTGAGGGCCTGATGAAAGTGCGCCGCGTCCACGCTGCTCGGAAAGCAGTGGATGTTGGGGTGCCGCCCGCGGCGTGCCTCGTAGAGACTGGGC
>JAICVB010000002.1 GCA_025935545.1 Gemmatimonadales bacterium
ACCCCACCCCCGCCCCCCCCCACCCCCCGCGCCGGGGCGCGGGCGCCCCCCCCGGGGGCGGCCCCGCCCCCCGCGCCCCCCCCGGGCGGCGGGGGGGCGGCGCGCCGGCCCCCCGCTTCCGCGAGGATTACCTCCGGATTCTCCGCGGGATCCGCTTCGCCGCCAGGCTGGCCTTCGAGATGGATCCCGCGACGTGGGCCGCCGCGCGGGCCGAGAGCGCGGGGCTGGCCGGGCTTTCGGCGGAACGGGTGCGCGACGAGTGGTTCAAGGGCCTTCGCACCGCGCTCGATGTGCGCGTCCTCGTTCGCCTCTGGCACGACTCGGGCGCCGCCGCGGTCTGGCTGCCGGATCTCGCGCGCGATGTACCGGCGGGACTCTCCGCGTTCCCGCGCGATCCCGTCCTGCTCACGACGTCGCTCCTCGGCGCCCCGGGTGCCGCGCTTCGGCGGCTGCGTGCCTCCAATGCCGAGATCGCGCGAGCGGAGGCGGCGACGGCCGCGCGCGTCGCCGCCGAGCCGGGAGCGGAGGGTGCACGCCGCTGGCTCGCGCGGGTCGGCGATGCGGCGGACGACGCGCTGCGACTGGCCGAGCTGGAAACCGGGCGCCCGGCGCCCTGGGCGGATGCCGTGGCGGGCGTGCGAGCGCGCGGGGAGGCCACGACCCGGAAGGCGCTCGCGGTGACCGGCGCCGACCTCGTGGCGCTCGGCCTTCGCGGTCCGGCGGTGGGGGAAGCGCTCGACGCGCTGCTGGACTGCGTCCTCCGGGAGCCCGCGCTGAACGAGCGGGATGCGCTCCTCGCGCTGGTCCGGCGCGCTCCGTGACGCCGATCCTGTTCGCCCTGATGGCGGCGGCCGGCAACCTCGCCGGGGCGATCGCGGTGGTGCGGCACCAGCGCCGCGAGATGCGGCTCATCGAGCGGTTCATTGCCTTCGGTGCGGGCTTCATGGCGGCGACCGTCCTGGTCGGCATGCTCCCCGAGGCCCTCACCCGTCCCGGTGCCGCCTACTACGTCCTGGCCGGATACCTCGCGGTCCACCTCGCGCAGCACGTGCTGACGCCGCACTTTCACTTCGGCGAGGAGACCCACCGGCTGAGCTCGGGGGCGGGCCTGTCGGCGCTGGCCGGCCTGTCGCTCCACACCTTCTTCGATGGCGTCGCGATCGCGAGCGGATTTCTGGTGTCCGGCCGGCTCGGCATGCTCCTCTTCCTCGCGGTGTTCCTGCACAAGCTGCCGGAAGGCGTGACGATCGCGAGCGTGATGCTCGCGGGTGGCGGCGGGCGGCGGCGGGCCCTGGCTGCGGCCACGGCACTCGGGCTCGCGACGGTGCTCGGAGTGCTGCTCACCGAGGTGGCCCGACCCCTCGTGGATCACGGACTGGCGCTGTCGGCCGGCGTTACCCTGTACGTCGCCGCCTCGGACCTGGTGCCGGCCTTCCAGGCCAAGCGGGGGTGGCCCGTGGCGCTCGCGTTCTTCGGCGGCGCGGCGGCTTTTCTCCTGACCAGCGTGCTCCTCGGCCGCTGGGTCGGCTAGCGGAGGGCGCCATGTCACCACGACGGCAGGGCGGCGCGGCGGAGGAGGATTCGCTCTTCAGCACCGCGGCCGATGCGCAGCCGCTCGCCGCGCGGATGCGGCCGCGCACCCTCGACGAGTACGTCGGCCAGACCCACCTGCTCGCACCCGGCAAGCCGCTCCGCGACGCGGTCGAGAAGGGAACGCCGGGCTCGATCATCTTCTGGGGGCCGCCCGGTGCCGGCAAGACGACGCTGGCGCACCTCATCGCGGCGAGCACCGGGCGCGTGTTCGTGCCCTTCAGCGCGGTGACCGAGGGCGTGCCGCGCATCCGGGAGATCGTTGGAGCGGCTCGCGGGCGGCTCCAATCCGGCGGGGCGCAGACGATCCTGTTCATCGACGAGATCCATCGGCTGAACAAGGCGCAGCAGGACAGCCTGCTGCCACCCACCGAGCAGGGGGTGGTGACGCTGATCGGCGCCACCACCGAGAATCCGAGCTTCGAGATCAACGGCGCGCTGCTCTCGCGGACGCGTGTCTTCGTGCTGGAGCCGCTGGCCGCGGAGGACGTCGCGACCGTGGTGCGCCGGGCGCTGGACGACCACGAGCGCGGGCTCGGCGCGCTGGAGCTCACGCTCACCGACGACGCGCTCGGCCTCATCGCGGCCGAGGCCGACGGTGACGCCCGGCGCGCGCTCACGGTCCTCGAGGCGGCGGCGGCGCACGTGGGCCTCCGGGGGACCATCGACGCCGAGGCGGCGCGCGAGGCGATGCAGAAGCGCTTTGCCCGCTATGACAAGGCGGGCGAGGAGCACTTCAACCTCCTGTCGGCCTACCACAAGTCGCTCCGCGGGAGCGACCCGCAGGGGGCGCTCTACTGGATGGCGCGGATGATCGACGGCGGGGAGGATCCCATGACCCTCTTCCGCCGCGCGATCGCGATGGCCGCCGAGGACATCGGGCTCGCCGACCCGAACGCGCTCCCCCTCGCGGTGGCGGCGCGCGACGCCTTCCACATGCTGGGCGCGCCCGAGGGCTATCTGCCGCTCGCCGAGATGACGATCTACCTCGCCACCGCGCCCAAGTCGAACAGCACCAAGCGGGCGCTCGACGCGGCCATGGAGGCGGCGCAGGCCACGCCCGCCGCGCCGGTGCCGTTGCACATCCGGAACGCGCCCACCGCGCTCATGAAGGAGCTGGGCTACCACGCGGGCTACCGCTACGCGCACGACTCGCCCGACGCGTACCTGCCGCAGGACTACCTGCCCGACCAGCTGAGGGACGCCGCCTTCTACACGCCCGGCTCGTTCGGCTACGAGAAGCGGGTGGCCGAGCGGCTCGCCTGGTGGGCCCGGAAGCGGGCGGAGTCGGAGAGCGGCCCGGAGGCCGGGTAAACGTTCACGCCGCGCGTCGTTCCACCCGGAGATCGTAGCAGCCCGCCTGCATGTCGCGCACGTGCACATAGTCGACGCCAGGGCTGGCGAACAGGGCCTCGATCGCGGCTTCCACCGCGCCGTCCGTCACGTGGACTTCACCCTGATGGACGCGGCCTCGGCCGAATGCCACGAGCGTGAGCGGATGCGCGCGGAGATCCTCGGGAAAGCCGGCATCTTCGGCGTGCCGCGGGCAGCTGTCGGCGTGAATGAACACCGGGCCCGGCTGGGGCAGGGTCTCCACCCCCTCGAACGCGTCCCACGTGAAGAGGATCCGCTCCTCCCGGCCCACACGGAACGTGCGGAGGCAATGACGGCAGGGGCCGTAGCCGCGCGCGATCTCGACGTGCGCGGGATGTCCGTAACGGGGGGCCGTCAGCGTCGCACGTACGCTGTCGGCAACGGAGGACGGGATGGCGATGAAGCGGTAGGAGGACGGCATCTGGCGGCTCCGCGGTGCGGGTCGGGGCGTTCCGCCGCGGCGCCGGTGGCCGGGCGGTGGATCGTGCCGCCAATCTGCGCATCCGCGGCCGGATGCGCGTCCCGCTTCCTGCGCATGAACTCAGCCGGCAGCCCGCTCCTGTTCGAGGAGCCGCGCCTTCCGTTCGGCGCCCCAGCGGTAGCCGCCGAGCGCGGCGCACCCGGTGGTGGTCGCCCGGGTCCCCTTCGGCACGACGCGGTGACACGGCACCATGAGCGCGACCCGGTTGCTGGCGATGGCCGACGCCACGGCGCGCACTGCCCGGGGGGCGCCGACCGCCGCGGCCACGTCCGTGTAGGAGCGCACCTCGCCGGGGGGAATGGCGCGCACGGCGCGCCATACGCGGTCCTGGAACGGAGTACCCTGCACATCGAGCGGGACGTCGCCGAGCGGGGGGACGTCGGCGTCGCGCGCGTGGGGGACATCGGCGGCCGGCGGCGTCCCCGCTGCACGGACGGCGGAGGCGAGCCAGCGGGACAGATCGGCGTCGGCGCGGAGGGCCGCGCCCTCCAGCCGCTCGCGCACCGCCTCGGGATACTCCGCCGCGAGCGCCGCCTCGAGTGCGGTGTCGTCGTCCCCCAGCGTGACGGCGCAGACGCCGCGAGCGGTCGCGGCGACGAGAATCCGTCCGATCGGGGTCCCCGCGATGGCGTAGCGGATGTGCACGCCGCGGCCGCCGCGGCGGTAGGCCGCCGGCGTCATGCCGAGGTGGGCGGCGGCGGCGTCGTACGCGCGGCTCGACGCGCCGAACCCCGCGTCGAAGGTGGCGCGGCTCACGCTGGGCGCCTCGCGCAGCTCGGTCTTGAAGCGATCGGCCCGGAGCGCGGCGGCGTAGCGGCGCGGGCTCGTGCCCACGATCCGGGTGAAGGTGCGCTGCAGGTGATGCGGGCTCAGCCCCACCTGGCGGGCGAGCTCGTCCAGCGACGCCGGCGCCTCGGGATGGGCCTCGATGAGGGCGCGGGCGCGCTCCACCGCGCGCGCGGCTGCCGAGGGCGCGGGCTGGGTCTGATCGGGCCGGCACCGGCGGCAGGGCCGGTAGCCCGCGGCGACGGCCGTCGAGGCGTTGGCCAGGAACGAGACATTCTCCCGCCTGGGCCGTCGCGAGGGGCAGCTCGGGCGGCAGAAGATGCGGGTCGTCCGTACCGCATACACGAACCGGCCATCCATCGCGGTGTCCCGCTCGAGCACCGCGGCCCACGCCTCGCGCTCGTCCATCGGGTCGGTCACGCGGGTAGCGTTGCTGATCATGCGTCACGTCTCCTTCGGCTCACGTCAGGAAAGATCGACTGGCGGCGGCCTCTCCGCCACGGACCCAGGATAGGGTCTCGGCCGCCTCCTCGCGTCCCGCTTCTTGCGCGCGAATTCCGGCGTGCCGGTCGTCGCCGGCGCGCACGGCCTGTGATGGGGCGCACGGTGGCCCGGCGGCAGGTCGCGCATCGTGCAACGGCACCGGATATCACCTACTGGAGATGGCGATCCATGACTCGACGACTGGCCGCGTGGCTCCTCCTGGGTCCGGCGGCGGCCCTGGCCGGCTGCAGCGGGATCCCCGACAATTTCCGCGACCCCGAGATCCAGCTGAACCAGGTCATCCTGCGGGGCGCCGGGCTCACCGGTGGGACGATGGACCTGGTAGTAAACGTCCGCAACCCGAACGGGTTCGATCTCCGCGGCACGAAGCTGCAGGTCGGCTTCGACGTCGAGGGCTCGCACGTGGGTGACGTCACCTATCAGGACGAGTTCCAGGTCCGGAAGAACGACACCACCGTGGTGACGCTGCCCGTGCGGTTCAACTGGGCCGGCGTGGGCGCCGCAGTTCGCTCCGCGGTGGGTTATGGTGATATTCCGTACACGATGCGCGGCCAGGCGACGATCCGCACCCCGTTCGGCAACCACGTCGTCGCCTTTACGCGGGAGGGCCGCGCGCCCCTGACGCGGGGCGCAGGCGGCATCCTGCCAAGCGGCACTGCCGCCCCGGGCAGCTCGCTTCCACCTTCACACTGAGGCACGCCAGCCATTCGAGATCCCATCCCGGTCCGCGATCCGATCGAGCGGGCCATCCTGGTCGCCGCACCCCGCAAGGGCTCGCCTGACGCACGTCACGTCACCGAACATCTCGAGGAGCTCACCCGCCTGGTGGACACGGCCGGCGCCGACGTCGTCGGGCGGGTGGTGCAGCAGGTCGCATCGGCCAGCCCGGCGACGCTGATCGGGGAGGGGAAGGTCGAGGAGGTCGCCCGGCTGGTGGAGGAGATGGCCGCGACCCTCGTCATCTTCGACGAGGAGCTCACGCCGGCGCAGGGCGGCAACCTGGAGCGGGAGCTCAAGGTTCGCGTCATGGATCGCGCCGAGGTCATCCTCGACATCTTCTCGACCCGGGCGCGGTCCCACGAGGCGAAGCTGCAGGTGGAGCTGGCGCAGCTCGAGTACATGCTGCCCCGGCTCACGCGGATGTGGACCCACCTCTCGCGCATCCGTGGAGGCATCGGTCTTCGGGGACCCGGTGAGACCCAGCTGGAGACCGACCGGCGCATGATCCGGAAGCGGATCGGTGCGCTCAAGGGGAAGCTCAAGGACGTCCAGCGCCACCGCGAGAACCTCCGCGCCGGCCGCGATCCGTTGCTCAGCGTGGCGCTGGTGGGCTACACCAACGCCGGCAAGTCCAGCGTGCTGCGGGCGCTGTCTGGTGAGCACGAGATCCTGGTGGAGGACCGGCTCTTCGCCACGCTCGATACCCTCACGCGCGAGGTGGAGCTGGGCGAAGGGGTGCGGGCGCGGGTCACCGACACCGTCGGCTTCATCCGGAAGCTCCCGCACCACCTCGTCGCGAGCTTCCGCGCCACGCTCGAGGAGGCGCGCGAGGGCGATGTGCTGCTCCACATCGTGGATGCGAGCCATCCCGACTGGGAGGGCCAGATGCGGGTGGTGGACAAGGTGCTGGCCGAGCTCGACCTGGCGGACCGGCCGACCATCCCGGTGTTCAACAAGGTTGACGCGCTGCCCGATCCGGCCGTGTTCGCGGCGCGGGCGCGCGAGCTGTATCCCACCGGGGTGCTCGCGACCACCATGCGCACCGACGGGCTCAACGCGGTGAAGGCGGCGCTCAGGAGCCGGAACCGCATCGATCGCCCGACGGTCGCCGTGCGGCTGCCGCTCAGCGCAGGTGCGCGCGCCGCGTCGCTCTATCGTCTCGGCGAGGTGGTGTCGCGGGAGGAGAACGGCGACGGCTATGCGATGGTGGTGCGCCTCGACCGCTGGCAGATCGACCGGCTCAGGGCGGAAGGGGTGGACGTGGAGGACGCCGTGTCCCCGGCTGCCCGGCAGCGCGCCATCGGCTAGGGGCAGCTCCGCCGGCGGGCGCGGCTACTGCCGCGCCACCACGATGACCGTGACGAGACTCGCGAGGAGCTGCGCAGCGGTGCCCAGCACGGCGAGCACGCTCGTGCCGCCCTGGGCGGGATCCCGGATCGGCACATCGACCACCGCGCCCGGCAGGGGATAGGGGTTGTCGTCCGGCAGCAGGAACTTCCGATTGACCGATTGCTTCCGGCCGTTCGGCTGCGTGACGAAGGCCCGGAGCTTGTCGCCGTTCTTCGCGTACCCACCCGCCGCCCGCACGTACCAGTCGATGCTCTTCCCGGGCTGATAGGCCACCGCGCCCGGCGAGTTGACCGCCCCTCCCACCATCACCACCGGGTTGAACTCGGGGATGTTGACCGAGTCGCCCGCGGCGAGGATGAGGTTGTCGCGGTAGCGCGGGTCGCGCAGCACGCGCGGCAGGTCGAGGCCGACCCGCCCCGCGCTGTCCTGCCGGCGGAAGAACTCGATCCCGTTCGGGTACGCCTCCTTCGTCAGCCCGCCCGCGCGCTGGATGATGTCGTTGAGCCGCTCCGTCTTGGTGCGGAGGGTGTAGGGGCCGGGATACTTCACCTGGCCCGTGATCTTCACGATGCGCGGCAGCTCCCAGTCCGGCTGGCGCAGGATGAGGAGGTTGTCGTAGGGCTGCAGCGCGATCTCAGGCGCGCCGGAGGCGGGGGCCGGGATGCCCGGCGGGCCGGCGTATTCACCGGCCGGCCCGCGGGCAAAGAGGTAGGTGGAGTCGAGCGGGACGTGGATCGTGGTGGCCAGCGCGCCCTGCGAGCGGTCCTCGGGCACGCGCGCGATCTCCGCCTCCTTGAGGTACGCGTCCTCGCTCAGGCCCTGGGCCAGCAGGATGGCGTCCCGCACCGTCATGCCCTCGCGGTAGCGGATGCGGCCCGGTCTCCGCACCGCACCGGTCACCGCTACGTACCGCTCGGGCCGGAAGGTCGTCTTCGAGAAGACGACGATCTCGTCCTCCTCCTCGAGCGCCAGGTCGTTCGTCACCCGCCCCGTCGAATCGGCGAAGGCCGACCGGAGCTGCACCCGGGTCGAATCGCTCCGGAGCCGGGACACGAGGATCTGGCCCAGGTAGACGTCCGGCTTGGTGCCGCCCGCCAGCCGGAGGGCATCGCTCAGGTGCATCCCCTCGGTCCAGCCCACGGGCCCCTCGACCCAGACGTCGCCCTTCACGGTCACGAAGTTCCGCACGCGCTCCGCCACGCTGAAGACGGTGACCGAGTCGCCGGCGAGGAGCGGCACGCCCGGGACGATGCCCGTCGCCAGCTGATCGGGGCCGACCTCGACCACCACGCGCGCGCGACCCGCCTGCCGCGCCTCCGGCGGAAGGATGCGGTGGATCTGGATCCGCTGGCGGAGCGCGTCGGCGGTGAAGCCGCCGGCATCCCGCACCACGTCGCGCAGCGTCTCGCCGGTCGTGAGCTCGTAGATGGCGGGACGCACCACCTCCCCCGTCACCTTCACGCGCCCGCCGTGCACCGGGACGAAGACGACGTCGCCGCTCTGCAGGCGGACGTCGCTGCGGTTGATGCCGTTCAGCAGGTAGCCGTAGAGGTCCACGGTGTCCACCAGCGCCGCGCCGCGCCGCACCTCGACGCGCCGGAAGTTGCCGTTGGCGGTGGGACCGCCCGCGGCGTAGAGGGCGGTAAGGACCGTACCCGCGGCGGAGATCTGGTATGCGCCCGGTCGCGCGACGTCTCCCGCGACGAAGATCTGGATGTTCCGGAGCCGGGTGACCGTGGCCTGGAAATGCGTGGTGGCGCCGGCGCCTCGGCGCACCCCCGAGTACACGCGACTGAGGCGACTGTAGAGCAGCTCGTCGAGCTGCGCCATCGTCAGGTTGGCGACGTAGAGCTGGCCCGCCTCGGGGATGACCACGAACCCGTCGCGGTTCACCTCGAGGGAATACGCGCGCTGGACGTCGCCGGTGAGGATGACCGAGAGCCGGTCGCCGGGGCCGAGCCGGTAGTTCTCGTCGACCGGCCCGGTCTGTACCGCCTGGAACTGGGTGCCCTGGTCGCGGAAGACAGAGAGCCCGAACAGCTCGAGCGGCCGGGTCCACGGCAGGCCCAGCGAGTCGGCGCGGAGCGAGTCGCGCACCAGGGGGTCTTCGGGCCGGGGTGCTGGCGCCGCTGCCGCCGGCTGCGGCGTGGTCTGCATCGTGTCGGCTTCGGCGGAGCCCATGAGGCCCAGGGCGCGCGCCGCGTCGATCTCCCGGCCGTTGGGCGCGCCGGCTCCGGGCGTGCCGGTCAGGTAGTCGTCGAGCTCATTCTCGGGGTAGCCCATCGCGCGGAGGCGCGCACGGATCTGGTCCTGCGTGAGCCCCGACTGCTCGATCCGCTGGCGCAGCTGCTCCTGCAGCTCGGGATTGTCCCGCAGGAGCTGGCGTGCCTGCTCGGGTGACGGCAGCGACTGCGGCGTCTGGGCAGGGAGCGTGGCCGGAGCGGCGGACAGGGCCGCCACGGCGAAGGCGGCGGCGATGGTGCGAAGGCGGAGCGGGGCAGAGGGCATGGAGGCCGAAGATGATGTCTAAGTAGCTGGATGTCAAACGCTTGCGCGTTGAGAAGCGACGTCATGCCAGAAGTCGAGCTGGCGCCGGGCCACTGCGTCGCTGGCGAATACGGCCATCGCGCGGCGCCGTCCTTCGGCACCGAGCCGCGCCCGCTCCGTCGGGTCGTCGAGCAGGGTCTGGAGTGCCTCCGCCAGCGACGCGGTATCGTCTTCCGCCACGACGATGCCGCCAGGTCCCACCGTTTCAGCGAGGGCGCCGGTGCTGGAGACGACGACCGGGATGCCGCGCGCCATGGCCTCGATCGCGACGGGGCCCTGGATCTCAACCCAGTCGCGCGTCGCGCGGGAGGGCACGGACACGCAGTTCACGCGCGCCCAGACGGCGCCGTGGTCCGACCGCGGGAGCGCGCCGTGCCACGTGATCCGCGCGGAGATGCCGAGCCGCTCGGCGAGCTGCTCGAGCTCGAGCAGGGCCGGCCCGGTCCCCACCACGTCGATGGTCCAGCTGCCGAGCACCTTCACGGCGGCGCGGAAGAGGAAGTCGAGACCCTTCTCCGGGATGAGCCGCCCGAAGAAGGCGATGGCGAGGGGGCCTCCCAGCCGGCTCGCGGCCGGTGGAACCGACGCGCCGATCTGCGGAATGACCGCGACCGGCAACGCGGGCTCCGCGCGGGCGATCAGCGCGGCGGCCTCGGCGTTGCCGGCAACGGCGCCCGCGGCAGCGTGGAGGACACGCCGGCGGCGGATGCGCTGCCGCAGGGTGTCGCGCCGCGGCAGGGTCTGCCAGCTGAAGATCGTCACGGGGATCCGGAGGCGTCGCGCCTCCGCCACGATCCGGGCAGTTGCAAGCGACCAGGGGGCTTCCTCGACCTGCACCAGGTCGGGACGGAAATCCTTGAGCAGGCGACGAAGCGCGCGACGATCCCACACCACGGTGTCCGGGTCGGTGGGGTCGCCGCGGACGGGCACCGGGACGATCCGGACGCCGGCATCGTCGTCCCAGTCGGTGACGGTCGTTCCGGCGCCCTGGGGCGTGGACCAGCGCGCGGGCACGGCGGCTGCCACGGTGCAGCCGAGCGCGGTGAGCGCCCGCAGCTTGCCGCGGTTGCCCCGGGCAACGTAGGTGTGCGACACGAGAATGACGCGCATTGGCGTGCGGAAACATGGGGGGCATGGCGTCACCGTCCAAGCCCGGGCGGCCGGCGCATTCGGTTGACGTGATCACCGCCCGCGGCCAACTTGGCGGCACCTCGATTCCTTCACCGGGCCGGCGCATGCGCATCCTGCACCTCGCGAAGTACTACTGGCCGCGCTCCGGCGGCATGGAGCGCGTGGTGCAGGACCTCGCGGAGGGGGCGTCGCTGCTGGGCCACCAGGTCGAGGTCGTGGCGGTCCAGGGCTTCGGGCGCGGCGCGGGCACGTCGCGCCACCGCACGCCGGTCACCCGGGCGTTTTCATTCGGGGCCCTGGGATCGCAGGAGATCGCGCCGGGGTACATCGCCGCCGCGTGGAAGCGGGCCGACATCATCCACGTCCACCATCCGCACTCCCTCGCGGACGTGGCCTGCCTCCTCCGGGCCGGGCGCACGCCCGTCGTGGTCACCCAGCACGCCGACGCCAAGCGAGCCATGTACCGGCCCATCGCGCGGCTGGTCCTTCGCCGGGCCCGCGCCGTCGTGGTGCCGAGCCAGGCGCACCTCGCGCTGTCGGCGGAGCTGCGCGGCTTCGAGGGGAAGGTGCAGGTCATTCCGTTCGGGATCGACGAGGGGCGCTGGAACGTGGTGCCGCCGCCGCCGCCGGGGGCACCGCCCCGGGCCCTCTTCATCGGCCGGCTCCTGCCGTTCAAGGGCGTCGACCTCCTGCTCCGCGCCCTCGAGCGGGTGCCGGAGCTCCGACTCGACATCGTGGGCGGCGGCCCCGAGATGTCGCGGCTCCGGACGCTGGCCCAGGCCCTCGCGGTGGGCGACCGGGTTCGCTGGTTCGGCGAGTATCCCGACGAGGACCTCACCCGCCGGATGGCGGACGCCGACTTCCTCGTGCTGCCCTCGGTCACGGTCGAGGAGATGTTCGGCCTCGTCGTCCTCGAGGCCATGGCCGCCGGCCGCCCGGTGATCACGACCGCGGTCCCCAGCGCCGTGCGAGAAGTGAACCTCCCGGGCGTCACCGGACTGGAAGTGCCGCTCCGCGATGTGGGAGCCCTGGCCGCCGCACTCGATACGCTGGCCCACGACCCGCATCGCCGTCAGGCCATGGGCGAGGCGGGACGAGCCCGGGTGCGCGACCAGTTCACCCGGGCCCTGATGGCGGAGCGGCACATCGCGCTCTACCAGCGGGTGCTGGCCGGGACAGCCCCTTACGGGGCGGCATAGAGCATGCGACGGGGCAGGTGGCTTCGTACCATTGCCTCCCGGGGGCGGCTATATTCGCGGTCTGGGCGCGGAGTTACGACGTCGGCAGGGGCGGCGGCAAACGCGAGGAGGGAAGTGCTTGGAACCGGTGCGGAGCGCGAGTCGGGACGGCGATGAGATCGGCGGCGGGCCCTCGGCCGCCGCCGCCACACTGCTCCCCGAGTCTCCCGCGGGCCAGCTTCGCAAGCCGCAGGCGCCGTCCCGCCCAGCCCCCCCCACCGAAGCAGACGAGCACCTCCGGGTCCGACTGGGACTCCAGCGCCGCGCCTCGTCCAACGTCCGCCGCCACGTCGTCCGGTCCGCCCGCCGTCTGTCGGTCCTCTTCCTCGCCGACCTCACCGCGGTCTGCGGGGTGGATCTCCTGCTCCGCGCGATCCGGGACGGCGGGATCCTGGGCGACCGCGTGGCCGCGCTGGCGGTCGCCGCCTTCCCCAGCGGCGCCATCACGAGCCCGCCGTACCTCGTGGCGCTCTTCCTCACCCTGTTCATCACCGGCAACTACGGCACGGGCGACCAGCGCCGAAGCCCCCGCCGCCTCTTCGGCGCGGCCTGGCTCGCGGCGCTGCTCCAGGTCTGGACCGCGGTCTGGTCCACCGGCTTCGGCCTCGGCGCCCTCCAGTACTTCTGCACCGCGGCGGTGGTCTGGAACGCGCTCCTCCTCGACCGGCTCACGGTGGACCGGATCGTGGCGTGGCTCTCGCCGCCCGACTCGCACGCCGCGCGGACCGTGTTCGTGGGGCCGGCGGAGGACTGCCGTGAGGCCGCCGCGCACCCCGCGTTCCGGGGGGGCGGGGAGTATGCGCAGAAGGGATTCCTCGATTTGCGCTCGCCGGCCGCCCCCGACGCGGTGGGCGCCATCGGCGACCTGCCGCGGCTCCTGCACGACGCGCACGTGGAGGCGGTCGTGGTCTGCGGCTACCTGCCGGACCGCGAGCTGCAGGATGTGGTGAACATCTCGCTCGCGGCGGGGTGCCAGCTGCTGTCCGTCCCGCGCTCGATCGAGGTGGCGGGTGTGCATCCGTCGCTCGTGTGGCGCCGCGGGCGGCCGCTCATGGAGCTGACCGCGCCGAAGCTGCAGGGGCACCAGCTCGCGCTCAAGCGCGCGGTGGACATCGCCGGCGCCACTGTCGGCCTGGTCGTCCTCTCGCCGCTGCTTGCGCTCGTGGCACTGGCGGTGGCCCTCGACTCGCCGGGGCCCGTCTTCTTCCGGCAGGAGCGGATCGGCGTGGGCGGGCGGCGCTTTCGCGTCTGGAAGTTCCGCACCATGCAGCACGGTGCCTCCGACAGCTCGCACCGCGACCTCGTGACGCGCATGCTCGCCGGCGACGAGGAGGGCACCCGCCAGACCGGCGCCGACGGCCGCGAGGTCTTCAAGCTGGTGAACGATCCGCGGGTGACCCGCCTGGGCGCGCTCCTCCGGCGCACCTCGCTCGACGAGCTGCCCCAGCTCATCAACGTCCTGACCGGCGAGATGAGCCTGGTGGGACCGCGGCCGCCGGTGCCCTACGAATTCGAGGCCTACGACCACTGGCAGTTCGACCGGCTGCAGGTGCGGCCGGGCATCACCGGCCTCTGGCAGGTGTCGGGCCGGAACCTCCTCTCCTACCGCCAGATGTGCGAGCTCGACGTCGAGTACGTGCGGCGCTGGTCGGTGGGGCTCGATCTCAGGATCCTCTGCCGCACGATTCCCGTCGTCCTGTTCAACTCCGGCCGCGCCGCGTAGCGCGGCCCCACGCGGGCTCTCGATGAAGACCTATGGCGTAGGCGTGATCGGGTGCGGCTACTGGGGGCCCAACCTGGTGCGGAACTTCGCGCGCAACCCGCGGACGCAGGTCCTCGCGGTGTGCGATTCGCGGCACGAGCGCGCCGCGAAAGTCGGCGCCGAGTATCGCGTGCCCGTCGTGACCGACCAGGTGCGGGAGCTGATCGCGGCGCCCGGCATCGATCTCGTCGTCGTGGCGACGCCGTCCTTCACGCACTTCGAGCTGGCCCGCGAGGCGCTCGAGGCGGGGAGGCACGTGCTCGTCATGAAGCCGCTTACCACCACGAGCGAGCACGCGGAGGAGCTGTGCCAGCTGGCGCACCGGCAGGGGCTCCTCCTCGCCGTGGACCACACCTTCGTCTTCACCGGTGCCGTCCGCCACATGCGGTCGCTCATCGAGTCGGGCGAGGTGGGCGACCTCTACTACTTCGATTCGGTGCGCATCAACCTGGGCCTCATCCAGACCGACGTGAACGTCGTCTGGGACCTGGCGCCGCACGACGTCTCGATCATGGATTACCTGATCGGCCAGGAGCCGGCCAGCGTGGCGGCGCAGGCGGCAGGGCACGGCGGAAGCCCCACCGAGAACATCGCCTACCTGACCGTGCGCTACGCCGGCTCGCTGCTCGGCGCGGTGCACGTCAACTGGCTGGCGCCCGCCAAGGTGCGGCGGACGATCGTCGGTGGCTCCAAGCGCATGATGATCTACGATGACATGGAGCCGAGCGAGAAGCTCAAGGTCTACGACAAGGGCGTGTCGATCTCGAGCGACCCGAGCGACGAGTATCAGTTCATGATCTCCTACCGGTCGGGCGACATGCATGCGCCCCGCCTCGACACCCGCGAGGCGCTCGCCGTGGAGGCCGACAACATCGTGGCCGCGATGGACGGGCGCGAGCCCCTGGTGTCCGACGGCCGCGCCGGCCTCCGCGTCGTGCGGATCCTGGAGGCGGCCCAGCGGTCAATCGAGCAGGGCGGCGTGCTGATCTCGCTCAACGGCGTGCCGGCGGCGGCCGGGTGACGCCGGAGCCGGGCCGGGCCGAGCGCGACGAGCTGCTCCGCCGCGTGGCTCCCGACGTGCGGCTGGGGCGTGGTGTCCGGATGTACGCCTTCGTCAACCTGTATGGCTGCACCATCGGCGACGAGACCTCGATCGGCACCTTCGTCGAGATCCAGAAGGGCGTGGTCATCGGCGCGCGCTGCAAGATCCAGAGCCACAGCTTCATCTGCGAGGGCGTGACGATCGAGGACGAGGTCTTCGTCGGTCACAACGTCAACTTCATCAACGACACGTACCCCCGGGCCACCACCGGAGGCGCACGGCAGACGGAGGCCGACTGGACGCTGGTCCCCACGGTCGTGCGCCGCGGCGCTTCGCTCGGCACCGGCTCCACCATCCTCGGCGGCGTGACCATCGGCGAGGACGCGATCGTCGGGGCCGGGTCGGTGGTCACGCGCGACGTGCCGCCCCGCGCGGTCGTCGCCGGCAACCCCGCACGCCTCCTCCGCACGCTCCCCGACGCGGGCGGCTGACGGCGGCTCGCGGTCGCGTCATGCACGCCGCTGCCATCGCCGCCCTCTCGGCGGGCGCACTCCTCGCCGCCTGCCTCGACCGCGGGCCGGGTGACCTCCTCGGCAATTCCGCGCCCGACCGGAGCGGCCGGCAGCCCTGGACGATCATCCTCAGCGACGACGCTGGGCGGGTCCTCATCGCGCAGACGGATTCCGCCCTCGCGCCCGGCGAGGACAGCGCGGCGGTCGGCCGCGCGACGCTCTGGCGCACGCTCGATGGGCCGGCGGAGCCTGACTCCTTCGCCCTCGGCGTGCAGGCCCATGGCCGCCGCCTCGAGTGGTCGCTCCGTCGGGCCGGTCAGACGGTCGGGTCGGGGAGCGGAGCGCTGCTGGCCTATCCGGGCGACGAGGGCGCGCCGCGCTACGCGGGTCTCGCAGCGATCACGCTCGCCGGGGTTCCCCCGGCCATGCGCTTCGACGCCATCGGCGGCCTTCCCATGCCGGCGGACATGCCTGCGCCCGTGGCCCCGCTGCCCATCGCGGCCCGCGGCGTGGTGTCGCTCCGGGTGGACGACTGCTCGGCATGGGACTCGACGTCGCTCCGCCTGCTCGAGCGCCACCACCTCGTCGCGTCGTTCGCGGTGCCCAGCCGCCTCGTGGGAAGGCCCGGACGCTGCTCGCGCGATCTCCTCGAGCGGATCGCCGGCGCGGGCAACGCGATCGACGCCCACTCACGGTACCATGATGCGGCTCCCGCCGGCTTCGCCGATTTCTACATCGAGGCGGTCGGCGCCAGCCGCGACCTTCGCGCCATGGGCTTCGACGCGGCCGTCTTCGTACAGCCCGGCAGCTGGACCGTGGGGCCCGCGCTGTTCGACTCACCGGCCAAGCTCGCGACGCCGTACGGCGCGCTCATTCGCCGCGTCTATCGTGCGCTGGAGGCGTACCAGACCGATGCCGCCTCGGTTCCGCTCCCCGCCGCCGGGCGCTGGCCCTACGCCGGGGAAATCCGCTACTTCGACCGCGAGCGCCTGGCGGCGTTCGTGCGTGATGCCGCGGCGCGCGGCGAATGGGTGGAGTTCCTGTGGCACTCGGGAGACCAGCCCTGGGACGCGCTCGATGGCCGCCTTGCCGTGATCGCGGCGATGCGGGACAGCGGCTACGTCGCCAACCTCACCTTCCGCGACGCGCTTCGGGCCGTACCACCGGCTCCCTGACGCCGCGGGTCCGACTGGCGGCCGCCCCCCGGCCGCGGCTAGAATCCTGCCGCGCGAACCCGACTTCCCCTGACCCAAGGTACCGTCCGACATGGCTCACGCCGCGCCTTCCGGCACCGCCGCTGCGATTCCGTTCCTCGACCTCGTCGCCCAGCACCGGCCGCTGGAGGAGGACCTCGTCGCGGCGTTCCGGCGTGCGGTGCAGACGGCTGGTTTCGTGGGCGGGCCGGAGGTCGCAGCATTCGAGCGGGAGTTTGCCGCCAGCGTGGGGGCCGCGGAATGCGTCGGCGTCAACAGCGGGACCGATGCGCTGCGCTTCGCGTACCAGGCGCTTGGCCTCCGGCCGGGCGACGAGGTGATCACCGTCCCCAACACCTTCATCGCCACGACCGAGGCGATCACCCAGGCCGGGGGCACGATCCGCTTCGTGGACGTGGACGACGCCACGATGACGATGGATCCGGCGGCGCTCGCGGCGGCGGTCACGCCCCGCACGGTCGGCATCGTGCCCGTGCACCTCTACGGCCAGCCGGCGGACATGGATCCGATCCTCGGCGTGGCGCGGCAGCACGGCCTCTGGGTGGTGGAGGATGCGGCGCAGGCGCATGCCGCGCGCTATCGGGGCCATCCCGTCGGCACCCTGGGCGATCTCGCCGCCTACAGCTTCTATCCCGGGAAGAATCTGGGAGCCTGCGGGGAGGGCGGAGCCGTCGTCGCCCGCGAGGCGGGGCGGCTGGAGCCGGTGCGGCAGCTCCGCGAGCATGGGCAGTCGAAGAAGTACTATCACGAGAGCGAAGGCTTCAACGGGCGGCTGCATGCGATCCAGGCCGCGTTCCTCCGTATCAAGCTGCCGCACCTGAAGGCGTGGACCGAGGGCCGGCGGCGAGCCGCCGCGCGATACCGGGAAGCGCTCGCGGGCATCGGGGAAATCGAGCTGCCCGTCGAGGCCGCCTACGCGCGGCACGTGTACCACCTGTTCGTGATCCGCGCCGACCGCCGCGACGAGCTGCAGCAGCACCTGGGCGCGGAGCGCATCGGCACCGGGCTCCACTATCCGCTCCCGCTGCACCTCCAGCACGCCTATCGCGGCATGGGACTCGGCGAGGGAAGCTTTCCCGTCACCGAGCGCGCCGCTTCCCGGCTCCTCAGCCTGCCGATGTTTCCCGAGCTTTCCGATAGCCAGATCGAGCGCGTCGCTGACGCGATCCGCGCCTTCTACCGCGGCTGAGCCGCCAGCAGCTCCCGGTACAGCTCCCTGAGCCGGGCGGCTTCGGCCGGCCAGGTGAGCGATGCCAGGGCCGCCTGGGCGCGCTCCGCCCGCGCCACGCGCTCGGCCGGGGGCGCGGCGGCGAAGGCGGCGATGGCCCGCGAGGCGTCGTCCGCGCGGCCCGGCTCGAAGTACCAGGCGCACTCCTCCGGCACATACTCGAGGTAGGTTGGAATCCGCGGGGCGATCAGCGGAATGCCGAGGTGGATGTACTCGAGGAGCTTGGTGGAGAGGGAGTAGCGGGTCATGACGTTGAGCCGCGTCGGCACCAGGCCGGCGTGGTAGCTGACGAGCCGGTCGCGGAGCTGCTCATGCCCCAGCGTGCCGCGGAGCCGCACGGCCTGGCCGATGCCAAGCCGGGCGATCCGCGAGGCGAGGAGGGCCGTGTCGGGCCCGCTTCCGTAGAGATCGAACGTGACATCGAGGCCCGACGCGCGGGCGGCGGCGACCGCGTCCACCGCGACCTCGAGCCCGTACATCCCCGTGAGCGTGCCGTGATACACCAGACGCACGGGCTGGCCGGCGGTCTCAGCCGGCGCGCGCGGCGGTCCGAACTCCGCGGGGTCAGCCAGGTTGTGGAGCACCTCGATGCGTTCCTGCGGCCGCGCCTCGCGCGCGCGGAGTGCCGCGGCGATCGGGCGGTTGACCGTGACGGTAACATCCGCCTGGCGGCGGGACCACCGCTCGAGCCAGCGCGCGACGCGGGCCGCGCCGGCTCCCACGGCTCCGCCGAGCTTCGTGCGGGTGAACTCGGGAAAGATCTCGTGCAGGTCAAGGATCGTGCGCGCGCCGCGCCGCCGCGCGGGGAGGATGCCGGCGATCAGGAAATCGGGGAGCGAATGCACGTGGACCACGCGGGCCCCCCGGAACCGCTCGTCCCGCCGGAAGAGCGCATGAACCCGCACCACGAAGTCCGTATATTCCACGAGGTACTTCCCGAGGGAGCCGCGCCGGCGCCGCCCGGGGAGCCGGATGACGGCGACCCGGCCCCGATGGCCCACCGGGCGCGGGTCGCTTCCGTCCCGCAACACCACGATGGCCACGCGATCCGCCGCCTCGGCGGCGGCCATGACTTCGCGCCTGGGCCGGGGATCGTCGGGAAACGAGGTATGAGCCACATGCACGATGTCGAACGGGCGGCGGACTCGGGACACTGCGTTCCTCGGGGAGGCGGCGGGGTCGCCGGGACGCGCGAAAGGTGACGCACCAGGCCGATGAATCAAGGGGCGGAGTGGACGGGTGAGTGAGCGCGCGGTGGCGCTCTGCTACGGGACGCGCCCGCAGATCATCAAGGCGAGCCGCATCCGGCGCGCCCTGGAAGGCCTGGCGCCCGTGCTCGCCATCGACACGGGGCAGCACTACGACTACGAGCTGAACGAGCTGCTCTACCGCCAGCTCGAGGTCGCCGACCCCGACCTGTGCCTCGAGGTGGGGTCGGGGTCGCACGCGGAGCAGACGGCGGCCATCCTGGCTCGTGCGGCCGCGATCTTCGAGGAGCGGCGGCCGCGGGCCGTGGTCGTGATCGGCGACACCAACTCCACGCTGGGCGCGGCGCTGGCCGCCGCCAAGCTGCGCATCCCGGTGGTGCACGTGGAAGCGGGGCTGCGCGCCGCCGACGGCGGGATGGCGGAGGAGATCAATCGCCGCGCCGTCGATGCAGTGGCCGCGCTGCTCTGCACCCCATCGGCCTTGGCCACGGCGCGGCTCCAGCGGGAACGGCCCGATGCCGTCATCGTGGAGACCGGCGACGTCGCCCGCGACGTCCTGATGCGGCACGCGGGGTCGCTCCCCGATGTGCGCGGGCTGCTGCCCGCCGGGGGCCGGTACGCGTTCGCCACGTTGCACCGGGCCGAGCTGACCGACGCGCCCGGGCTCCTGGCCCGCGCGCTCGAAGCGCTGGCCGCGCTGCCCCTGCCGGTGGTGCTCGCCCTGCACCCGCGCACGCGCGCGGCGCTCGCCGCGCACCGGCTCACGCTGCCGGCGGGGCCGACGTTCAGCGCGATCCCCGCGGTCGGCTATCTCGAGAGCCTCGCGCTCGCGGCCGGCGCGCAGGCGGTGATCACCGACTCGGGCGGGCTCCAGCGCGAGGCCTACTGGCTCGGCACGCCCTGCATCACGCTCCGGACGGAGACGGAGTGGAGCGAGACCGTCGCGGCCGGCGCCAATCGCCTGGTGCCTCCGGACGCGCCCGAACGGCTCGGCATGGCGCTCAGCGCCGCGCTGGCCGCGCCCCGCGGCTGGGGCCGCGACGCCTATGGAGACGGCAGCGCGGCGGGCCGCATCGCCGCGGCCGTGGCAGAGCTGGCCG
Organism: Gemmatimonadales bacterium; assembly: GCA_025935545.1. Taxonomy (GTDB): domain Bacteria; phylum Gemmatimonadota; class Gemmatimonadetes; order Gemmatimonadales; family GWC2-71-9; genus JAICUF01. The sequence goes on from JAICVB010000002.1 coordinate 19,788, forward strand.
GCACGTCCGTCACCGTGGGGACCTGACCATGTGCGGGATCGGCGGCGTGATCGGATCGAGCGCCGGGTACGACGCGGGCGCCGACATCGAGCGCCTCGGCGCCGCGCTCGCGCATCGCGGCCCGGACGGCGCCGGATGCCGCTTCCTCGCGGGGAGGCGCGCCGCGCTCGGACACCGGCGGCTCAGCATCGTGGACCTGGCCGGCGGCGACCAGCCGATGAGCAACGAGGACGGCTCGGTCTGGCTCGTCTACAACGGCGAGATCTACAACCACCTCGCGCTTCGCGCCGAGCTCGAGCGGGCAGGCCATCGCTTCCGGTCGCGGGCCGACACGGAAGTCGTGGTGCATGGGTGGGAGGAATGGGGCCCCGGCGTGCTCGAGCGGCTCAACGGGATCTACGCCTTCGCGCTGTTCGACGGCCGGGGAGGATCCGGGCGGGTCTGGCTCGCGCGCGATCCGGTCGGCGCCAAGCCGCTCTACCTCGGGCAGCGGGACGGTCTCACCTGGTTCGCGAGCGAGCTCAGCGCGGCGCGTTCCGCCGGGCTCGTCGACGAGACGATCCGCCCCGAGGCCCTCGGCGAGTATCTCGTCTACCGCTTCGTGCCGGCCCCGGCCACGGTCTTCCGGCATGCCTGGAAGGTGCCGCCCGGCCACTACTGCTCCATCCCCCTCGACGCGCCGGCAGGCCCGCCGGCTTTCCGCTCGTTCACGCCACGCTTCGCGCCGGCGACGCTGCCGGCAAGCCCGGAGGAGTGGGAGGAGGCGATCCGGACGGGCCTCGGGAACGCGGTCCGCCGCCAGCTCATGTCCGACGTGCCGGTGGGCTCGCTGCTCTCGGGCGGCGTGGACTCGACGGCCGTGACCGGCCTCATGCGCGACGCCCTGCCGGCGGCGCCGCAGGCCTTCGCCATCGGCTTCAGCGATCCGGGCGCGCCCGACGAGCTCGGCGCGGCCCGCGCCGCCGCGCAGGCGCTGGGCGTCCCGCTCGAGGAGGTCGCCGTCTCGGAGCGCGACTACCTGGCGCGCTGGCCGGCGCAGATCGCCTCACTGGGGGAGCCGGTGGCGAATTCGGGGGTGCTGCTGCTCGATCTCCTGTGCGAGCGCGTCGCGCTCACCCACAAGGTGGTGCTGACGGGGCAGGGCGCCGATGAGCCGCTCGGCGGCTACCCCCGGCACGCGGCGGAGCGGTGGGCGGGCTCGCTGCGCCTGATGTCGCCGCTGCTCGCGCACCTGCCCGAGCGGTTCGCGTCCAGCGATCGGGTGGCGCGCGCCCGGCGGCTCGCGCGCGCATCCGGGGAGGCGGAGCGTTTCGCGGAGACACTCGCGGTGTTCGGGCCCGCCGAGGCCGCCAGGCTCAGCCGCGCTCCGCTCGATCCCTCCGCGCTGGTGGATCCGGTGCGCCGCTGGCTGCCGGAAGCACGGGACGGGGATTCCCTCAACCGGCTCCTCGTCACCGATGCGCGGCTGTCCCTGGCGGACGACCTGCTGACGATCGCCGATCGCACGTCGATGCGATCATCGGTCGAGCTCCGCGTGCCCTTCCTCGATCTCGAGTTCCTCGCGCTGCTCGAGCGGATGCCGAGCCGGTACAAGGTCTCCGGGCTGGGCGGGCGGAAATGGCTCTACCGGCGTGCGGTGACGCCGCTGATTCCCGCCTCGCTCCGCCCGCGCCTCCTCGGCGCCCAGAGCCGGCTGGGCCCGAAGCTGGGCTTCTCAACGCCGCTCGACCGATGGTTCGCGTCGTGGGTCGAGCGCGACGCCCCGGCCTACCTCACCGGGCGCGACGCGCGCATCACCGATCACCTCGACGCCGGCGAGGTCAACCGTCTCCTCCGGTCCGTTCGCGAGGAGGGCAGGCCCCGGCCGCGGCAGCTCCTCTCGCTCTACGTGCTGGAAACGTGGCTCAGGTCGCTCACCGGCGCCCCCGTAGCGGCCGCGGCCCTTCAGGCGGCCAGCTGATGTGTGGCTTCGGCGGCGTCATCGACCTCCGGCGCGGGCCGCCCGACTCCCTCGGTGACGTCGCCGCGGCGCTGAGTCACCGCGGGCCTGACGCGCGTCACGAATGGCGGGAGGGCCCCTGCGCGCTGGTGCACTGCCGGCTCCGGGTGCTTGATCTCTCCGAACGGGCGGATCAGCCCATGTCGCGCCCGGGGGGGCGCGTGGTCGTGGCCTACAACGGCGAGATCTACAACTTCCGGGAGCTGCGGACGGAGCTCGAGGCGGCGGGGTGTGCGTTCGTCACGCGGTCGGACACCGAGGTGCTTCTGGCCGGCTACGAGCTGTGGGGGCCCGACGTGTTCGCGCGGCTCCGCGGCATGTTCGCCGCCGCCTTCTGGCATCCCGACCAGCGGCGCCTGGTCCTCGCCCGTGATCCGCTGGGCAAGAAGCCCCTCGTCTACGCCCTCTCGCCCGGCCGCATCGTCTTCGCCTCGACCGTGGGCGCGCTCCTGCCATTGCTCGATCGCGTCCCCGCCGTCAGCCGGCCGGCGCTCGACTGCTATCTCGGCCACACCGTCGTGCCCTTCGAGCACGCGATGCTCGAAGGCGTCGAGAAGCTTCCGCCGGGCGGCTTTCTCGAGTGGGGGGCCGGGACGGTCCGCACGGGGCGGTTCTGGCAGGTCCCTTCCGCCCCGGCCTCGCCCTCGATGCCGGCGGCCGAAGCGGCGGTCGAGCTCGAACGCCTGCTGCGACAGGCCGTGCGCCGGCGCCTCGAGAGCGACGTGCCGCTCGGCCTCTTCCTGAGTGCCGGCTTCGATTCGAGCCTGGTGGCGGCGCTGGCGGCACAGGAGCACACGGGCCGGCTCGTGGCCGTGACCGCCGGGACGGCCGGTTCGGGATACGATGAGCGCTCGGTGGCCGGGCTCGTGGCGGAGCGATACGGCCTGGAGCACCGCCTGGTGGAGGTCCCGGCCGTCTCCGCGGCTCCGCTTCCCATGCTGCTGGCCGAGCTGGGGGAGCCCTTCGGCGACTCATCGATCCTCCCCTCGTACGAGGTGGCTCGCGCGGCGCGCCGGGAGATCACGGTGGCGCTCACCGGCGACGGCGGGGACGAGGCGTTCTTCGGCTATGCCACCTTCCGCGGCGTACGACTGGGGGAGCGGTACCGGCGCTGGATGCCCGCGCCGATGCGGCGTCTCCTTCGCGCCGCGACGGGCGGCGCGACGCGCGAGGGCTGGTTCCGGCGCGCCGGCGCGCTCTTCGAGTACGGGGCCGACCCAATCAGCGAGAGCTACCGCAACCGGATGGGCTTCGGGCCGCGCGACCGCGCCGCGCTCCTGGGCGGCGCCGTTCCGGGCCACCGGGCGGAGCACATCTACACCGAGCGGCTCGAACGCTTCCGCTCGCTTCCGGATGCCGACGCGCTGCGCCGCACCTTCTTCGAGACCTACCTGCCGAACGACTACCTGCCGAAGGTGGACACGGCCACGATGGCGGCCTCGCTCGAGGCGCGCTCGCCATTCCTCGACGTGGACGTGGTGGAGTTCGCGCTGAGCCTGCCAGAGGCGACCGCCTTTCCCGGCGGCCGCCTCAAGGCGCTGCTGCGCCCGCTCGTGGCCCGGCTGCTCCCCGCCGAGGTGCTTCGGCGGCCCAAGACCGGCTTCGGGGTGCCCGTGGGCCGCTGGATGCGGGGCCCGCTCGCGGGCGCGCTCGAGGAGTTCGTCTTCCGGCGCGACACCGCGATGGCGGGGCTGATCGATCCGGGCGCCGCCCGGCGCATCCACGCCCAGCACCTGGCGGGCGCCGACCACGGCACGCGTCTCTGGTCGCTCCTCTGCCTCGGCATCTGGGCGGCCGTGGTGCTGGAACGCCGCTGGCCCGCCGGCGATCCGCTGCCGGTCGGCGGCCCCGGGTCGGTGCGGGCCGCATGAGCGGCGCGCATGAGCCGCTCCGCATCCTCGCCGTCACCAACATGTATCCCTCGGCCACGCGGCCGTACTTCGGCATCTTCGTGCGCCGCCAGGTGGAGGCGATGCGTGCCGCGGGGGTCGACATGGCCCTCGAGGTGATCGCCGCAGACCGCGGCGAGGGCGACTACTTCCTGGGCCGCTCGCGCGTGCGGCGCGCGGTGCGCGAGCTCCGGCCCGCCCTGATCCACTGTCACTACGGCTACACTCCGCTCGCCGCGGCCTTCACCGGCGCGCCCTACCTGGTCACCCTGTGCGGGGACGACATCAACGGACAGGCCGACGGCCACGGCGGGAGGACCTTCAAGAGCACGCTCGGCATCGGGGTGACCCAGGTCTTCGCGGGGCTCGCGCGGCGGGTGATCGTGAAGAGCGAGGCGATGCGGCGGCGGCTCTGGCCGGCGGCGCGCGCCAACAGCGACGTGCTTCCCAACGGGGTCGATACGCGGCTCTTTTCGCCCGGCTCCCGCGCGGCGGCCCGGGCGCGGCTGGGCCTGCCGGCCGATGGCCTCGTCGTCGCCTTCGTCAACAGTGCGGGGCAGGCGAGCAAGCGCCTCGATGTCGCCGAGGCGGTCCGCGACGAGCTCGCGCGACGCGGCCGGGCGCCGCACCTGCTCGTTGCCCGCTCCGTTCCCGCCGACGACATGCCGTGGCACTACCGCGCGGCGGACTGCCTGCTCGTCACGTCCGACAGCGAGGGCGCGCCCAACGTGGCCAAGGAGGCGCTCGCGTGCGGTGTACCGGTGGTGAGCGTGCGCGTCGGCGACGTGCCCGAGGTGATCGACCGCGCCGCCATGGGGGCCGTCGTGCCGCGTGATCCCCGGCTGCTGGCCGATGCGGTCGCCGCGCTCCCGGCCGCGCCCGATCTGCGCCCCTCCCTCCTGCCCGAGCGCTACACGTCCGAGGCCATGGTGCGCGGGCTCATGGCCATCTACCGCGCGTGCCTCGCGTGACCGCCGTCCCGATCGAGGGGACGGTGGTTGGGAGCCCGGACGCGGACCCGATCGGCACGGGCTGGCGGCGGCTCGCGCTGCTGCTTTCGATACCCGCCGTGCTCATCGGCGTCGTCGCCTATCCCAACGTCCAGCTCGCCACGATGCCCCTGGGTGCGGCGCTGCCGGTGCTGCTCGCCGCGGCGGCGCTGATCGTGCTGTCCGGCCGCACCCGGCTCCTCGTCCTCCTGCCGCTCATCTCCGCGTACCTGCCCTCGGCGGAGATCGGGTTCGTCGCCTATCTCGCGGCGCTCGGCTATTTCGTGCTGGTGTACGGGGGCGCCCGCATCGTGCGGCCGCTCGACGCCCCCGACTGGGCGCTGCTCGCCGTGCTGCTCTGGACTGTCACCAGCTGGCTGGCCAACCTCGGGGACCAGACCGACCTGTGGTCGCTCCCCGTGTTCACGCTCACCTTCCTCGCGCCCTGGCTTCTCCTCTTCGTGGCGCGGGCCGCGCCGTGGACCACGGGCGAGATCCGGACCATCGTCGTGACCGTCGCCGGGCTGGCGGCGTCGCAGCTGGCCCCGGCCCTCCTCAAGCCGATCGCCGCCGGCATGCCCGAGGCGTACAGCGTTCCACTCATCCCGCTCCAGGTGACGCGCGTCGCGCTCATCCGGAACTTCCTCGCGGCGGGCGAGGCGTCCGACCTGACGTCGGGGAGCACGCCGAGCGCGCATCACCTCGGAATCGCGCTGATGCTGTTCGCGGTCTTCCTGGTGGCGCTCAACGCGGGCGCCCGGCGGCGCACCCATGCCGGCCTCCTGGCGGTCGTCGTGTTCGTCTTCCTGATGACGGATTCGAAGCACGTGATCCTCTCCGCCGTGCCGGCGGGACTGATCTTCGGTGCCGCCGTCATCTGGCCGGCGCTGGCGCGGCGGTGGCGCCGGCTGCTCGGCTGGGCGGCGGTCCTCGTGGCGGTGACGGCGGGACCGGTGCTCGCCGTACGCACCGCGCGCATCGTGATCGACGGGCTCTGGCGCCCCTACATCGTGCTGGCCAAGATCAACCCGAAGGTGCAGCTCGTGGTGCGCACCAGCCAGCTGCTCGGACGCGGCGACCTCGACACCTGGATCGGCTACGGTCCCGGGAGCTACGCGACGCGCGCCGCGACCATCCGCGCCACCGACGTGCTGTTCAAGGAAGCGCAGCGCCTGCCCGACTTCATCCCGCCGTGGACGTCGCCGGCATATCGGTCGGTGGCCTACGATCTGTACACGGCCGATATCGTCGCGACCGCCCAGTTCCGGAGCGGGGCCCTCACCAACCCGTTCAGCAGCGTGGTCGGCATCGTCGCGGAATACGGCATCGGCGGTTCGATCGTGGTGGCGATCTTCCTCTGGCTGCTGGCGCGCGAGGGGTTCCGCCGCTGGCGCGACGGCGACGCCGAGCTCCGCGTCCGCGCCGCGGGGGCGACGCTCGGGTTCGCGGTGCCGTTCCTGGTCGTGCTGGGGATCTTCGACAGCTACTTCGAGCAGCCCGACATCACGGCGGCGATCGTGACGCTCGCGCTGGTGACGCTGGCGGGCGGGAGGCCGCTTACGGGGAAGAGCGGCGGCGGAGGGAGGAGCGGAGCTGCTGGTAGCCCGCGGGATCCAGTTCCCGCAGCGACCAGCCCGCAGCCCTGAACGCGGCCCAGGCCACGGCCAGCGCGGCCGCGAGCACGGCGCCGGTGATCGTCATCCGGGTGCGGCGCGGGAAGTCGCGGTACACCGGCGCCACCGGTGCCTGCACCAGAGTGAAGACCGGCGTGTCGCGCACCTCGTCGATCTGCGCGTCCTGCAGCTCCCGCGACAGGCGGCCGTACTCGTCGGTGAGCAGCTCGATGCGGCGGTTCAGCTGCTCGCGCTGGAAGGCGAGGCGGGGGATATCGTTCACGCCGGCCCGATTCGCTTCGAGGAATGCGCGCAAGGCACCCTCGGCCTGCGCCAGCTGCCCGCGCGAGGTGGCGACCGCGCGCTCGGCGAACCGCCGCCGCTCGGAAGCGGCGGAGCGGCGCGTCTCGAAGTTGAACTGCTCGAGGTGCTCGTAGAGGCGGCGCGCGACGTCCGCGGCGAGCTGCGCATCGGGCAGCGTGACGTTGAGGGTGATGGTGCCGGTGCGGTCGTTCGTGGTGGTGCCCACGGCCCTGGCCGACAGGAAATCCACGGCGTCGCTGATCCGGTGGGCGCTGTCGGCGCCGGTGATGTGCAGGATGTCGATGAGCGGCCGCCGTTGCGCGCGGTTTGCCGGATCCGCGAAGGAGTCGAGGGCCACGCGGGTGAGCACGTCGCGTCCCACCACGACGTCGGCGTAGAACTGGAGGGACCGCGTGCCGCCGAGGCTCCCCGCGCCCAACTGGCCCGCGAGGGCGGCGAGTCCGCCGGCGGCGCTCGGGTTCAGCGTCCGCTCCTCGAGGGCGAACTTGGCGGTGGCGCGATAGCGCGGGTGCGCGAGCAGCGCCCAGGTGGCCGCCACGGCGCCGCCCAGGAGGCCACACAGCGCGATGAGGCGCCAGCGCGCGGCCACCGCCGCGGCGACGCGGAGCAGGGAGGTCTGTCGCGGCGGCTCGGCCGGCTCGGCGATGGGGCCCGCGGCTGGGTTCATGGAGCGCGAAACGTCGCGCGGCACCGATGTGCCGTCAAGGGAGGAACGCGTGCAGCTGTGGACGTCGGTCGTGGCGGCGGTAGTGGCGGGCGCGGTCCTGCGATTCGCGCCGGGCCTCGCGTGGCGCCGGCACGGGATGGACAGCGGCTATCATCTGCTGCTTCGCCGGGAGATCCGCCGCCACGGCATGCGGATGCCGGCGCGCGTCGAGGCGATGCACCTCGACGAGCGGCAGACCTATCCGTGGGGCTACCACTGGATGCTCGCGCTCCTGCCCGAGCGCCTGCTGCGCGCCGTGCCGCCCTTGCCAACCGTTCTCATCGATGGCGTGCATACCGCGCTGGTGGCGCTGCTGGCCGGGTTCATCGCCCCCCGTGCGGTCGCGGGGGTGAGTCCGGCCGCCGCGGCGCTCGCGGCCGGCCTCCTCTTCGCGACGTCGCCCGCGCTGCTGGTGGTCGGAATCGGTCCCCGCGCGTACGAGATCACGCCGCGGCCCCTGGGTGAGCTGCTCTACTCGATCGTGCTCGCGGCGGCGGCCGCCGGGGCGGTCGCCGGCGGCGGCTGGCCGGCGATCGTCGCCGCGGCACTCGCGGGCGGCTTCCTGCTCCTCTCCAGCAAGTTCGCCGCGCAGGTGCTGCTGTTCACGTCGCCGCTCCTTGCGCTCGGCGCCGGCAGCTGGCTTCCGCTCGCGCTGCCGCCGCTCGCGCTCGCGGCTGCGCTGGTGATCTCGCGCGGGCGGTACCGCTACGTGCTCGCCGCCCACGTCCGCCACCTCCTGATCTTTCGCCGGCGCATCCAGCATGAGCACTCCGCGCTGCGCGACCGGAACGACTGGCCGCTCCTGGGCCGGGTACTCGCGGCCGCGCTCCGGCACCCGACCGACCGGGCGGCGCTCGCCGCCGTCGCGCGCGTGGCGGAGCACAACACCATTCTGCAGTTCGCGCTCCGGAACGTCCTGTGGATCGGCGTGATGGCCCTGGTCGTCCTGGGCGCCTACCCCGCCTGGGGCAGCGCCACGGAGGGATGGCGGCGCTGGCTCGTGGCCTGGGCAGCGGCGCCGCTCGCGCCGTTCGTCGTGACGTCGGTCCGCTCGATGCGGTTCCTGGGCGAGGCGGAGCGGTATCCCGAGTATGCGGTAGCCGCGGTGAGCGTCCTCGCCGGCATCGCACTGATGGCGCCGCGCGTGGACCGGCCCGCGGTCGTGGCCGCCTACGCGCTGCTCCAGCTCCCGGCGCTGGGCTATTCGTTCATGCGCCAGCGCTGGAGCAGCCGGAGGGGCGTGGGGCCCGAGATGGGCGAGCTTCGGCGCTTCCTCTCCACGGTGCCGCCCGCCAGCGTGGTGGTGCCGGTGCCGTGGTACAGCGCCTACGTGCTCGCTCCCGACCTCGAGCTCCGTTTCCTCGCGAGCAACGACGCGAGCGTCTGGTACCGCGACTACGACCGCATCTTTACGGCGTACCCGTGGCCGGTACCCGACCGCGAGGCCTGGCGCCGCACCCACGGCGCGAGCCTGGTGCTGGTGGAAACGCCGCTGCTCAAGGATGCGCCCTCCGGCGCGCCGCCGTACCAGTTTGCCGACCTGCCCGTCCTCTTCGAGAATGCCCGATTCCGGGTCTATGCCCTGAACGGCGCGTAGCGACCCGCCCGGGCCGCGCTTAGACTTGTCGCCGTGCGGCGGCTCTCCTTCCTCCTCAAGGATTCCCTGGTCTACGGCGTTGCCGGCGCGGTCAACCGCGTCGTCAAGATCCTGCTCGTCCCGGTGGTGGCGCGGGCCTTCCCCGTGGAGGTCTTCGGGGCGTACGACGCGGCGGGCGTGTACGTGTACGTCCTCGCGGTCCTGGCCGTGCTGGGACTCAACTCCTCCGTGATCATCATCGCGACCCGCGACGTCTCCCGCGCGGATGAGGGCCGCCTGGGCGAGACGGCGGGTGTCGGGCTCCGGATGGTGGCGGGGGCGGCCCTGGTGGTGACGGCGATCATCCTGATGGCTCCGTCACTGGCGAGCCGCATCCTGCTCGGCACCCCGCAGTACGGCCGCGAGATCGCCTGGGCGGTCGCGAGCGCCCCCTTCTCCGCGGTGCTCATCTACGCGCTCAGCGTGCTGCAGTGGGCCTTCCGGCGGACGGCCTATGTGGTCATCGCCCTCGGCTCGGCGGTCCTCACGATCGGCCTGTCGTGGTTCGTGGCGTTCCATACCGGCTGGGGGCTCGTCGGCCTCTTCGCCGCCAACCTGGCGGGGCAGGCGGTCGGCGCCCTCGCGGCGCTCGCGGCGGCGCGTGACCTCCTCCGGGCACCGTGGAGCGGTGGCGTCGCGCGCCAGATGCTCGCGGTCGGCCTGCCCTTCGCGGCCATCGCCGTCGCGAGCAACCTGATCCCCTCGCTCGACCGCCTCTTCCTGGTACAGGCACACAGCCTCGCCGACGCGGGCGTCTACGGCATGGGACAGAAGATCGCGGCGCTCGCCGGCCTCATCCTCACCGGGTTCCAGGCGGCGTGGCAGCCGTTCGCCTTTTCCCAGCGGGCGGCGGAGGACAAGCCGGAGATGTTCGGCCGGGTGTTCCTCCTCATCTGCGGCGTGGCGGGGTTCCTCACCCTCGCGCTCGTCTGCGCCGCGCCGCTCATCGCACGGTACGCCGCTACGCCGGCCTATGCGGGCGCGGCTATATTCGTGGGTCCGCTCGCGCTCTCGACCGGCCTCGGCGCCGTCTTCTTCGTGGTCGCGATGGGCTCGCTGTTCGAGGGCAAGTCGCTGCACAACCTGGTCGCGTACGGCGTCGGGGTCGGCACGACGGTGGTGCTCAACCTGATCTTCCTCGCGCAGGGCGCTCCGCCGATCGCGATCGCGTGGGCCAACTGCCTGGGGCAGGCCGCGGCGGTGGCCTGCATGACGGTGCTCTCGCAGCGGGTGCATCCGATCCCCTATCCCCTCATCCGTGGAGTGCTGGTGATGCTCGCCGCCGCCGCCGTTGCCGTGCTCGCGGGCCGCGCCGTACCGGGCTGGTCGCTCGGGGCCGTGGCCGCCGCGCAGCTGGCGCTCGCGGCCGCGTTCGCGGCGTGGCTCCTCTTCGGGGTGCTCGAGCCGGCCGAGCGGGCCCGCCTGCTCGCGCGGGGGAGCGCCGTTTCGTGACGCCGTCTCCGGGCCCCGCCGACGATCTCCTCGCGGCGCTCCGCGCGCTCCACGCCACCCGCTCGGCCGAGGTACGCGAGCGCTGGCAGCGGTCACTCCCGCTGGCCGACTACGTCGTGGATCGGTGGGAGCGGGCCCGGGGTCTCGGCTTCGGGCCGGGCAGCAGCATCTACGACCAGTCCCTTGTCCTCGGGGACGTCGACGTCGGCGAGGGCACGTGGATCGGGCCGAATACCGTGCTCGACGGCTCCGGTGGCCTGCGCATCGGGGCCACCTGCAGCATCTCGGCGGGCGTGCAGATCTACACGCACGACTCGGTGCGGTGGGCGCTCTCGGGGGGCCGGGCACCCTATGACCGCGCGCCGGTCGTGATCGGCGACCACTGCTACCTGGGACCCTGCACGGTGGTCACGAGCGGCGTGACCATCGGGCGGCACTGCCTCATCGGCGCCCACTCGCTCGTGAACCGCGACCTGCCGGACTACTCCATTGCGTGGGGCGTGCCCTGCCGGGTGGTGGGCCGCGTGGAGGTCTCCGGCGCGGACGTTTCCTTCATCTATTCGGGCACCGCATGAGCGACTCCCGCCCGGCGCCGATTCCCATTACCCGCGCGATCTTCGACCAGGCGGAAGCGGAGGCCGTGGCCGCGGTGCTCGCCTCGGGCTGGGTGGTGCAGGGGCCTCAGGTCGCGGCCTTCGAGGCGGGCTTCCGGCATTTCACCGACCTGCCCGAGGCGGTGGCCACCACTTCGTGCACTACCGCGCTGCACCTCGCCCTCCTCGCCGAAGGCATCGGCCCCGGCGACGAGGTCATCGTGCCCGCCTTCACGTGGGTGGCCTCGGCCAACGCGGTGATCTACTGCGGCGCCACGCCGGTCCTGGCGGACGTGTCGCCGGAGACGTTCAACATCACGGCCGAGGAAATCGAGCGACGCCGCACGCCACGCACGCGCGCCGTGATGCCGGTGCACCTCTTCGGGCTGGCGGCCGAAATGGGGTCGATCCTGGACGTCGCGCGCCGCTGGTCGCTCGCCGTGGTGGAGGATGCGGCCTGCGCCCTCGGTACCCTCTACTGCGGCCGGCATGTGGGGACCTTCGGCGGCGGTGGTGCGTTCTCGTTCCACCCGCGGAAGGCGATCACCACCGGCGAAGGCGGGATGTACACCACCTCCGACCCCGGGAAGGCCCGGCTGGTGCGATCGCTCCGCGATCACGGCGCCGCCAAGTCCGACCACGCGCGACACGGTGCGCGCGGGGCCGCCCTGCTCCCCGTGTTCGACATGGTGGGCTACAACTACCGGATGACCGACCTGCAGGCCGCGGTCGGCGTGGCGCAGCTCCGGAAGCTGCCGGCCATTCTCGCCGACCGCATCGCCCGGGCCAGGCGCTACGATGCGCTGCTGGGCGGCGTGGCGGGGCTCATCCCGCCGGTGGAACCGCAGGGGCACCGGCATTCCTATCAGTCGTATGTCTGCCGGCTCGAGACCGATGGCCTCGACGAAGGGGAGATCGCCCGCGGGAACGCGGTGCGGAACCAGGTCATGCAGGCGCTCGAGGAGGAGCGCATCGCCACGCGCCAGGGCACGCATGCCGTCCATGCGCTCGACTACTACGCGCGCACCTTCGGCTACCGGCCCATGGACCTCCCCGGCGCCTGGGCCGCCGATCGGCTCTCGCTCACCCTCCCGCTCTACGCGGGGATGACCGATGAGGAGCAGGACCGGGTGGTCGAGCGGCTGATCCATCATCTCACGCAGGCCTTCCGGACGGCCGATGCCCGCTGAGGCGCCGTCGTCGACCGAGCTGCTGGAGCTGCTGGTCGAGCCGCACACCGGGAGCCCGCTCCACCTGGTGGCGGGCCCACCGCCGCGCCTCGAGTCGGAGAGTGGCCGGGCCTATCCGGTGGATGGCGGCGTGGCCCGCTTCGTCGCGGCCGACGCGCTGCCGGCCGAGCAGGCCGCGACCGGCGACACCTTCTCCACCAAGTGGGCGCGGGTGGACACCTTCGGCCACGACGCCGCGACCCGCGACTTCCACCACCGCTGGTATCTCGAGCGCTACGGGTGGCCTGACGAGGCGGCCTTCGCCGCCTTCCTGGGCCAGCAGGCCCGCGTCCTCGACGCCGGCTGCGGGGTTGGCCGCGACGTGGCCTGGTATCTCGCGCATGCGCCGGGGCTCGTCGCGGGCGTGGACATCTCGACGGCCGTGGACGCCGCCGCCCGGAACGTCGGCGCGCATCCTCGCCTCCTTCTCGCGCAGGCCGATCTCGCCAACCTTCCGTTCCCGCCCGGCTTCTTCGACTACGTCGCCTGTGACCAGGTGCTGCATCACACCTTCGATCCGCGCGCGAGCTTCGACCACCTCGTCTCGCGCGTGCGGCCGGGCGGCGTCCTCGCGTTCTACGTGTACAAGGTGAAGGGGCCGCTCCGTGAGTTCGCCGACGACCACCTCCGCTCGCTCGCGACGCGGATGCCGGAGGCCGAGGCGCTCCGGCTCTCCGAGGCACTCACCCGGTTTGGCCAGGCGCTGACCGAGCAGCGCCTCACCATGGAAGTCCCGGTCGCGATTCCCGAGCTCGGCATTTCGGCGGGGCGCTTCGACGTGCAGCGCTGGCTCTACTGGAACGTCTTCAAGTGCTTCTACAACGCCGACTGGGACTGGGAGACCAACGTGATGACGAACTACGACTGGTATCGTCCCGTCACGGCATACCGGTACCGGCCGGAGGAGATCCGGGAGTGGATCGCGGCGGCCGGCCTCGAGATCCTGCACGAGGACGTCGGCGACGCCGGCCTCTCGTACCGGTGCCGGAAGCCGACTCACTAACCGACTGGGGAGAGACATGGACCTGCGTGGCGCACGGGCAGTGGTGGTCGGGGGGGCCGGGCTGATCGGTTCGCACGTGGTGGACCGGCTGACGCGCGAGGACGTCGCGGAGATCGTGGTCTACGACAACTTCACCCGCGGGACGATGGGGAACCTCGATGCCGCGCTCCAGGACCCCCGCGTCCGGGTCTTCGAGCTGGGTGGCGATATCCTCCACACCGACATCCTGCAGAAGGCGCTGGAGAAGACCGACGTGGTCTTCCATCTCGCGGCGCTCTGGCTCCTCCATTGCCACGAGTATCCGCAATCGGCGTTCGAGGTGAACATCCGCGGGACCTTCAACGTGCTCGAAGCCTGCCGGCTCCGGGGCGTGCGGAAGCTGGTGTACTCGTCGTCCGCCTCGGTCTACGGTGACGCGCTCGAGGTGCCGATGACCGAGGACCACCCCTACAACAACCGCACCTTCTACGGCGCCACCAAGATCGCGGGCGAGCACATGGCGCGGGCCTACCATCACCGGTACGGGCTCGACTACGTCGGCCTCCGCTACATGAACATCTACGGGCCGCGCCAGGACTACATGGGCGCCTACGTCGCCGTGGTGATGAAGATCCTCGACCGGATCGATCGCGGCGAGCCGCCCGTCGTCTATGGCGACGGGACGCAGTCGTACGACTTCATCTACGTGGAGGACGCCGCCGACTGCAACGTGCTCGCGGCGCGCTCCGACGCGACGGACCGCTTCTACAATGTGGGTGCCGGCGTCGAGACGACGATCCGGGAAATCTGCGAGATGCTGCTCCGCCTGACGGGGAGCGAGCACCTGGGGATCCGCTACGAGCCGGCCGGCCAGACCTTCGTCACCCGGCGCGTCGGCTCCACCGAGGCGGCGGCGCGTGACCTGGGCTTCCGGGCCAGGACGCCGGTCGAGGAGGGGCTCCGCCGGCTCATCGCCTGGCGCGAGGGACACAAGGAGGCGGTGGCGTCCCGCATCCGTGCCGCGGAGGCCCGCACCGGCTGATGTGCGGCCTCGCGGGGGTGGTCCACCTGCGCGGCGAGCCGGTCGCCCGCGAGACGCTGAAGCGGATGACCGACGCCATCGCCCACCGGGGGCCCGACGGCGAGGGCCACTGGACCGACGGCTCCGTGGGCCTGGGCCACCGCCGCCTCGCGATCATCGATCTCTCCTCGGGTGGCCACCAGCCGATGGTCGCCAGCGACGGCGGAGCCGCGCTGGTCTACAACGGCGAGATCTACAACTACGCGGACCTCCGGGCCGACCTCCTGGCGCGGGGCCACCGCTTCCGCTCCACCAGCGACACCGAGGTGCTGCTCGAGGCCTGGCGCGAATGGGGCCCGGGCGCGCTGGACCGCCTCAACGGCATGTTCGCCTTCGCGGTCTGGGAGCCGGCGCGCCGGCGTCTCGTCCTCGCGCGTGACCGCTACGGCATCAAGCCGCTCTACTACTGGACCGACGGAATCCGCTTCGCCTTTGCGTCGGAAATCAAGGCGCTGCTGACGGTGCCGGGGTTCCGGCGCGACGTGTCGCTGCCCGCACTGCACCAGTACTTCACCTTCCAGAACATCTTCACCGATGAGACCCTCTTCGAGGGCGTGCGGCTCCTCCAGCCGGGCCACACGCTCACCGTCGAAGACGGCCGCGTGGGGGAGCCGGTCCCGTACTGGGACTACCGCTTCGGGGCGGACGCGCTCGCGATCAGCGAAG
>JAICVB010000114.1 GCA_025935545.1 Gemmatimonadales bacterium
GGGACGCGGCGCTCGTGGCGGAGACGGAGCGGCTCCGGATCCGCCGGCTGGCCGCGTCCGACGCGGCGTTCATCCTGGCTCTGCTCAACGATCCCGATTTCCTCCGCCACATCGGCGACCGCGACGTCCGCACCATCGGGGACGCCGAGGCGTATATCGAGAACGGGCCGGTCGCGAGCTACCGTGCGCACGGCGTGGGACTCTACCTCGTGGTCGAGCGGGCGACCGGTGCACCGGCCGGCATCTGCGGCGTGCTCCGCCGCCCCACGCTGGAAGACCCGGACCTCGGCTTCGCCTTCCTCCCCGCCTTCCGGGGCCGCGGCTACGCCCTGGAGGCCGCCGGCGCCGTCATGCGGCACGCCGCCGCCGAGCGGGGGATCGACCGGCTGGTCGCCATCGTGTCCCCGGGAAACGACGCGTCCACCGGGCTGCTGGCCAAGCTCGGCTTCCGCTTCGAAGGGATGGTGCGGCTCGCCGAGGACGCGAAGGAGCTCGAGCTGTACGGCGCCGATCTGACGGGGTCGGCGGGGCGGTAATAGATTCCGGAGGTGAACCAGGCCGTTTCCCTCGCCGGAGCCTTCCTCATCCTGCTCCCCTTCGCCCTGAGCCAGCTCGGCCGCCTCGCGGTGAAGAGCCCGACCTACCAGCTGCTCAACCTGGCCGGCTCGGCGCTGCTCACGGCGGTGGCGGTGCTCGGCCGGCAGTACGGCTTCATCCTGCTCGAGGGGGTGTGGGCGCTGATGAGCGCGATCGGCCTCGCGCGCTCGCTCCGGCCCGTACGGTGAAGGCCGTCCTGCTGCTCGCGGGGGCATCCCTCGTCGCGGCATGCGGGCCGGCGAAGAAGGTGAACGCCCCGCCGCCCGCCGCGACGGCGGACCGCGCCGACAGCGACTCGATGCCGCCCGTCCCGCCCACCTACGCGAGCGCGCCGGTGAGCGTGGATCTCCGGCTGATCCTGCGCGAGATCGAGAGCACCATCCCCACCCACATCGGGAGCCTCAACGACCGGCTCCTCATCTCGAAGAGCCCGCGGACCTGGGTGGCCCTCGAGGTGCTTCGCGGGCCGCTCGACATCGACTTCGGGCCCGGCAGCATGACGGTCACGGCGACGGTGGCCTATCGCGGCCGCGTCTGGCGGAAGGTGCCGCTCACGACGATCTCGGCCTCGTGCGGCACGGGGGAGAAGGCGCCGCTGGCGCGGATCCGGATCCGCACGAGCTACCGGGTGGACTCGACCTGGAAGATCCGCACGGTGAGCCGCGTGCTGAGCGCCGAGCGGGCCACGGCCGATCCGGCCGACGAGTGCCACGTCACCTTCCTCGGCATCGACGTCACCGGGAAGGTGCTCGATGCCGCGAAGCAGGCGATCAACAAGGCGCTCCGTGTGGCCGACGCGCGGCTCGCCCTGGTGGACGTGCGGGGCGCGGTCGCGCCGGTGTGGGCGTCGCTGCAGCAGCCGATCTCGATTCGCGACAGCACCATCTGGCTCCTGCTGCACCCGCGCGCGGTGGGGGTGAGCGGCGTGTCGGTGCGGGACTCGTTCGCGCACGGCACGCTGACGCTGCTCGCGGAGCCGTCGATACGGTCGGGACCCCGCCCGGCGCCCGACTCCACCCCGCTGCCGTTCCTCACGCGCGTGCAGGGCGTGGACACCGTCCTCACCGTGCTCGACGGGCTCATCACCTGGGAGTCGGCGAACGGGATCCTCCGCGAGTCGCTGCGGGGCCACAAGCTCCGCGTGCGCGGCCGGCGCCTCGTGATCGAGGACGTGGCGATGCGCTACATCGGCCATCACCGGATCGCGCTCGGCGTGCTCCTCTCGGGCGCGGTCGAGGGGCGGGTGTACTTCATCGGGACGCCGGCGTACGATCCCGAGGCCGACGCCATCGTGGTCCCCGACCTCTACTACGACGTGCAGACCTCGAACCTGCTGGTCCGCGGCATCACCTGGCTCGCGGGCGACAAGCTGCGCGACGAGCTCCGGAAGACGGCGCGCGTGCCCGCGGCATCGATGCTCGACGTGGCGCGGGGGCTCGCCAACCAGGAGATCACGCGCACGCTGGCGGACGGCGTCGAGCTGTCGGGCGAGCTGGGCGCCGCGCGTGCCCTGCGCGTCCGCGCCGTCTCCGAGGGCCTCCGCGCCCGGGCGAGCGGCACCGGCCGGCTCGCGCTCAGCGTGCGGCTCGAGAGCATCTTCAAGAACACGCACATCCCCCGGCACCCGATCAAGGGCCTCGACACGACGCAGGTGGCCGAGCGGTAATCACGCCAGCACAAGGAGCGCTCCGTGGAACCCGACATGACCAGCACGACCTTCACTCTCGATGGCTACCACATCGCGCAGACGCTGGGCGTGGTCCGGGGGATCACCGTGCGGTCGCGTTCGGTGGTCGGCAGCATCGGCGCCAAGTTCCAGGTGATGCTGGGCGGGCACATCTCGATCCTGACCAACCTGTGCGAGCGCGCGCGGTCGGAAGCCTTCGACATCATGGTGGCGCACGCAAGCAGGATAGGGGCCAACGGCGTCGTGGGGATTCGCTACGACGCGACCGAGATCATGTCGGGCGTCACCGAAGTGATCTGCTACGGCACCGCCGTGGTGGTCGAGTCGGCGTACCGCATCACCGACGGCCAGGAGGGATGACCACCCGCCGGGACTTCCTGCTGGCCGGCGGCGCGGCGCTCGCCGGCGCCTCGGTCCGGGCACCCGCCCTCCGCCTCGGCGCGGAGCACGACATCATCGTGAGGGGCGGGATGGTGTTCGATGGGACCGGCGCGGCCGGCGCGGAGCGGGACGTCGCCATCGCCGGCGGGCGCATCGCGGCGATCGCGCGGCGGATCCCCGGCCGGGGCACGGATGAGATCGACGCACGCGGGCTCGCGGTGGCGCCCGGATTCATCGACATCCACTCGCACGGGGACGGCTCGCTGGATGAAGACCCGCGGGCCGAGTCGCTGATCCGCGAGGGGATCACCACGATCATCGCGGGACAGGACGGCGGCTCCGGCGCCACGGGCGGGCCCGAGCAGCCGTTCCCCGCGCTGTTCCAGGCGATCGAGAGCCACGCCCCCTCCGTCAACGTCGCCTCGATGGTGGGGCTCGGCACGGTGCGCGGGGCCGTCATCGGCGATCGCGACCGGCCGGCCACGCCCGACGAGATCGCGCGCATGACGGCGATGGTGGCGCAGGCCCTGGCCGACGGCGCGTGCGGCGCGTCGTCGGGGCTCGAGTACACGCCCGGCGCCTTCGCTTCGCGCGACGAGCTGATCGCCGTCTGCCGCCCGCTCGCGGCGCGGCGCCTCCCCTACGCGACGCACATGCGGAACGAGGACGACCGGGTCCTCGAATCGATCGACGAGGCGATCGCGGTGGCGGAGGGCGCCGGCGCCCCGCTCCAGATCTCGCACCTCAAGACGCAAGGCCCGCGCAACTGGAAGAAGCTCGACACCGTCTTTGCCCGCATCACGGCAGCGCGGAAGCGCGGGCTCGACGTGGCCTTCGATCGCTATCCCTACGTGGCGTACCAGACGGGTCTCACCAACCTGTTCCCGGTCTGGAGCCGGGACGGCGGGATCGACGGCTTCCTCGCGCGGCTGGCCGACAGCGCCACCGCCCCCAGGATCCGCGCCGAGACGCTGGCCAAGATCGAGCTCCTCGGGGGATGGGACAACGTGATGGTGACGAGCGTTCGCGACTCGACCGACCGCGCCGCGGAGGGGAAGCGGCTCGGCAGCTACAGCCAGGCGGCGGCGACCGACCCCTACGAGCTGGCGACGGCGCTCCTCCGCCGGAGCCACGGCGGCGTCGGCATGGTGGGCTTCGCCATGAGCGAGGAGAACCTGGAGCGCATCCTGGCCCATCCGCTCGGCATGGTCTGCAGCGACGGCGGGAGCTACGCGGTGGACGGCCCCACCCGCCGCGGCAGCCCGCACCCGCGCGGCCTCGGCACCTTCCCGCGGGTGCTCGGGCGCTACGTCCGCGAACGGAAGGCGCTCACGCTCGCCGCCGCGATCCACAAGATGTCGGGATTCCCGGCCGCGCGCGTGCGGCTGGCCGACCGGGGCCGTCTCCGGCCCGGCCTCGCGGCGGACGTGACGGTCTTCGATCCCGCCACGGTGATCGACCGCGCCACCTTCGAGCAGCCGTTCCAGTATCCGGTCGGCATCACGGCGGTGATCGTGAACGGCGCCATCGCGCTCCGGGATGGGGAGCGACGGGGCACGGGCCGCGGGCGGGCCCTCCGGCCGTGATGTCCCTGCTGCTGGCGCTCTCCTCCGCCGCCGCCCTGCAGGGCGCGGACACCGTCCACTACCGGCTCTACAAGTTCGAGCGTGCGGTGGGCGAGGAGCGCGACTCCATCGTGCGTTCGCCGGCGGGCGACACGACCCGCACGCACTTCCAGTTCTCCGACCGCGGCACGGCGGTCCCGCTCGAGGCGACGCTGGTGACGGCCGCGGACGGCACGCCGTCGGCGCTGACCGCGCGGGGCCGCACCTCCCGCTCCTCCGGCATCGACGTGTCCATCGCGGTGAGCGGGGCCGGCGCCGTCGTGCGGCGCGGTGCCGATACCCTCCGCGCCACGCCGTCCGCGCCCTGGTTCACCTCGGTCGGCTACTCGCCGGTCATCGGCCAGGAGGCGCTGGTGCGCTACTGGCTGGACCACGGCCGGCCCCGGCGCATCTCGCTCCTGCCGGCGGGCGGCGTCACCATCACCGAGCGCGGCCTCGATACCGTACCGGTCGCCGGCGGCACTGCCGTGCTCCGCCGCATCGGCGTGCGTGATCTCGTCTGTGGCCGGGAGACGCTCTGGCTCGACAGCGGGCGCCACCTGGTGGCCCTGGTGACGCGCGATGCGGAGTTCGATCACTTCGAGGCGCTGGCCGATGGCTTCGAGCCCGCCCTTGCCGCATTCGTCCGGCGCGCCGCGGCCGACGAGATGAGCGAGCTCGCGGAGCTCAACCCTGGGGCCGGTACCCCCGGGGACTTCGCTCTGGTGGGCGGGACGCTGGTGGATGGCACCGGCCGCGCGCCGCTGCGCGACGCCACGGTGATCGTGCGCGGTGGCAGGATCGCGGCCGTCGGGCCGCGGAGCCGGGTACGGGTGCCGCGCGGGATGCCGCAGGTGAACGCCCGTGGCCGGACGGTGATGCCGGGGCTCTGGGACATGCATGCCCACGCCGAACAGGTGGACTGGGGGCCGCTCTACCTCGCAGCCGGCGTCACCACCGTGCGCGACGTGGGGAACGAGATGGACTTCATCGTTGCCATGCGGGACGCGCTCCGGCGCGGCCGCGGCATCGGCCCCCGGATCCTGACCGCAGGCGTGATCGACGGCGGCGGCCGGAACGCCATCGGCCTCGACACCGCGGCGACGCCGGAGGACGGCGCACGGCTGGTGGACGACTACGTCGCCGCCGGCTTCGACCAGATCAAGGTGTACAGCAGCCTCACGCCACCGGTGCTCGCGGCCATCGTAGCGGAGGCGCACCGGAAGCACCTCACCGTGACCGGCCACATCCCGACCGGCATGACGGTGTACGACGGCGTGAATGCCGGGATGGACCAGGTGAACCACGTCAGCTACATCTACGACGTGGCCCGCGACTCCGCCTTCCGGCGGAGCGCCGAGCATCCGGTGGCGCCGCTCGACAGCGCGCGGCTCGAGCGGGTGGCGGCCTTCCTGGCCGGGCATCACACGGTGGTGGATCCGACGGTCGCGCTGTACGAGCAGTTCTTCCGTCCGGCGGACGTGGCGGCCACCTCGGTCGAGCCCGGCATCGCGAAGCTGCCGCCACCGCTCGCCGCCCAGTTCGCCGGGCTCGGCGTGCCCGCCGCGGCGGCGGCCGGGGCGCGGCAGCGATTCGAGGCGCTGCTGGCCGTCGTCCGGGCTTTGCACCGGGCGGGCGTCACGATCGTGGCCGGCACCGACCAGGCGGTGCCGGGCTACAGCCTGCACCGCGAGATGGAGCTGTACGTGAAGGCCGGGTTCACGCCCATGGAGGCGATCGAGGCGGCGACATCGGTGCCGGCCCGCGTCATGGGCCTCCTCGCCGAGTCGGGCACCGTCGAGCCCGGCAAGCGGGCCGACCTGATCGTCGTGGACGGCGATCCACTCACGCGCATCGCCGATACGCGCAACGTGCGCCTCGTGGTGGCCAACGGCCGCCGCTATGACCCCGCGCCGCTCTGGCGGAGCGTCGGATTCGAACCCTGACCCGGAAGCCTCGCATGAAGAAAGCCGCGCTCCTCGTCGTGCTGCTCCTGCCGCCGTCCATCGCCGCGCGGGCCCAGGTTCCCCAGGCGGAGTACGCGGCGCGCCGCGACTCGCTGGCCGCGCACATGGGGAGCGGCGTCCTCGTGGCCTTCGGCGCGCGGACGCCGGTGACCGACTTCGGCCCGCCCACCCAGCTCCCCGCCTTTCACTACCTCACCGGCTTCGACGAGCCCGACGCCGCGTTCGTGATGGTGGTGCGGAACGGCGCCGCGACGCCGGTGCTCTACACCACGCCGATCGACCCGCGGGTCGCGATGTACTACGGCCGCCGGCCCGACAGCACCGCCATCCGCCGGGAGTTCGGGCTCGCGGCCCGGCCGTTCGCGTCGCTTCGCGCCGACCTCGATTCGCTCGCCGCGGGCGGGCTCGACTTCTACACCCTGGCCGACTTCGAGGACGCCGACTTCGCGTACGCCGATTCGCTCACGCGCGGACGGCTCTTCATGCGCGCCTTCCAGGCGGCGCATTCCGGCCTCACGGTCAAGAATGCGCATCCACTGGTCAACCAGCTCCGCGCCCGGAAGAGCGCGGCGGAGCTGGTGCTGCTTCGGAAGGCGGCGGATGCGAGCGTCGAGGGGCACAAGGCGGCGATGCGCCTCGCGGCGCCGGGGCTTCACGAGTATGACCTGCAGGCCGCGCTCGAGTACGAGTTCCGCCGCCACGGGTCGTCGCGGCCCTCCTATGGAAGCATCGTCGGGTCAGGCGAGAACGGCACCCAGCTCCACTACATGCTCGACCGCGGGCCGCTCAACGCCGGAGACCTGGTCGTGATCGATGCCGCCGGCGAGTACGACGGCTATGCGGCCGACGTCACCCGCACCCTGCCGGTGAGCGGGAAGTTCACGGCCGACCAGCGGACGCTCTACCAGCTGGTGCGCGACGCGCAGGAAGCCGCGGTCCGGAACGCGAAGCCCGGGATGAAATTCTCGGCGGCGCAGGACTCGTCGGTGGCGGTGCGGGCGCGCGGCCTCGCGCGGATGGGGCTCATCGAGAGCGAGGACGCGCTCTACGACCCGCCGGGCCGACCCGATTGCGCGCAGCGGCCGGCCGCCTGCCGCCAGGTGAACGTCTGGACCATCCACGGCATCAGCCACGGGCTGGGGCTCGCGGTGCACGACCCGGCCCAGTTCTACTCGGGCGACGGCACCGTGCGCGAAGGCGACGTCTTCACCGTGGAGCCCGGCATCTACATCAACACCGCCTTCCTCGACATCCTGCCCGACACGCCGCGGAACCGCGCCTTCATCGCGAAGGTGCGGCCGGTGGCCGAGCGGCTCAACCACACCGGCGTCCGGATCGAGGACGACTACATCGCCACGGCCACGGGGCTCGAGTGGATCACGCACGCGCCCCGCGAGGTCGGCGAGGTGGAGGCCGCGATGAAGGTGGCGCGGGACACGGCGGGCGGCCGCCGCCGGCCCTAGGGTACGATGCCGGGGCCCGGCCCCGGCACGAACCCAAGGA
>JAICVB010000034.1 GCA_025935545.1 Gemmatimonadales bacterium
ACCCGCCGCGGTGACGAGGCCCGCGCGCGCCCGCTCCGCGAGGATTTTGCCGCCGCGGGCTCGTACTACAAGGAGGAAGCGCGCGACCTGGCGCGC
Source organism: Gemmatimonadales bacterium (assembly GCA_025935545.1). Taxonomy (GTDB): domain Bacteria; phylum Gemmatimonadota; class Gemmatimonadetes; order Gemmatimonadales; family GWC2-71-9; genus JAICUF01. The sequence continues at coordinate 97 of JAICVB010000034.1, forward strand.
GACGTGGCCGACGCCGCGCGCAAGGCCGCGGGCGCCGCGGCGGACGCCTTCCGGAGCGCCACCAGGAAGTGAGGATCCTCGTCGTCGGCGGCGGGGGGCGGGAGCATGCGCTCTGCTGGGCCCTCCGCCGCGAGAATCCCGACGCCGATCTCTACTGCGCGCCGGGCAATCCCGGCACCGCCACCCTCGCCACCAACCTTCCCATCGCCGCCGACGACCTGGACCGCCTGGCCGACGCGGCCGACATGTACGGCATCGACCTCACCATCATCGGGCCCGAGGTGCCGCTGGCGCGCGGCCTCGCCGACCGGCTTCGGGCCGAGGGACGCGCGGTGTTCGGCCCGTCGGCCGCCGCGGCCCGGATCGAGGCGTCAAAGGCGTTCGCCAAGGACGTGATGCGTGCGGCCGGCGTCCCGACGGCGGCGAGCGGGACCTTCACCACCGCCGGCCCCGCCCTCGCCTTCATCGACCGCCAGGCGGAGCCGCTCGTCGTGAAGGCATCGGGCCTGGCCGCGGGCAAGGGGGCGGTGGTGTGCGGCACCCGGGGGGAAGCGTCGAGCGTCGCGCGGGCGATGCTCGCCGGCGGCGAGCTCGGGGAGGCCGGCCGCGAGATCGTGATCGAGGCGTTCCTCGAAGGCGAGGAGCTGTCGGTCCTCGCGGTGACCGACGGCCGTAGCGTGGAGCTCCTCGCGCCGGCACAGGACCACAAGCGGCTGGGTGAGGGCGACACGGGGCCCAACACCGGCGGCATGGGGGCCTACGCCCCCGTGTCCATCGCCACGCCGGCGCTCCTCGAGCGCATCCGCCGCGAGGTGCTGCACCCGACCCTCGCCGAGCTCGAGCGGCGGGGAGCGCGCTTCACGGGCGTGCTGTACGCCGGCCTCATGATCGCGCCGGACGGCGCGCCGAGCGTCGTCGAGTTCAACTGCCGGCTGGGGGATCCGGAGACCCAGGCCGTCCTTCCGCTCGTCGCGGGTGGGCTCACCGACGCGCTCGAGCGCGTGGCAACGGGCCAGGCACCGTCAGCCATCGCGGCCGAGCCGGGGCGCTTCGCGGTGACGACGGTGGTCGCGGCGCGCGGGTATCCCGACCGGCCGGAGCGGGACGCCGCGATCACCCTGCCCGGACCTCTGCCCGGCATGACCGTCTTCCACGCCGGCACGCGACTCGATGACCAGGGTGTCCTGCGCGTGGCGGGCGGGCGGGTGCTCAGCGTGACGGGCGTGGGCTCGAGCTTCGAGGAGGCGCGGGCCCGCAGCAGCGCCGGCGCCGGAGAGGTGGCCTTCGAGGGCAGGATCTACCGCGCCGACATCGGCTGGCGGGAGGCGGCGCGGCGGCGGTGAGCGCCAGGTGTCGCTACCTTTCGCGCGCATGCCCGAGCTTCCCGAAGTCGAAACGATCGTCCGCGAACTCCGTCCCCGGCTCCTCGGCCGGACGATCGAGCGGGCCACGCTCTCTCACGACGATGTGCTCCGCGGCGTCACCCGCCGGCGGCTGACCAGCCGGCTCCGCGGCGCCACGATCGAGGAAGTCTCGCGGCGGGCCAAGCACGCCGTGATCGCAACGACGGCGGGCCGGCTCGTGGTGCAGCCGGGAATGACGGGCTCGCTCATCGTGCACGACCAGCCGCTCGAGGCCGACGACGCGCGCTACGCCGTGCTCCGGGCACCGCTCGACGACGGCGGCGAGCTGGTCTATCGCGACGTGCGCCGGCTCGGCACCATCCTCCTCCTCGGTGACGCGGACTGGTCCGAGTACGACGCCGCGCTGGGACCGGAGCCGCTCGATCCGGGCTTTACCGCAGCGGCCCTGACGGCGTCGCTCTCCCGCTCGCGCCAGGCGATCAAGAAGGTGCTGATGGATCAGCGCTACGTGGTCGGAGTCGGGAACATCTACGCCAACGAGGCGCTCTTCGCCGCGGGGATCGATCCGTCGCGCCCGGCGAACCGGGTCACGCCGGACGAGTACCGGCGCCTGCACACCGAGGTGCGCCGCATCCTCCGGGCGGCGATCCGCTCGAAGGGGACGACTTTCCGCGACTACCGCACCGGTACCGGGGAGCGGGGCGGGTTCCAGCTCGCGCTCAACGTCTATGGCCGCGAGGGCGAGCGCTGCGTCAACTGCGGCACGCGGCTCGCGGGAACCCACGACATCGACGGCCGCGCCACCGTCTTCTGCCACCGATGCCAGGCCTGAGGCGGTCGCGCGCGCGGCTCCTGCCGCTCCCGGCCGCCGACCTGGGGCAGCTGCGGGATCGGGTGTGCGCGCTGGCCGAGAACCGCCCCGGCGTGTACCACATGGTGGACAACACCGGGCGCGTGCTCTACGTGGGGAAGGCCAAGCGGCTCCGCACCCGCCTCCTCACCTATTTCCGCGCGAAGTATCCCGAGGACAAGGCGGCGCGCATCCTCTACGCCGCGCACGACGTCCGCTGGGAATACGTGCCGAGCGAGTTCTCGGCCTACCTCACCGAGCTGCGGCAGATCCGGAAGTTCCGGCCCCACTTCAACTGGCGGCTGAATCGCACGCGGCGCTCGGTCCTCATCAAGGTGTCCGGCGGCCCGGCGCCGCGGGTCACCGCCGGTAGTGCCGTCGCGCCGGAGGACCTGCGCTGCTACGGCCCCTTCCCGTCGCTGGGCCGGACGGTCGAGGCGGTGCGCACCCTCAACGACCTGCTCGGCCTCCGTGACTGTGCGCCGACCATGCCGATCGTCTTTCCCGGCCAGGGCGACCTCTTCGGGATGCCGCGGCAGGCGGCATGCATGCGCCACGAGTTCGGCTTCTGCGCCGGACCGTGCGCGGGATTCATCGGGGAATCGGAGTATCGCGCGCGGGTGGAGACGGCGATGGCGTTCCTGGAGGGCCGCACCATCCAGCCGATCGACCGCGTGGTGCGCGCCATGACGACGGCCGCCGAGACCGCGGAGTTCGAGCTGGCGGCGCGATGGCGCGAAAAGTTCGAGCACCTGGAGTGGCTGCTGGGCGCGACGAGCCGCGCCCGGAGCGCGGTCGATCTCCTCACCTTCGTCTACCGCGACCCCGGCGACTTCGGCGATGACCGGGCGTACGTGATCCGCCAGGGCGTGGTGCGGGCCGCCTATCCCTATCCGGCCACGCCGATCGAGCACGAGGCATTCCGTTCCGTCGTGTCCGACATCGCGTCCACGCCGGTGCCGCCGCCGGGCCCCCTGCCCCTCGAATCGATCGACGAGATCCTGCTCGTGATGTCCTGGTTCCGCCAGCATCCCGACGCGCTCCGCCGCACCACCCCCTACGCTCACTGGCTCAACTAGTGAGCGTGCTCGCTCTCACGCTCCTGGTCGGCTCGGGCGCCTTTGCCGCGGGCCTCCTGGGCGCCCTCACCGGGCTGGGCGGCGGCATCGTGATCGTGCCCCTCCTCACGCTCGTCTTCGGCGTGGACATCCGCTATGCCATCGGCGCCTCGCTCGTCTCGGTGATCGCGACCTCCTCCGGCGCGGCGGCCGCGTACGTGCGCGAGGGCTACACCAACATCCGCATCGGCATGCTGCTCGAGGTGGCGACGACACTGGGCGCCCTGGGCGGCGCCTACCTGGCGGGACTCATCTCGCCGAACGTCATCGCGGTGATCTTCTCGCTCGTGCTCTTCTATTCGGCGTGGCGCTCCACGCGCCGGCGCGAGGAGCATCCCCTGGCCGAGCCCGATCGCTGGGCCACGCGCCTGCGGCTGGACGGCACCTATCCGACGCCCGCCGGGCGCCAGGCGTACGGCGTGCGCGGCGTGCCCGCGGGGTTCGCCCTCATGTACGTCGCCGGAATTCTGTCGGGACTGCTCGGCATCGGGTCAGGGGTGGTCAAGGTGCTCGCCATGGACCAGGTGATGCGGCTGCCGTTCAAGGTCTCGACCACCACCAGCAACTTCATGATCGGGGTGACGGCGGCGGCGAGCGCGGGGATCTACCTGACCCGCGGCTACATCGACCCCGGCCTAGCGCTGCCCGTCATGCTCGGCGTCCTGAGCGGCGCGCTCTTCGGGGCGCGCATCCTGGCCGGCGCCCGCGTGCGCGTCCTCCGGAACATCTTCAGCGTCATCATCGTGGTGCTCGCCTTCGAGATGCTCTACAAGGGCATCACCGGCGGCCTGTGACCGCGCCGCGCGGGACCGGCCGGTGGACCGACGAACAGGTGGAGCTGTTCGTCGGCAACCTGCTGCGATGGGGGGTGCTCACCGCCGCGGCCGTGGCGCTGGTCGGCGGGATCTTCTATCTCGTCCGGTCGGGGTCGGCGCCGGTGCATTACGGCGAGTTCCGCGGCCAGCCGCCCGAGCTCACCAGCGTGGCCGGCGTGGTGCGCGGGGTCCGGGCGCTGGATCCCCGCGCCGTCATCCAGCTCGGCCTCCTCCTCCTGATCGCGACGCCGGTGGCGCGCGTGGCCTTCTCCCTCGTGGCCTTCCTGCGTCAGCGGGATCGGACCTACGTCGTCATCACTTCGATCGTCCTCCTCCTGCTCCTCTACAGCCTCCTGGGGTTCGAGCGGTAGCGTTTCGGGCTGAAACAAAGGACGGTGGCTCGCCGTACGGCCCGCATCACTTCACCCGAGGCAGGCATGCGTCCTTCGATCTTTCTCTCCGGTGCCACTGCCGCGCTGCTGTTCGCGCGCGCCGGCAGCGCCCAGACCGCGCATACGCGGCTGACCGAAGAGCAGTACCTCACGCTGGGCAAGCAGTATACGGGCTGGTTCTTCAACGGCAGGGCCGACAGTCTGCTGGCCCACGCGACTCCACAGGCACAGCAGGGCTCCGGCGGCGTGGACGGCATCCTGCAGCAGCGCGATCGGCTGGCCTCCCGGGCCGGCAACGAGACGATGGTGCTGGTCGAGAAGATGACCTGGCGGCGGGGCATGCCGCAGTTCTGGCATGAGGCGATGTTCGACCACTTCGAGGAGCCGCTGGTGGTCCGGTGGGTGATGGACGACAAGGGCGCCATCATCGGCATGGGACTCGGTCCCAAGAGCAGCACGCCCGCGGTGGACTCCCTCCCCCCGAAGGACTGATCAGTCCGGCGGATCGAACTCCAGCAGCGGAACCAGCCGGGCCCGGGGCGGTATCCCGGGCTCGAGCTCCATGATGCCGACCGAGGGCGGGAGGTTGAACCGTTTCGGCCCGGCGCCTCCCGGATTCATCACCGTGACCACTACATCCACCGTCGTGAGCAGCGGCCGGTGGGTGTGGCCGTACACGATGATCTCCGCCCGGGGGAACGCGGCGTTGAGCGCCTCCGGCGTGGGCGAGCCGAACTGGTCGCCGTGGGTGACGACGATGTCGAACCCGTCGAGCCGGATGGTCGCCACCTGGGCCAGCCGGCCGCGGAGGTCCCAGCCGTCGGTGTTGCCATACACCGCGGTCACGGGTGCCAGGGCTTCGAGCTCCGTGAGGATCGCCGGCGGGCCGACGTCGCCCGCGTGAAGGATGTGGTCCACCTCGCGGAACACATCGAAGACCTCGGGCCGGAGGAGGCCGTGCGTGTCGGAAATGATGCCGAGGCGCATCAGGCGCTCCCGCGCGTGGCGACATGGAGCGCGGTGGCGCCGCCCAGGAAGGTGGACCACGTGACCGCGGTGAATCCGGCACCCTCGAGTCGACGCGCGAGCTCCGGCGGCGCGGGAAAGGCCCGCGTGGACGCTGGTAACCAGCTATACGCGCTCCTATGTTTCGATATGAGCCGGCCCATCACCGGCAGCACGCGCTCGAAATACAGCAGATAGAGCCCCCGAAGCGGTTGGTGCGCGGGAGTGGCCATGTCGAGGACGACGAGCCGCGCGCCGGGCGCGAGCACGCGCGCCGCCTCGGCCAGGCCGCCATCGAGATCGGCGAAGTTCCGCGCGCCCCAGCCGAGCATGGCGCCGTCGAAGTAGCCGGAAGGGAACGGCAGTGCGAGCGCGTCGGCGGTGACGCAGAGCGCGCGTGTCTTCGCGCGGCCGGCGCGAAGCATGGCGGGCGCGAAGTCGGCGGCAATGATCCGGCCGCGGAAGCCGGGGCGGCGCTCGAGCTGGGCCGCGAAGTCGAGCGTGCCGGCACAGAGGTCGAGAAACGTCCCCCCGCTCGATCGCTCCCAGCCGAGCCGCCGGAGGGCGGCGCGGCGCCAGCGGAGGTCGAGCCCGAGGCTCATGATCCGGTTGAGGCGGTCGTAGGTGGGGGCGATGGCGGCGAAGATCTGCCGGACATAGGCCCGCTTGGCCGCCCCGCCCGAAACCGGTAACTCCCGATCCGAGGCGAACATAGGCGCGGAATGTAGTCCTCCCCCGAGCGGCGCCGCAACGGCGGCCGCACGCCATGGCCGGTAGCCGGATCGAACTGGCCGGCGCCACCGACCAGGAGGTCGTGGCGCTCGCGCGTCACGGGCAGGAGGCGGCGTACCGCGAGCTGGTGCGCCGCTACGAGCGTCCCGTCTTCTCGCTGGTGTACCGCATGGTGCGGGACCGCGAGCTGGCCGAGGACCTCGCGCAGGAAACCTTCGTCAAGGCGCTCAACGCGATCGAGTCGTACCGTCCCGAATTCAAGTTTTCCTCCTGGATCTTCAAGATCGCGAACAATGCCGCGATCGATCACCTCCGCCGGCGCGAGCTCGACACGCTCTCGCTGGATGGCTCGCCGCACGCGGAAACGCCGGAGGCAATCGAGGCGACGGCGCTCCAGATCGGCGACCGCCAGGAGACGGCGCTCGAGGAGGTCGAGGCGCGCGAGCTGGGCGGCGAGATCGAGACCGCCATCGCGCGGCTGCGCCCGGAGTACCGCTCCTGCATCCTGCTCCGCCACGTGGACGGCCGCGCGTACGAGGAGATCGCCGAAATCCTCGGCCTGCCGCTGGGAACGGTGAAGACGTACATCCATCGCGCGCGAAACGAATTGCGGCTCATGCTGGGACATCTGAAGGAATGAAACCTTCCCCGAAACGCCCCCGTAGGAGGGCTCACTTATGACCCGACGCCCCGACGAGCATCTGTCGCCCGACGACATCGATGCCTGGCTGGCCGGACACCCCGGCTCCGCGGCGCAGGCGCACGTCGATGCCTGCGAAGCCTGCCGCGAGGTGGCCGTCGCCGACCGGGAGCTGATCGAGCAGCTCCGTGCCCTCCCCGTCTTTGCTCCGTCCGCGCTCTTCGCCGACCAGGTGATGGCCGCGGTGGCGCTCCCCGACCCGTTCGCCCTCCGGTCCCTCGACACGGCCCGGCGCCGCCTCTTCGCCACCCGGCGCTCGCTCGCCCTGGCGGCGACGCTGGCGGTCGTGGTCGTCGCGTCGATGGCAGCGAGCGTGGCATGGAGCCTCGCCCACCGCGACACCATCGCGGCGGCCGGCACCTGGCTCACCGCCACGGCGGGCCAGTGGCTCTGGACGGCGCTCCGAAGCGCCGCATCCAGCGCGACGGAGCAGCCCGGCTACGGCATGCTGCGCGATCTCGCGGCCACCCCGGCGCGCCTCGCGGCACTCTCCGCGCTCGTCTCGCTCACCTACCTCGGGGGACTGCTGGCCCTCCGGAAGCTGATGACGCTGCCGTCGGGGCCGGTGTCGCATGCGAACGCGTAGCGGGCTCTTCGCGGCGCTCCTCCTCGTCGCCGCCACGCCGGGCGCCCTCCGCGCCGACCGGCGCCCCGCCATCGACACGGCCCGCGACATCTGGGGCATGATCCAGCAGCTTCGCGATCACGACACCACGCAGTCGGTCCGGCCCCAGGCGATTGCCGCCGCCCCCGCCGGCGGCCCCACGGTAGAGCTCGGCGACCTGAGCCAGCCCGCGCGCCTCGAGGCGCGCCTGGCCCCGCTCGCCCGCACCCCCGCCGCGCGGCTCCGCGTCTCCGTCCCCAACGGGCAGGCCCGTCTGGGCGACTACAGCGTCGGCTCCGACCAGACCGTCCGCGGCCACCTCCTCGTCCTCCGGGGCGACGCCGACGTGTACGGCCGGGTGCAGGGCAACGTGGTGACCCTCGACGGCAACGTGATCGTGCACAGCGGCGCCGTCATCTCCGGCGACGTGCTCGCCATTCACGGCCGCGTCCGCGAGCAGGGTGGCGTGGTGGACGGCGCCATCCGGACGCTCAGCGCGGGCGCCACCGCGGTGCCGCTCTCCCCGGTCGAGCTCACGCTGCGCCGGCTGGCCGGTCTCGCCGGCGTGATCATCACGCTGGGCGTGCTGGGCCTCGGCCTGGTGGCCTTCGGCCGCCACAACCTCGAGATCGTGTCCGACACGGTGTCGCATTCGTTCGGCCGATCCTTCGTGACCGGGCTGCTGGGTCAGATCCTCCTCCTCCCGACCTTCGGCATGCTCGTGGTGGGCCTCGTGCTGAGCGTCGCCGGGATACTCCTCCTGCCCTTCGCGATCATCGCCTACGTGCTGCTCGCGGTGGTGGGCGTCGTGGGCGGGTATCTCGCGGTAGCGCACGCGCTGGGCGAGACCTGGACGCGGCGGCGGCTCGCGCAAGGCACCGTGGTCGCCACGGCGAGCAGCTACCGGTTCCTCGCCGCGGGGCTCGGCGCGATGCTCGTGCTCTGGGCAGCGTGGGCGGCCCTCGGCTGGGTGCCGGTGGCGGGCGACCTCATCCGCGGCGCCGCGATTCTGGTGACCTGGTTCCTCGGCACGGCGGGCTTCGGCGCGGCGCTCCTGAGCCGGGCCGGCGTGCGGGAGAACTTCGCGGGCCGCATCATCCCGCCCGAGGCGCTGACCGACGAATACCTGTGGGCCACGCCGCAATTCGGCGTGCCCGCCGTCCGCCGCCCGGGCGCGACCCGCAGCCCCACCTCGGGCTCATGATGCACCGCGCGGCGCTGGCGGCCGCGCTTCTCCTGCCGGCCGCCCTGAGCGCGCAGACGATGCGCGACTTCTCGACCTCCCGCCAGCTCCACGGCGAGACGCGGCTGATCGCGCGCGTCGAATACGGGGCCGGCACCCTCCGCGTCGCCCCCGCCTCGGGCTCCGACCTCTACCGCGTCGCGATGTCATACGACGGCGAGCGCTACGCCCCGCTCAGCGCATTCGACGCGGCGAGCGAGACCGTGCGTCTGGGCCTCACCAGCACCGGCGCCGGGGGCTTTCACATCGGCTCGCGCCGGCAGCTCGACCAGCGGGCCGTGATCACCCTCTCGCCCGACGTGAGCCTCGACCTCACCCTCCAGCTGGGGGCCGCCGAATCCGAGCTGGAGCTGGGCGGGCTGCGTCTCACCGATCTCCACCTGACCACGGGCGCGAGCCGCACCACCCTCCGCTTCTCGCGCCCGAACGCCGGCCTCTGCGCCGCGGCGGCCATCAGCGCGGGCGCGGCCGACGTGTCGGTGCTCGGATTGGGCAACAGCCGCTGCCGCCAGGTCGTGTTCGAGGGCGGCGTGGGGAAGGCGCTGCTCGACCTGTCCGGAAGCTGGCCGTCGGAGGCCCGGGTCCGCGTCCAGATGGCGGTCGGGTCGCTCACCCTCCGCCTTCCCCGCGACCTCGGCATCCGCCTCACGCTGGACCGATTCCTCTCCAGCTTCCCGACGGCCGGGTGGACGCGCCGGGGAAATGCGTATCTTTCCCCGGGCTATGAGCACGCGACCCGGCATCTCGACCTCTCGGTCTCCTCGACACTCGGCGGCATCGACGTCGAGTGGGTGAACTGACCCCGCTCCAGACCCTGGGGTTCGCCCTCGGCACGTCGTTCGCCTCGGGCCTCAACCTCTACGCGACGGTCGCCGCCGCCGGGCTCTTCCAGCGCTTCGGCGTAGTCCAGCTGCCGCCCTCGCTGCAGGTGCTCGCCAGCCCCGTCATCATCGGCATTGCGCTCACGATGTTCGTGATCGAGTTCGTGGCCGACAAGATTCCCTTCGTGGACAGCGCCTGGGACGCGATCCACACCTTCATCCGGCCGCCCGCGGCGGCGCTCATCGCCTACAGCTCGTTCGGCAGCGTGCCCGATGCCTGGAAGATCGGGGCCGCCCTCCTCGCCGGCAGCGTCGCGCTCACCTCGCACGGCGCCAAGGCCTCGATGCGCGCGGCGGCCAACACGAGCCCGGAGCCGTTCAGCAACTGGTTCCTGAGCACGGCGGAGGACGTGGGAGCGGTAGGGCTCAGCTGGCTCGCGGCGACGCACCCGCTGCTCACGGCGGGGATCGTCATCGTGCTCGTGGTGCTCGCGACGTTCGTGATCTGGAAGCTGGCCGGCTTCCTCCGGCGGGTGGTCCGCCGGCTCCGGGGCATGCCGCCGGATGCCGGCCCCGTCGCGGGTCCCGCGCCCTGATGGATTCGGCGCCATGTCGCCGGACTCAACGTGGAGCGCTTCCGCGGCGAGATGCAGCTCGCCGCGCCGCCCGCCGGCGTCTGATCAGCCCAGCCGCGCCCGGACGCGCCCGCCCACACCGATCCCGAGCCGCCGCGCGGCGGAGCCGTCGCGCACGGCGATCTCGATCTCGCCGCCCGAGCCCACGTAGCTCACCAGCCCGCCGGTCGGCACATCCCCGAACGTCCGGCGCAGCGGGCCGGCGTCCACGTTCTCGACCTCGAGCCGCGCGTAGGACGGGACGAGCTCCGGCGTGAGGTTGGTGACCAGCGACCCGAAGCGATCCACGTAGATCACCTCGCCCACCACCGACTTCCCCTCATAGTGCGGCTCGGTATGCTCGATCCGGATGGGATCGCCGTCGAAGCGCGCGCCCAGGGATTCGATGGGCGCGCCGCCGGCAATGGCGGCGGCGGCCGGCGCGAACAGGTCGCGGCCGTGGAAGGTGGGCGAGGCACCCGCCGGTGTCGGGAGCGCCACGACCGCGTCCGCCGCGGCGAGCACCGGCGTGAGGAGCCCGTTGTCGGGCGCGACGAAGGAACGGTTGCCCGCCCGCACCGCGAGCGCCGCGCGCTCGGTGCCGACGCCCGGATCAACCACCGCGAGGAAGACGGTCCCCTCGGGAAACCGCCGCCAGACGCGACCGAGGATGTAGGCACCGCTGCGCACGTCACCCGGGGGAATGGCGTGCGAGACATCCACCAGCGTCACGCCGGGGAGCGCGGTCAGCAGCGCTCCCCGGACCTCGGCAACATACGCATCGGCGGTGGAGAAGTCGGTCAGGAGCGCGATCGGGCCGCGCGCCGCGGTGGTCAACCGCGGAGGATCGGCAGGGCGACGGGGCGGGCCCCCAGCTCCTCGCGCACGCGGTCGGCGGCGAGCCGGAGCGCCCTGGCGGCTGCGCTGTCCGGCGCGCCCACCAGGACGGGCTGCCCCGCGTCCGCCAGCTCGGCCAGGCCCGGCTCGAGCGGCACCGAGGCGATGAGGGGAATACCCAGCTCCTCGGCCAGCCGGAGCCCGCCGCCGGAGGAGAAGAGCTCCCAGCGCCGTCCGGACGGGTCGGTGAACGGGCTCATGTTCTCGACGATCCCGATGACCGGGACGCCGACGCGCTCGAACATCTTCGCGCCGCGGAGGGCGTCGCCCACGGCGACCTGCTGCGGCGTCGTCACGATGAGCGCGGCGGAGACGTGCACCGACTGGACCAGCGAGAGCTGGGCATCGCCGGTGCCGGGCGGCATGTCCACGATGAAGTAGTCGAGCTCGCCCCAGTTCACGTCGCGCAGGAACTGCTGGATGATCTTCATGATGATCGGGCCGCGCCAGATGGCGGGGGCGTCCCGCTCCACGATGAAGCCGAGGGACATGAGGCGCACGCCATGGGCCTCGAGGGGCTGCATCTGCCCGTCGCGCACCGGCGGCCGCTCGAACACGCCGAACATCCGCGGCAGGTTGGGGCCGTAGATGTCGGCGTCCATCACGCCCACCCGGAAGCCCGCCTCCGCGAGCGCCACGGCCAGGTTGGCGGCCACGGTGGACTTCCCCACCCCGCCCTTGCCGGAGCTGACCGCGAGGATGCGGCCCAGGTTGGGCTGCTCCATCGGGGCCGGCGGTGCCGGCATCCCGGCGGACTGGGGCGGGCCGTGCGTGTCGCGCGCGGGCGCCGACGGGTTGGTCACGTTGATCTTGACCTCGCTCACGCCGGGCACGGCGCGGACGGCGCTCCGGGCGGCGCGCACCAGCGTGGCGGGGTCGTCGGAGCCGAGGAGGAAGGTGAAGCTCACGCGGCCATCGGGCGCGATCTCGAGGTCGCGCACCATGCCGGAGGAGATCAGGTCGTTCTCGAGCCGCGGATTCTGGATGCCGGCGAGGGCGCTGATGACCCGGGCCTCGAGGGCGTCGGCCATCAGACCGCCTCGACGTGCCGCACTTCGGGCACCATGGCCCGGAGCCGGCTTTCGATTCCCTGCTTCAGCGTGACGGTGGACGCGGAGCATCCCCGGCAGGTGCCCCCGAGGCGGACCAGCAGGGTGCCTTCCCCTTCGTCGAAGTCCACCACTTCGACGTTGCCGCGATGCGAGGCGATGTAGGGACGGAGGGTATCGAGGGACTGCTCAATGCGATCGAAGATGTCCATGCACGGAATAATAAGGTCGTGCAGGGCCGTCTCAAGGGTGCCCGTTGGTGGCGGCGAGATATTCGCGCGCCGCCTCGAGCACCGTGCCCTGCACGTCCACCATCGAGCCGACCACCGAGAGCCCGGCGGCCTTGCGATGTCCGCCGCCGCCGAAGCGCTTGGCGAACTCCGCCACGTCCACGTTGCCCACCGAGCGGAGCGACACCTTGATCCGGCCCTGCGCCGCCTCGCGGAAGAGGAGCGCCATGCGCACTCCCTCGATCGAGCGGGGGAACTCGACCACGCCGTCGAGGTCATCGGAGGTGACGCCAAGCCGCTCGATGGCACCCGGCGGCACGGTGACCCACGCCAGCCCATGCTGCGGCTCGACGACGAGGGTCTGCAGCGCCTCGGCGAAGAGCCGCGGCCGGCCCTCGGGGGCGCGGGCGTAGACGTCGAGGTAGATCTGCTCGGGATCGACCCCGGTCTCCAGCAGGTCGGCCGCGACGCGGAGGGTGCGCGGGCGCGTGTTGCTGAAGCGGAAGCCGCCGGTGTCGGTCAGGAGCGCCACATAGAGCGCCTGCGCCACGAGCGGCGTGAGCGGCCAGCCATTGGCGATGGCGATCTCGTAGATGAGCTCGCCGGTGGCGGCGGCGGTGGCGTCGAGGTAGCGCGGCCCGTCGGGCAGCATGCCGTCGCTCACGTGGTGGTCCACGCAGGCCACCGGCACCCCGGCATCGCGCACTGTGTCGCAGAGCATGCCGAGCCGGCCCAGGTCGGAGATGTCGAGCACGACGATGACGTCGGCCCGGCGCAGCTCCTTCACGGCATGCGCGGACCGGTCGCATCCCGGCAGGTCGTCGAGCAGGAAGTCGAACCGGCCGGGCGTCGCGGTCGGGTTGGTGATGACGGCGTCCACGCCGCGGGCCCGGAGGAGGTGGAGGAGGCCGACCTCGCTCCCGAGCCCGTCGCCGTCGGGGTTCACATGGGTGGTGAGGCAGACCCGCCTACCGGGGGCGAGGACGGCCCCCAGCGCCTGGGCGGCGGCGATGCGGTCGGGAGCGAGCGAGGTCGGCATGGGGACAAGATAATGGGGGCTATCCCGCGACCCGCGCGTGGTGGCGGCCGTAGAGGAAGTAGATGGTGAGGCCGATCGCGAGCCACACGACGAGCCGGATCCAGGTCTCGATGTCGAGGCTGCTCATGAGGTAGAGCGCGGAGATCGCGCCCATGGGCGCCACGAACCAGACGATCGGCGTCCGGAACGGGCGCTCGAGCTCCGGCTCGCGGATCCGGAGGACGAGGATGCCGATGGACACGATCACGAAGGCGAGCAGCGTCCCGATCGAGACCAGCTTGGCGGCGTCGCGCACCGGCAGGATGCCCGCCGGGATGGCCACCGCCACGCCGGTGAGGATGGACGTGATCCACGGCGTGCGAAAGCGCGGGTGCACCTTGTTGACGAAGGGCGGCAGCAGCCCGTCCCGCCCCATGGAGTAGAAGACGCGCGACTGGCCGAGGAGCTGGACCAGGATGACCGACGTGAGCCCCGCGATGGCGCCGAGCTTGATGAGCGACGAGACCCAGCCGAGCCCGGCGGCGTCGGCCACCTTCGCGATCGGATCGGGCACGTCGAGCTGGGTGTAGGGCAGCACGCCGGTCGCGATGGCGGCGACGATGATGTAGAGGATCGTGCACACGATCAGCGAGCCGATGATGCCGATCGGCATGTCGCGCTGGGGGTTCTTCGCCTCCTGCGCCGCGGTGCTCACCGCGTCGAATCCGATGTAGGCGAAGAAGACCACCCCTGCCCCCGCGGCCACGCCGCTGAACCCGAAGTGCTCGCGACTCCCGGTGTTGGGCGGGATGAAGGGGTGCCAGTTCTGGGGGTTCACCGCCTTCACCGTGAGCGCGATGAAGAGGAGGACCACCGCGAGCTTGATGAAGACGATGACGTTGTTCACATTGGCCGACTCGCGCACGCCGACGACGAGCAGCGTCGTGACGATGGCGACGATGATGACGGCGGGGATGTTGAAGATGGCCGTCGTGGTCGTGCCGTCGGCCAGCGTAACGACCGTGCCCCGCGCCGCCTGGAAGTGTGCCGGGACGTGGATCCCGATGTCGGCCAGGAACGAGACGACGTAGCCGGACCACCCGATCGCGACCGTCGTCGCGCTCAGCGCGTACTCGAGGATCAGGTCCCAGCCGATGATCCACGCGACCAGCTCACCCAGCGTGGCGTAGCCGTAGGTGTAGGCGCTGCCCGCCATGGGCACGAGCGAAGCGAACTCGCTGTAACAGAGCGCGGCGAAGATCGACGCGACCCCCGCGAGGACGAACGAGAGGATCACGGCCGGCCCCGCGTTCTGCGCGGCCACGGTCCCGGTGAGGACGAAGATGCCGGTGCCGATGATGGCGCCGATCCCCAGCGCGGTGAGGTTGACGACGCCCAGCGAGCGCTTGAGGCTGTGGTCGGCCTCGGCTTCGGCCTGGAGGGCGGTGACGCTCTTGCGGCGGAACAGGTCCATGCGGGCCTCGGATGGAGTGGTCGGTCGCGATTCCGGAAAAAGGCGCCACACACTTACGACGAATTGGCCGCGCTGTCAATCACGTGGTGCGCCCTGAAACGAAAGCGCCGCCTCGCGGCGGCGCTTCGTGACAGGTAGCAGGTCCCGCTCAGCCCATCGGCTTGCCGCCGGCCGCGATCTCCTGCTGCAGGTGGCTGTGCTTCCGCCCATAGCTGAAGTAGATCACGAACCCGATCAGCAGCCAGACGAACAGCCGGATCCAGGTGTCGCCCGGCAGCGTCGCCATGAGCCCGAAGCACGAGATGATGCCCAGGATCGGCACGAAGGGCACGAGCGGCGTCCGGAACGGCCGCTCGAGGTCGGGCCGGGTGCGGCGGAGGATCCAGACGCCGGCGCACACCAGCACGAAGGCGAGCAGGGTCCCGATGTTGACGAGCTCGCCCAGGAGCTGGATCGGGAAGGTACCGGTGATCACGGCGACGATCAGGCCGACGTAGATCGTCGAGAGATACGGCGTCCGGTACTTCGGGTGCACCTTGCCGGCCCACGGCCCCATGAGGCCGTCACGGGACATCGAGTAGAACACCCGCGACTGGCCGAGCAGCATGACCAGCACCACCGAGCCCAGGCCGAGCACCGCGCCGACGGTGATGAACGGCGTGAGCCAGCGGAGGCCGGCGACGTTCTCGACGGCGTAGGCCACCGGGTGCGCCACGTTGAGCTGGTCGTACTTGATGACGCCGGTGAGCACCATCGAGACGAGGATGTAGAGCACGGTGCAGATGGCGAGCGACCCCAGGATGCCGATGGGCATGTCGCGCTGCGGGTTCTTCGCTTCCTGCGCCGCCGTGCTGACGGCGTCGAATCCGATGTACGCGAAGAAGATGAGGCCGGCGCCGCGGAAGACGCCGCTCCAGCCGAACTGGCCGAAGGTGCCGGTGTTCTGGGGAATGAACGGGTGCCAGTTGGCGGTGTTCACGTAGCCCAGGCCGAAGGCGATGAACATCAGCACCACCGCGATCTTGAGCACGACGATGATGTTGTTCACCTTGGCCGACTCCTCGATGCCGATCACGAGGATGGCGGAGGCGATCAGCACGATGGCGACGGCGGGCAGGTTGAAGAGCGCCCCCGTGGTGTTCCATCCCTCATGGGTGCAGAACTTCACCGCCTTGGTGACGTCCGCCGCGCTGCAGTGGATGAGCGGCGACGACGTGAGGGCGACGGGGATGTGGATCCCCAGGTAGTCGAGCAGGCTCACGAAGTACCCCGACCAGCCGACGCCGACGGTGGCGGCTCCCATCGCGTACTCGAGCACCAGGTCCCAGCCGATGATCCAGGCGATGAACTCGCCCATGGTGGCGTAGGAGTAGGTGTAGGCGCTCCCGGCCACCGGCACGGCGCTCGCCATCTCGGCGTAGCAGAGCCCGGCGAGGCCGCAGGCCACCGCGGCGAAGATGAACGAGATCGGCACGGCGGGCCCGGCGTGCAGGGCGGCGGCGAGGCCGGTCAGCACGAAGATGCCGGCGCCGATGATGGCGCCGATGCCCAGCATCGTGAGGTTCATCGCGCCCAGCGTGCGGTTGAGCGACCGCTCGCCGGTGGCCTCCGCCTCCGCCCGCAGTGCCGAAATCGACTTGGTGGCCCACAGGCCGGTGCCGCCGCCGTAGGTGGGCGGGCGCGACGACGGGGCGTCCTTCACCTCGAGTACGCTCATCAGATGCCTCGGTTGGAGAATTGATGCGGACTGCGGTCAGACGGGCGGCGCGGCCGCCGCCTCATGCACTGTAGTTGGGCGCCTCGCGCGTGATCGTCACGTCGTGCGGGTGCGACTCGCGCAGCCCGGCCGAGGTCACCTGGATCATCTCGACGTCGCGCTGCAGCGCCGGGATGTCGGCCACGCCGCAGTAGCCCATCCCGCTCCGGAGGCCGCCCACCATCTGGTAGATGACGTCGGCCACCGCGCCCTTGTACGGGACGCGCCCCTCGATCCCTTCCGGCACCCACTTGGAGGGCGCCATCTCGCCCTCCTGGAAGTACCGGTCGGCCGAGCCGTCCTGCATGGCGGACAGGCTCCCCATCCCGCGGATCATCTTGAAGCGCCGGCCCTCCGCCAGCACGCTCTCGCCGGGGCTCTCCTCGGTGCCGGCCAGCATCGAGCCCATCATGGCGGATGACGCGCCCGAGGCCAGCGCCTTCACCATGTCACCCGAGTACTTGATGCCGCCGTCGGCGATGATCGGCACGTCGCCCGCGCCGCGCACCGCGTCCATGATGGCGGTCACCTGCGGCACACCCACGCCGGTGACGACGCGCGTGGTGCAGATGCTGCCGGGGCCGATCCCCACCTTGACGGCGTCCGCGCCGCGGCGCACGAGCTCGCGGGCGCCCGCCTCGGTCGCGACGTTGCCGGCGATGATCTGCGCGTCGGGAAAGGCGCGGCGGATCGCGTCCAGGGTGCCCATCACCCCTTCGCTGTGCCCGTGCGCGGAGTCGATCACGATCACGTCGGCGCCGGCGCCCAGGAGGGCGCGCGCCCGGGTGAGATCGCCCGGCGTGCCGCCCACCGCGGCGGCGACCCGCAGCCGGCCGTGCTGGTCCTTGTTGGCGTTGGGGTGCTCGCGGCGCTTGAAGATGTCCTTCACCGTGATCAGTCCCTTGAGCACGCCCTCGCCATCCACGACGGGCAGCTTCTCGATCCGGTGCCGCGCCAGCATCCGCTCGGCCTCGTCCAGATCGGTGCCGACCGGCGCGGTGACCAGGTTCTCCCGGGTCATCGCCTCGCCGATCGGCTGGTCGAGGTTGCGCTCGAACTGGAGATCGCGGTTGGTGACGATGCCCACCA
Organism: Gemmatimonadales bacterium; assembly: GCA_025935545.1. Classification (GTDB taxonomy): domain Bacteria; phylum Gemmatimonadota; class Gemmatimonadetes; order Gemmatimonadales; family GWC2-71-9; genus JAICUF01. Next base: position 17,868 of record JAICVB010000034.1, read on the forward strand.
GCCGGCCCTGGCCGTCCACGATGGGGACGCCGGAGATCTTGAACCGGCGCATGAGCGCCACGACCTCGCGGAGGGGGCGGTCGGGCCCGAGCGTGATCGGGTTCAGGATCATCCCGCTCTCGCTCCGCTTGACCCGGTCCACCTCCGCGGCCTGGCGCTCCACGGACATGTTCTTGTGGATCACCCCGATGCCGCCGGCGCGCGCCATGGCGATCGCCATGTCGGCTTCGGTGACCGTATCCATGGCGGCCGAGATGAGCGGAATGTTGAGCGAGATGGCGCGGGTGAGGCGGGTGCGGGTCGAGACGTCGCGGGGGTGGACCGCGGAGTGTCGCGGCACCAGCAGGACGTCGTCGAAGGTGAGACCGACCTGGGCGCGGATCCGGGGCGCGGCCGGCTCGGCGGCCCGCTGCTCGGTGGCGGATGCGCGACGGCCCTCCGCGACCCCGGGAGGGGCGGAAGGGCCGTTGAGCGTCGAGGGTTCCATCTTGTAGAGTAGGGCGGATTTACCCGGAGCGCAAGGCGGAGCGCCGCCACACCAGATAGACCGGGATGCCGAGGGCCACGATGATGAGCCCGGGCCAGGTAAAGAGCGGCTTCCGGACGAGCAGGACCACCATCAGGGCGGCCGCCGCGACCATGTACAGCCCCGGGACGACCGGGTATCCGAAGGCCTTCACCGGCCGCGGCAGGTCGGGCCGCTTCCGGCGGAGCCGGAAGAGCGCAAGCGTGGTCAGGAAGTAGAAGAGGACCGACGCGAAGATCACGTAGTCGAGCAGCTGGTTGTAGGTGCCGCTCAGGCAGAGCACCGAGGCCCACACCGCCTGCACGGCGAGCCCGAAGATGGGGGTGCGGTGCCGCGGGTGCAGCTCCCCCGCGCGGCGGAAGAAGAGCCGGTCCTCCGCCATGGCGTAATAGACGCGCGGGCCGGCGAGCACGAGCCCGGCGTTGCAGCCGAAGGTGGAGATCACGATGAGTCCCGCCATCGCCGCGGCTCCGGCGGC
>JAICVB010000166.1 GCA_025935545.1 Gemmatimonadales bacterium
ACCACGGCGTTTCGCCCCGCGCTCGCCGCGCGGTGGGAGCGGATCGATTCGCTCGCGTGGCGGTTCCACCTGCGGCCCGGCGCCCGCTGGCAGGATGGCCGCGCCGTGACCGCGGAGGACGTGGTCTTCTCCTTCGATGCGTACGCCGACTCGCTGGTGGACGCCGGGGCGCGGCCCTACGTCGCCGGCCGGATCACCGCGGTGGCCGACGATTCGGCGACGGTCACCCTCCACTTCGCGGAGCCGTCACCCGAGCAGCTGTACGACGCGACGTGGCATGTCCGCATTCTCCCGAAGCACATCTGGGGAACGATTCCCCGCGCGAGCTGGGCGGCGGACACCACCAGCGCGCGGCTCATCGGCTCCGGACCGTACCGGCTCGCCGGCTGGACGCATGGCGAGTCGCTGACCCTCGCGGCCGACACCACGCGCGCTCCGGTTCCCGCCATCCGCCGCGTGGTGTGGCGCTTCGCGCCGGACCCCGACGCGGCCCTCAACCTGATCCTCACGCACGAGGCCGACCTGCTCGAGCAGATCGGCGCCCCCGACCGCGTGAGCCGGGTGGCCCGGGACTCGGCGTTCCGGCTCGTGACCTATCCGTCGGCGGTCTTCGGCTTCCTCGCCTTCCGCGTGGCGGACCGTTCCGGGCGGCCGCATCCGGTGCTGGGTGACCCGGCCGTGCGCCAGGCGCTCACCCTCGCCACCGACCGGCCGCTGCTGGCGCGCTCGATCCTCGGTCCGGCGACGCGGGTCCCCCGCGGCCCCGTCTCCCAGATCCTCTGGATCGCCGCGGGCGACAGCGCGGCCGCGACCTACGACACGCTCCGCGCGGCGCGGCTCCTCGATGCCGCGGGCTGGCCGCGGGGCGCCGGCGGGATGCGCCACCGCGGCGCCGTGCCGCTTCGGCTGGACATCATGGTGCCGTCCACCAGCGCGACGCGGCGCAACATCGCGGTCGCCCTCCAGGAGGCGTGGCGACAGCTCGGCGTGGCGGTGAATCTGACCGTAGTGGACGGGCCGGTCTTCCAGGAGCGCCTCGGCGCCGGACGCTTCGACGCCTACGTCGGCGCGTATCTCGACGAGCCGAGCGCGCGCGGGCTGGTGGACCAGTGGACGCGGGCGGGGTGGTCGGCGCTCAACTACGGGCACTACGGCAACCCGGCGTTCGATTCCCTGCTGGCCCGCGCCGGCCGCGAGCGCGACCGCGCCCGCGGCGCCGCACTCTACCGCGAGGCCATGGACACGATCGTGGCCGACGCGCCGGCCATCTTCCTCTATGCGCTCACCAATACCGCCGCGGTCCACCACCGGCTCGAGAACGTGACGATCGATCCGTTCTCCTGGCTCGCGACGCTTCCCGCGTGGACGGTGGATCCGCGCGCGCGCCTTCCCCGGGATGAGCCGGCAGCAGCCCCCTGAAACGCCGACCGCCCGGCAGCGGCCGGGCGGATGGGGCGATGCTGGACTGCGGCGTCTGCGAGGCTCAGGCGCTCTTGCGCTTGGGCTTCGCGGTGCGGCTTCGCTTCCGCTTCGTGAGCTCGAACGTCGGCAGGTACTCGGGGTCGCCGGTGCGGGCGCCCACGCCGACTTCCTCCTGCGGCTGCCGGTAGACGTAGCGCTCGCCGCGGAAGTTCCGCAGCACCACTTCCTCGTCCGTCATGCTCACGACGTACTCCGGCAGGAGCGGGATCTTGCCGCCGCCGCCCGGCGCGTCGATCACGAAGGCCGGGATGGCGAGCCCGCTGGTCCAGCCGCGGAGCGCCTCCATGATCTTGATCCCGGTCTGCACGCTGGTGCGGAAGTGCTCGCCGCCGGCGACCTGGTCGGCCATGTAGATGTAGTAGGGCCGGACCCGCGCCATGAGCAGCCGGTGCATCAGCTGCTTCATCACCTCGGGGCTGTCGTTGACGCCCTTGAGGAGGACGGTCTGGCAGCCGAGCGGTATCCCCGCCTCCGCCAGCATGCCGAGGCCGGCCACCGCGGCGGGCGTGAGCTCGTCGGGGTGGTTGAAGTGCGTGTTGATGTAGAGCGGATGGTACTTCTTGAGCATGGCGCACAGCTCGGGCGTGATCCGCTCGGGCAGGTGGCACGGCACCCGGCTCCCGATCCGGATGATCTCCAGATGAGGAATGGCACGGAGCCGCTGCAGGATCAGCTCGAGGCGCCGGTCATTGAGGAGCAGCGGGTCGCCGCCCGACATGATGACGTCCCGGATCTCGGTGTGCTGCTCGAGATACTGGAAGGCGCTCTCGAACTGCGACATCGGGATCTTCTCGGGGTCGCCGACCTTCCGGCGCCGGGTGCAGAAGCGGCAGTAGGTGGCGCACACGGGCGACACGAGGAACAGCGCCCGGTCGGGATAGCGGTGCGTGATGTTGGGCACCGGACTGTCCTCGTCCTCGTTGAGGGAGTCCACCACGCCGTCCACCACGTCGAGCTCCTCGACGCTGGGCACGTACTGCCGCCAGATCGGGTCGTCCGGCGCCTTGATGAGGTCCACCATCGCCGGCGAGATCCGGAACTCGAAGTTCTCCGCCGCCTGCCTCAGGCGGTCGAGCTCGGGGAAGTTCTCGGGACCGAACTTGGCCGCGAGCGCCTCCAGGGAGGAGATCGAGTTCTTTCTGAGCACTTCCTGCCAGGTCTCCATGACGCTACCGGTCCTCCTTCACTGCGCGATGCTCGTGAGGTACTTAACGTAGACGACCTGATCGTCGCCCGGGGCGTAGAACTCGGGGATCGTCGCGACCGCGCGGTAGCCGCGCGCCTCGTAGAAGGCGCGGGTGCCGGCGTAGTCGGCGCGGCCCGCCGTCTCGACCACGATCATGCGGGCGAGGCCGGCGAGGCGATGCTCCATCTCACGAATCAGCACGGTGCCGATCCCGCCGCCCTGCAGCGCGGGATCCACCGCCATCCAGTAGAGGTCCCAGGTGCCGAGGGTGCACGGGGTCGGGCCCCAGCAGATCCAGCCCGCGACGCGGCCGTCGCACTCGGCCGCGAGCGCGCGGTACGACGGATCGCCGGCCACGGCCGCATCGAAGACCTCGAGCGCCACGGGGATCTCGTCGTCCCGGAAGAGGCCCGCGGCGCGGGTGATGGCCTCGACGGCCGCGCGGTCGCCGGCGCGGAGCGCCCGGACCGAGGCCACGGCGATCGTGGCGGCGCTCATGCCGGCACCGTCCCGCGGGCCAGGGCCACGGCGGCCCGCGTGCTCTGCGAGCGGTTCATCGCCTCGTCCACGATCTGCATGACCAGCTCGGTGTAGTCCCAGCCGG
>JAICVB010000030.1 GCA_025935545.1 Gemmatimonadales bacterium
ATCTGGTACTTGGCGAAGAGGAGCGACTCGAGCGCGCTCACGCCCTTCTCCTGGACGCCAACCTGGCGCCGCCCGGCCGTCGTCTCCACCAGCGCAAGCGACGACAGGAGCCGGTCCACGTCCACCGTGCCGTAGGGCACGCCGCACATCCGCGCGTCGCGGCTCAGGTAGTCGATCTTGTCGAGGTCCAGCGAGCCGGAGATCAGGCCCTGCAGCGGGCTCGGGCTCACGCCGCGGATCAGCTCGCCGATGTCGCGCGCGAGGCCGGGGCCGCCGATCGCGCGAAGCTCGTCGCCCAGCTCGCCTTCGAGCAGCTTGGCGACCCCCTGCGCCTCATGCGAGGGGAAGCCCGCCTCCTCGAGGGCATGGGAGAAGGGATAGTGCCCGATATCGTGCAGGAGGGCCGCGAGGCGGACGGCGAGGCAGTCGTGCGGGCCCACGCTGGCCAGCTCGCCCCGCTCTTCCAGCGACGCGAGGGCGCGGCGCGTCAGGTGGTAGGCGCCGAGCGCGTGCTCGAAGCGGGTGTGGGTGGCACCGGGATAGACGAGGAAGGCGTGGCCGAGCTGGCGCACGTAGCGGAGGCGCTGGACGGCCGGCGTGTCGAGGACGAGCTGCGCCGGCCGGTCCAGCCGGATGTTGTCCCACAGCGGATCGCGGATCACCTCGAGGTCGGAAGGTCCGCCCTTCCGCCCGGCCATCAGGTGGCGGGTCCCGCCCTCACCACCGCGTCGGGCACCTCCGAGCGGAACTGCTCGAAGTTGTCGCGGAACATGCCCGCGAGCTTCTTCGCCTGGGCGTCATACGCCGCCGTATCGCTCCAGGTCGAGCGCGGGGTGAGCACCTCGGTCGGGACGCCCGGCACCGTGGCGGGAACCTCGAAGCCGAACACCGGATCGCGGGTGTACGTCGCCTTGTCGAGCTCGCCGGCGAGGGCCGCGCGTACCATCGCCCTAGTGTGGGAGAGCTTCATGCGGCTGCCGGTGCCGTACGGCCCGCCGGTCCAGCCGGTGTTGACGAGCCAGACGCGCGCCCCATGCTTCGCGATCCGCTCACCCAGCATGCTGGCGTACACGCCGGGGTGGAGCGGCAGGAAGGGGGCGCCGAAGCAGCTGGAGAAGGTGGCCGTCGGCTCGGTCACGCCCCGTTCGGTCCCGGCCACCTTGGCCGTGTAGCCCGAGAGGAACTGGTACATCGCCTGCTCGGCCGTGAGGCGCGCGATGGGCGGGAGGACGCCGTAGGCATCGGCGGTGAGGAGGACGATGTTCCGCGGCACGCCTCCCTGGCCGTTCGCGACGTGGTTCGGGATGTAGTGGATCGGGTAGCAGGCGCGGGTATTCTCGGTGATCGACTGCGCGTCGTAGTCCACCGACCGGGCGTCGGGATCGATCACGCAGTTTTCGAGCACCGTGCCGAACATCCGGGTGGCGGCGTAGATCTCGGGCTCGGTATCGGGACGCAGCCGGATCACCTTGGCGTAGCAGCCGCCCTCGAAGTTGAAGACGCCGCGGTCGCTCCACCCGTGCTCGTCGTCGCCGATGAGCTCGCGGCTGGGATCGGCGGAGAGGGTCGTCTTGCCGGTGCCGGAGAGGCCGAAGAAGATGGCGGTGTCGCCGTCGGGCCCGACGTTGGCCGAGCAGTGCATGGGCAGGACGCCCTGCTCGGGGAGCAGGTAGTTGAGCACGGTGAAGATGGACTTCTTCATCTCCCCGGCGTACCGCGTGCCGCCGATCAGGATGAGGCGGCGCGAGAAGCTGAGCGCGATGACGGTGCTCGTGCGGCAGCCGTGGCGCGCGGGGTCGGCCTCGAACTCGGGGGCATGCAGGACGGTGAAGCGCGGCTGGAAGCCCGCGAGGTCGGCGGTCTCCGGCCGGACGAACATGTTGCGGACGAAGAGGGCGTGCCAGGCGTTCGGCGTCACGAACCGCACCGGCAGGCGGTAGGCCGGGTCGGCGCCGCCGAAGAGATCCTCGACGAAGACTTCCTGGTCGTTGAGGTGCTTCCGGATGTCGTCGTGGAGCCGGGCGAACGCCGCCGGCTCCATCCGCGCGTTCTTGTCCCACCAGATGCGGCCGGTGGACTCCGGCTCATCCACCAGGAACTTGTCCTTGGCCGAGCGGCCCGTATGGGGCGACGTCACGGCGGCGAAGGCGCCGTGGTCGGTGAGGATGCCCTCATCGCGGCGCAATGCGGCCTCGATGAGCTGAGGGGCGATGAGGTTGTGGTGGACCTGACGCGGATGCACCCCTTCGGCCACCGGCGTGGCGGCTTCGCGGTGGACGGAGCTGGTCTTGGTGGCCATGGGATCCCGTAGGGTTCTGGTCAGTCCGGAGGCCGGCTGCTGTGCCGGGCGCGCTCCTGCGCGTCGACCGCCGCGATGACCGCCATGTTGACGATGTCGTCCACGCCGGAATCACGCTCGAGGACGTGGATCGGCGCGGCCATGCCCACCAGGATGGGGCCGATGGCCTGCACGCCGCCGAGGCGGCCCAGCAGCTTGTAGCTGATGTTGGCCGCGTTCAGGTCGGGAAAGATCAGCACGTTCGCGGGTCCGTGCAACCGGCTGAACGGGTAGCGGCCGGTCAGGATCGAATCCACGACCGCCGTGTCCGCCTGCATCTCCCCGTCAACCTTGAGGTTAGGCCGAAGCTGGTGGAGCCGGGCCACCGCTTCCGCCACCTTGGCCTGCATCGGGTGCCGGACGGAGCCGAAGTTGGAGAACGAGAGCATCGCGACGCGGGGCTCGATCCCCAGATGGTCCACGAAATTGGCGGCCGCGATGGCGATCTGGGTCAGCCGGGCGACGTCGGGGTTGATGTTGACGGTGCAGTCGGCGAAGAAGAACGTATCGGTCTGCGTCACCATCATGTAGATGCCGGCCACCGCGGCATCCTCCTCGCTTCCCACCGCCTCGAGGGCGGGCCGGATGGCGCGCGGGTAGTGCTGCGTCTCCCCCACCACGACCGCGTCTGCGTCTCCCTCCGCCACCATCATCGCGCCGAAGTACTCCGGCTGCAGCAGCCGGCGGCATGCCTCGGCCGACGTGACCCCGCGGCGCTGGCGGCGGGCCCAGAACGCCTGCGCGTACCGGTCGCGCGCGGGGTCGGTGGCCGGGTCCACGATGCGGAGGTCGGCGACGGGGACGCCGGACTGGGCCGCGACATCGGCGATGGCGTCCGGTGCGCCCACCAGGATGGGGATCGCGATGTCCTCGTCGGCCAGGATGCGCGCGGCGCGAAGCACGCGCGGGTCGTCGGCGTCGGTCAGGGCCAGGCGCTGCGGATCGGCCGAGGCGCGGTTGCTGAAGCCGCGCATGACGGCGCGGCCGCGCCCCAGCCGCGACTCGAGCCCGGCGCGGTAGTCGTCCATGTCGATGATCTCGCGGGCGACACCGCTGTGGATGGCGGCCCAGGCGACCGCCGGCGCCACCCAGAGGAGGACCCGCGGATCGAACGGCTTGGGGATCAGGTACTCGCGGCCGAAGCGGAGCGACTCGACATTGTAGGCCCGGAGCACCGCCTCCGGCACATCCTCCTTGGCGAGCGCCGCCAGGGCGCGCGTCGCGGCCATCTTCATCTCCTCGTTGATGGCGCGAGCCCGCACGTCGAGCGCCCCGCGGAAGATGAAGGGGAAGCCCAGGACGTTGTTCACCTGGTTCGGATAGTCGGTGCGCCCGGTCGCGATGAGGGCATCGGGCCGGGCGGCGCGGGCCTCGTCGGGCAGGATCTCGGGCACCGGGTTGGCCAGCGCGAAGATGATCGGCCCCGGCGCCATGCGCCGGAGCATCTCCGGCGTCACCGCCCCCGCCGCCGAAAGCCCGACGAAGACGTCGGCGCCGTCGAAGGCCTCGAGCGGTGTGGCGGGCGCGTCCGGCCGCGCGAATCGCGCCTGGTACGGATCGAGGGGGGTGCGGCCGGACCGGATCACGCCGTGGAGGTCGCAGAGCGTCACGTGCTCGCGCCGCACGCCGAGCCGCACGTAGTGCTCCGCCGTCGCGATCGCGGCCGCGCCCGCGCCCATGAAGACGACGCGCACCTCCTCGATGCGCTTGCCCGAGACCTCGAGGGCGTTGAGCAGCGCGGCGCCGGAGATGATCGCGGTGCCGTGCTGGTCGTCGTGGAAGACGGGAATGGACAGCACCTCGCGCAGCCGCTCCTCGACGTAGAAGCAGTCGGGCGAGCGGATGTCCTCGAGGTTGATGCCGCCCACCGTCGGCTCCAGCATCCGGCAGAAGCGCACGATGTCGTCGGGATCCCGCGCGTCGATCTCCAGGTCGAAGACGTCGAGGTCGGCAAAGGCCTTGAAGAGGACCGCCTTCCCCTCCATGACCGGCTTGGCCGCCAGGGGGCCGATGTCACCCAGGCCGAGCACGGCGGTGCCGTTGGAGACCACGGCGATCAGGTTGCCGCGCGCGGTGTAGCGGTAGGCATCCTCGGGGCGGGCCTGAATCGCGAGGCACGGCTCGGCCACGCCCGGGGTGTAGGCGAGGGACAGGTCGCGCTGGTTCTGGGTCGGCTTGGTGGCGACGACCTGGATCTTCCCGGGGCGCCCCTCTTCGTGGTAGCGGAGTGCTTCGGCCCGGCGATCGGGCGATGGCGGCGGATTCGTGGTCAGGGCCTCGGCGCCGGCGACACGTTCGCCGGCGTGTGATAGAGGACCTCGGCCGTGTTCCGGTCGCGCTCGCTGGGCTTCGGCACCATGGGGTCGCCGTACATGATGTCCTCGGGGTGCGACGAGTGCGCGAAGATCCCGAGGGTGTGGCCGATCTCGTGCGTCAGCGTGAGGGCGAGGCACGCCTGGGTGGCCGGGAGGTCGGGAGCGAAGCGCGCGGTGATGTACACGTGCATCGGGAGATGCACCTCCCGCGCGTCGTCCACGTGGGGCAGCGTGGTGGCCTGGCATTCGGGCGCCCGTCCATCGAGGGCGAAGCGCTCGAGCAGGATGTCGTCTCCGGCCGGCGGCGACCCGTAGCGCACGATCACGTCGGCCTCGCTTGAGTCCGCGACGCGGACGGCGTCCCACTCGTGGTAGAGGAAGGCCGGCTTCCAGGCGGCAATGCTGGAATCGGCATATGCCGGGAGCCCGTGCTGGTCCTCGGCCCAGATGCGGACCGGCAGGAACGACTGGGGCCAGTGAAAGCTCAGCGTGTCGCCGCCCTGCGCGGAGCGCCACTCGTAGATGTCGGCCCGCGAGGGGGAGCCGATGTCGGAGCAGCCCGCGCAGAGGAGGGCCAGCGCCGCGGCCGCGAGCCGCCGGCTCACCGGTGCCCCCGCGCGAGTCCGATGGCCAGCGACACGCGCTGCACCCCCTGGCCGCCGGAGAAGCCGTGCGCCTTGAGCGCCGGGGTGTTGAAGCGATGGAAGTCGTAGCGGGCGGCGACGGTCAGGTCCCACGCGGCGAGGAGCGGCCGGCGGTAGTCGAGGCCGCCGCCGACGAGGAGGCGCGTGGCGCTCTCCTCGAGCAGGCCGCCGGCAGCTCCCGCGAAATAGTGGAGGAAGCCGAGTCCCGCCTGCCAGCGGAGGCCGCCGCTCACGCCGCCGTCCAGGAAGGCGAGGGCGGAGCCGGTCCGGGCGGAGCCCAGGTCCGTGGTCACGGAGCCGTATTCGGTGCGGAGTGCGCTGCTCGACAGGGTGAGCTCGACGCCGGCGCGATACCGCGGGGCGATCGAGTGGCCGAGGCCCACCGCCACCAGTGGTCCGATCGAGGCCTTCGTGTCCACGTCGGCCGCGATGAAGTCGTGGACCAGCGTGCCCCATCCGGTGGCACCGGCGCGGAGGTAGTAATCGGTCTGGGCCGCGAGCCGGGCCGCGGGGGCCAGCGCGAGGAGACCCACCAGCAGGATCGGCGTTCGCATCGGTGGAAGATGGGCCCGCACGAAGGGGTGGTCAACGCGGCCGGCGGACGTACCCGCGCAGCCGCGCGAGCATCCGCCGGTCGTTGGTCACCATGTCGTCATCGCCCTTGGGTGTCTCCAGGATCTTCGGGATGCCGGCGAAGCGTGGATCGGTCATGATGCGGACGAACGGCCGTCGTCCGAGCGACCCCTCGCCGATCAGCTCGTGCCGGTCGCGCCGGGAGGCGAACGGCGTCTTCGAGTCGTTCAGGTGGAGGCAGTGCAGGTGCTCCAGCCCGATCACGCTGTCCCACCGCTCCCAGACGCCGTCGAAGTCGTTCACCAGGTCGTAGCCGGCGGAATAGAGGTGGCAGGTGTCGGCGCAGAATCCGATGCGGTGGCGGTAGCGCCGCGGGATGCGATCGCGCAGCCCGGCGAGCTCCTCGAAGGTGCTCCCAAGCGCGGTGCCCGATCCGGCGGTAGTTTCGAGGTAGACCATGCTGCCCGGCACGGCGCGGAGGGCATGGACGATGCCGGCCGCGTTCCGATCGAGGCCCTGCGAGCGGTCGTCGATGTAGTTGCCCGGGTGCGACACTACGCCCGGGATGCCGAGGTAGCGGCAGCGGGCCAGCTCCTGGGTGAAAGACTCGACGGAGCGGGCGTTTAGGACCGGATCCGGGGAGGCGAGGTTGATCAGGTACGAGTCGTGCGCCACTATACAGCGGAGCCCGCTGTCGCGAGACGCCCGCCGGAAGGCGCTTCGGGTCTCCGCCGGGATCGCGGGCTCCCGCCACTGGTTGGGCGTCTTGGTGAAGACCTGAATGGCCGACGCGCCGATGTCGATGCCCCGGGCAGGCGCGGTATGCACGCCGCCCTGCGCCGAGACGTGGGCGCCCAGCCGTTCCTCATCCGAATACCGATGCATCTGTCTCTCGCGTGACCGGGCATGAGCCGGTGAACGGCATTCCCCGCTCCCGGGTGCTGCTGCTGGGGGACGCGGCGGCGCGTCCCGAGGGCCTCGAGCGCGCGCTGGTCCGGGCCGGGCTCGCGCTCGACGAGACGATGCCGGCAGCGGATGACGCGCCGCCCGATCTCGTCCTCATCACCGTGCGCGACGTGGACGAGTCGCTCCGGCCGCTCCTCGACGCGGCGGCCGGGCTCGGCGCGCCGGTGCCCCGCCTCGTGCTCATCGCGAGCGGCGGCCCCGATGCGCCGGCCCGCGCGGTCGCGATGGGCGCCGACGAAGCGGTGGCGGCGCCACCCACGGCCGGCGAGTACGTGGCGCGGCTCGCCGCCCGGATCGGCCTTACCGTCGACCTCCCGCGGCTTGCCCCGCGCCCGGCTGCGGCGAGCCGGGATTCGCACGCCGCAGTCCGCGAACCCCTCGCGCGTCCCCAGTCGCCCGATCTCGACAGCCGCCTCCGCGACGAATTCGAGCGGGCGCGCCGCTACGCGCTCAGCTTCAGCCTCGTGCTGATCGGCATCGAGCAGTTCGCCGGCCTCAGCGACCGGCTGGGCTCCGAGCGCGCCGATCGCATGCTCAGCGACGTCGGCGATGTGCTGCGGGCGGGCGTGCGCGCGCCGGACTTCGTGAGCCGCTACGCCGGCGAGGAGTTCGCGCTGCTGCTGCCGGAGACGTCGGGCAGCGGTGCCCGGCAATCGGTGACGCGGGTCCGCGACCAGGTGGTGGCCCGGGCCTTCGACGGCCTCGAGCCGGGGGAGCGGCCGGAGGTTACGGCCGGCATCGTGACCTTCCCGCATCCCGCCGCCGCGCGGCTCGATGATCTCTTCGCGCTGGCGGAGGCGGCGCTCCTGCGCGCCCGCAACCAGAGCGGCGACCGGATCGGCACGGCGGAGTCCGCCGCGACCTGAGGTCCGCTACCGCCGGCGGAGCCAGTCGGCGGGGTCGAGCGCGATCTGGTTCTCGCCCCGGATCTCGAAGTGGAGATGGGGCCCGTAGTCGGAGTTCTGCCCGCCCACTCCGCCGATCGTCTGTCCCTTCGTGATGTCCGCCCCGAGCTTCACCGTCGCCGAGTTGAGGTGGGAATAGATGGAGTAGTATCCATTCCCGTGCTCGATCACGACCGTGAGTCCGTAGGTGCCGAACTGCCCCACCAGCCGCACGCGGCCCGCCTCCACCGCGTGGATCGGCGTCCCCACCGCCGCCGCGATGCCGATTCCGTTCCAGCGGATCACGCCGCCGCTCGGCAGGGTGTCGCGGCCGAAGCGGTAGACGATGCGCCCCTCCACCGGCCAGTCGAGCTTCCCGAGGTCGCTCGTCGTGATGCTGCCCGGCGTCGCCGCGGGCGCCGCGGCGCCACGGGGGGCGCGTGCCGCGTCCTCCCGGCGGGCACGCTCGAGGCTCGCGAGCAGGGTGTTGAGGCGCGCCTGGTCCCGCTCCAGCTCGCCCAGCCGGCGCTCGGTGGAGCGGGCGGAGCGCTGGAGGGAGGCGAGCCGGTCCTGCTGCTCCTGCGCGATCCGGCCGTAGCGGTCGAGCTCGGCCTCCCGCTCCTCCCGCGTGTGGTCGAGCTCCTCCTTCACCGAGACGATCTGCCCCCGCTGCGCGAGCACCCGCGCGCGCAGGCGCTCCACGTCGGTCACCAGCGCCCGGTCCTGCCGGCTCGTGAGGTAGAGATACTTGTAGCGGCTCAGGAGGTCGCCGAACGACTCGGCGGCGAGGAGCACCTGGAAGGTGTAGAGCGGCCCGCGCTTGTAGATGTCCACCAGCCGGCGCTCGAGGACCGCGCGACGCTCGGCCAGGTTGTCCTCGGCCAGGATCAGCTCGGCGCTGGAGCGGTCGAGCTGCGTGGAGAGTCCGCCGATCTGCCGCTCGATCTCGCTCACGATCCGGCCGGTGGACTCGCGCCGGCGCTCGATGTTGTCGAGCTCGTCGGACACGTCGTGCACCTGCCCCTGCAGCCGATCGCGCTGGCGCTCGAGGCGCTCGCGCTCGTTCTTGATCTCGTCGAGCCGCCGGCGGCTTTCCTCCAGTTCCTTCGCGGACGTGCCCTGGGCGGCCGCCGCCCTGGCCGGGACCGCGAGGAGCAGGCCCGCGGCCAGCGCGGCGCCGGCGAGCCTACGAAGCACGGCGGTCGGCCCGGCCGCCCATGTGCCGGAGGTGGCGGCCGACACTCAGCAGGCTGCCCCCCAGCCCCATCAGCGTGCCGAAGGCGACGATGACCGCCGCCTGCCACGGCTCGAAGAAGAGGAGGCCGTTGAACGATTCCGCGCTGCGCCGGAAGATGAGGAATCCGCCGTAGCAGAGCGCCACCGCCAGGAGCCCGCCCAGGGTGCCCTTGAGCGCACCTTCCAGCAGGAAGGGCCCGCGGATGAACCAGTTGGTGGCGCCGACCAGCCGCATGATGTGGATCTCGCGGGCGCGCTGGAGCAGGGTGAGGCGGATGGTGACGCCGATGATCACCATCGCGACGGCCGCGAAAACCAGGCCGATCACGAGCCCCAGGATGCCGGTAAGGTTCCGCAGGTGGTCCAGCCGCTGGATCCACTCGCGCCCGTAGCGCACATCCTCGATGAAGCTGAACCCGCGGAGCCGCTCCGCCACCACGCCCACGTGCGCCGCGTCGCGAAACCCTGGCTTGAGGCGGAGCTCGAGCGAGGGCGGGAGCGGGTTCACCTGGAGGTCGCGGTAGGCATCGCGGAACTCGACCAGCTCCCGGCGCGCGCGGGCCAGCGCCTGCTCCTCGCTCACGTACCCGACGTCCTGCACCTCGGGGAAGGCGGCGATGTCCTGCGAGGCCTGCGCGATCGACTCCGCCGGCGTCCCGCGCATGATGAACGCGACGATCTCGACCCGTTCCTCCAGTCCCTCGAGCGCGCGCTGGAGGTTGATCGCGACCAGGCCGAAGAGGCCGATGGTGAAGAGCGAGAAGGCGATGGTGGTGATCGAGAGGCTGGACAGCACCGGCGCCCGCCGGAACGAGAGCAGCGCTTCGCGGAAGAGGAGCCTCATTGCGGGCCCGGCGCGGACGCCTCGTCGGCGCTGTCGTACACCACGGCGCCATCCCGCATCTCGATGGTGCGATACTCGGTCTGGCGGACCAGGTCGAGGTCGTGGGTCGCCATCACGACGACGGTCCCGCCGGCGTTGATGTCGCGCAGCAGCTGGAAGACGCCCCTGGTGGCGCGCTCGTCCAGGTTGCCGGTGGGCTCGTCGGCCAGCAGGATGGCGGGGTCGTTGACCAGGGCGCGCGCCATCGCGACGCGCTGCTGCTCCCCGCCCGACAGCTCGCGCGGGTAGGCCCGGCTCTTCGAGGCGAGCCCCACCTGCGCGAGGACCCGGCTCGCCCGCGCGGCGATCGCGTCCTTCCGGGCACCGGTCACCTCGAGCGCGAAGGCGACGTTCTCCGCGGCGGTGCGGTCCTCGAGGAGGCGGAAGTCCTGGAAGATGATCCCCAGCCGGCGGCGGAGCCGGGCGATCGCATCGCCCTTGAGCCCGCTCACCACGTGGCCGGAGACGCGGACCTCGCCCGAGCTGGGCCGCTGCTCGGCGTAGAGGAGCTTGAGGAGGGTGGACTTCCCGGCGCCCGAATGCCCGGTGAGGAAGACGAACTCACCGCGCGCGACGTGGAACGAGACATCCCTGAGGGCGACGGCGCCGTTCGGAAATGTCTTGTGGACGTGGGAGAGTCGGATCACGCGCGGAAGATACGAAGCCCCGGGGCCTAGCCCAACCCCTCCGCGAGATCGGCGATGATGTCCTCGGCATCCTCGATCCCGCAGCTGAGCCGGAGGAAGCCGTCGGGGATTCCGATGCGCTCGCGGGCCGCGGCGCCGATCGCCTTGTGCGACGTGAGCCGGGGCTCGCTCACCAGGCTCTCGACCCCGGCGAGGCTCGGGGCGTGCGCCACGAGCTTGAGCCGGCGGAGGAGGCGCTCCGCCGCGGGCACGCCGCCGCGCAGCTCGAGGCCCACCATGCCGCCGAAGCCGTCGAGCACCTTCTTCGCGCGGGCATGATCGGGGTGGGTCGGCAGCCCGGGGTAGTGCACGCGAGCGATCTCCGCCTGGCTCGCCGCCCAGCGCGCCACCGCCATGCCGTTCGCGTTGTGCCGCTCCATGCGGACGCCGAGGGTCCGCATCCCGCGGTCGATGAGCCACGCGGCGTGCGGGTCGATCGCCTGGCCCCACAGCCGCATGAGCCGGATCACTTCTTCGACCAGCGACGCGGAGCCCGCGACGGCGCCCGCGATCACGTCGCTGTGGCCGTTCAGGTACTTGGTGGCGCTCGTGATGACCACGTCGGCGCCGTGCTCCAGCGGCCGGAAGTTGATGGGACTCGCGAAGGTGCCGTCCACCAGGAGCGCCAGGCCGAACTCCCGTGCCACCCGCGCGACCGGGTCGAGGTCGAGCACGCGCATGAGCGGGTTGGTGGGCGTCTCGACGAAGATCGCGCGGGTCCCCTTCCGCACCGCCTTCTTCCAGAGCCGGGGCTCGTCCGGATCCACGTACGTCACGGTGATGCCGAAGCGGCCCAGCTCCTGGTCGAAGAGGCCCCGCGTGCCGCCGTAGATCCAGTCGCTCGAGATGAGATGGTCGCCCGGGCGCAGGACGGCGAGGTGCGCGAGCGCCGTCGCGCCCATGCCGCTCGCCACGAACACCGCGTTCTCCGCGCCTTCGAGCAGCGCGTACTTGCGGGCGATCTCGAGCTGCGTGGGATTGTTGCCGTAGCGGGTGTAGAGCACCTCCTCCTCGGAGCCGACCGGGTTCACGAAGGTGGTGCTCTGGAGAATGGGCGGGGCGACGGGGCTCCAGTCGGCGCGCCGGTGCGGCGTCCCGTGGATCGCGGTGGTGCCGAGGCCGAACCGGCGGCGCGTCATGCGACGAGGAGCGGGTGAAAGGCGCCGCCCGCCACGCGGACCAGCCGGCGCGCGGCGAGGAGGTCGAGCGCGGCGCGGGCGCGCGCCTCGGCCCAGGCCAGCGCCTCCGCCACCGCGCCGGCGCTGACCGGCCCCCGCTCCGCCACGCAGCCGAAGGCGGCGCGGGCGTCGCCATCCACGGCGCCCAGCACGTCGAGCACGGCCGCCTCCGCCGCCAGGGCCGCCACCGCGAGGTGCTGGTGGCTCAGGACGTGGTCGATCGCCTCGACCTGGTCGTCCCGGAGTCCCCAGAGGACGACGTACCGGTCGGGGCAGGGCGCGGAGACCAGCAGCAGCTTGGCGACGATCTCGTCGGCGCAGCTCAGGTCGAGGAGGTCCACGTCGGAGAAGTCGAGCAGCGCCGTGCGGCAGCCCGACTCGGCGAGGGCGCGCTCGATGCGGCCGCGGACGGCGGCGCCGGTCGGACGGGTGACGAGGTTGCGGTAGGGCGTGGTGACCGCCTCCCGGAGGAGGTGGCCCAGGCGGATGGTCTGGATCACTTCGGGGCCAGCGCCGGGAGGATGACCTGCACCTGGGCCCCCGGAAAGAAGGGAAGCTGCTCGGTCATCGGAACATCCTCCCGGTCCCAGGCAGGAACGTTGGCCAGCCGTGCGGTGCCGCTCCGGATCGTGATCTTCCCGTCCCATCGTCCGAGGTATCGCTTGATGCCCGCCAGCCCCTGGCCGCGTCCCGGGTCGCGGAAGCGGCTCACGTTCTGGATCCACGCGGCTTCCAGTGCCGTCGCATCGCTCCACCGGTCGCCGAAGCGGCGCGCCTGCGTGGGCTCGAGCGACCGGCGGAAGCCGATCCCCGAGTCGCTCACCGCGATGACCACCACCCGGGTGCCGAGCCGCCGGCGCCAGTCGTAGGCCTGCACCGCCACCCAGCCGGTCGTCCCCGCGTGCTCGACAATATTCTGACATGCCTCCGAGAGCGCCATAGTGAAGCCGATCGTGGCCTTGGCCTCGAGGCCCACTTCGAGCAGGATGCGCGACGCGCCCTCCTGCACCCGGCCCACCACGTCGTGCACGTCGTCGCTCCCGCGCACCGGCGTGACCTCGAGCAGCGTGTCGCTCGATCCGCTGGGGGCGCGGGGCACCTTTCCGTGCACCTCGAACAGCTCCGCCGCGTGCCGGAGGAACCCCGCACGGGCCCAGTAGCGGCGCACGTCCTCCGAGGCGGGCAGGTACAGGATCGGACGCTCGCCCCGCGCCTCCGCCACCGCCTGCGCGGCGGTCAGCATCGCCACGAACCCGTAGGGCGAGACCCAGGTGGTGCCCCGCGCGTCGAAGAGGAGCCGCTCGCCGGCCGGCCAGCCGCCGAAGGCGGCGGCATAGTGATCCATCGCGCGATCGTCGAAGCTGGTGGGAATCTCGACGATGCGGGTCACGGCGTCACCAGCTCACCCCGCAGGTGCTGCGACAGCCCGCTGGCCCCCCGGAAGGTCGCGTTGCGGGAGGCGAGCCGCACCGCCTCACGGAGCGCCGGCTCGACCGCATCGCCGGCCAGGAGCCGGGCGAAGAGCGACGCGCCGAAGACATCGCCGCAGCCGGTGGGGTCGAGTGCATCCACGGCCGGCGCGGGAACGAGCGCCGTCCGGACCGCGGACGCGCGCGGCGCAGGCCCGGCCCGCCAGCCGTCGAAGGCGGGGTCCGCCACGTAGGCGGCACCCCGCGGCCCCAGCGTCACCACGAGGAGCCGCACGCCGGCACCGAGCGCGTCGGCCGCCAGCGCCAGCGGGTCGCTCGAGAGCTGCCGCATCTCCTCCTCGTTGAGCTGCACCGCATCGAAGCAGCCGAACCAGGAGGGCGCATCGGGCAGCGGCCGGAGCGTGCGGACCCCATCCTGCCGCACGCCGAGGAAGAGGCTGTGGAGGTCGGCGTACAGCGGGCCCTGGAATCCCCGGCGGAGCGCCTGCGCGGTGCCGAGGCACATCTCGTAGCCCGAGATGAAGTTCACATAGACGGCGTCGAGGTCCCGCACCATGGGCCCGAGCTCGCCCCAGTTCCAGCCGGGGACGCCGCCGGCCATCCGCTCGCAGCGGCGCTCGCTCGACTCGTAGTGCAGCACCACGCGATTGTTGGGCGCCTCCACCTCGACACATCGCCCGCCCGCGCTCATCCGGGGCAGGCTCCGGAGGAGCTCGGCGGCCCGCCCGCTCATGTCGCGGCCGACCTTGATGAGCGGGACGAACTCCCAGTCGTCGTCGAGCGCGGCATCCATGGCGGCGAGCGCGTAGGCGATGCCGCCCCACTCCTCGACCGGCGCCGCGAGCGGGTCGCGGCCGTGGATGACGTCCCAGACGAGCGAGCCGACGATGCCGACCCTAGGCATCGGCCCCGCGCGCGTGGAGGAAGGCGAGCGCGGCGCCGTACACGCCGGGCGCCTCGAGCTCGCCGGGGAGGATGCGGCAGGCTGCCACCGCGGGCTTGAACGCGCGCCGGGCCACTTCGCGGCGAAGGGGATGGAAGAGCAGGTCGCCAGCGCCGGTGACCCCGCCGCACACGACCACCACTTCCGGGTTGAAGATGTTGAGGAGGTTCGCCACCCCTGATCCCAGGAAGCGGGCGGTGTCGCCCACGATCTCGCGGGCGAGCTCGTCGCCGGCCCGCGCCGCCTCGTACACCGTCTGCGCGGTGATCTCATCCAGCCGGCCGTCCACCCGACCGGGCAGCGAGGACTCGGCGCCCGCCTCGATCGCCTCCACGGCGCGCCGCGCGATGGCCGGTCCCGAGGCGTAGGCCTCGAGGCAGCCGTCGTTGCCGCACTTGCAGCGGCGCCCGTTGCTGTCGATCGAGGCATGGCCGATCTCGCCGGCGCAATCCGAGGCGCCGTGGTAGAGCCGCCCGTCGAGGATGATCCCGCCGCCGATGCCGGTGCCGATGGTGATCCCGAGCGCGTGCCGCGTGCCGCGCGCGGCGCCCATCCACCACTCGCCGAGGACGGCGCAGTTGGCGTCGTTGTCGAGCGCCGCCGGCAGGCCGAGCGCGGTCTCGATGCGGTCGCGGAGGGGGAAGTTGACCCAGCCCAGGTTGGGCGTGAGGTGCACGATGCCGCGTTCGGTGTCGAGCGGTCCCGGCGCGCCGATGCCCACGCCGAGGCAGGTGGCGCCGGGCTCGAGCTCGGCGGTGCGGCGCATGACGTCGCGGGCGAGCGCGGCGATCCGGCCGACGACGTCATCGGCCCCGCCGCTCGCCTCGGTCGGGGCGTTCAGCAGCACCGCGGCCCGGCTCCCGTCGGCGGCGACGCTCCCGATGGTGAAGCTGGTGCCCCCGATGTCGATGCCGAGGACGTAGCGCATCAGTCGTCCACCTGCAGGACGGCGAGGAAGGCCTCCTGCGGGATCTCGACGGCGCCGATCTGCTTCATCCGCTTCTTGCCTTCCTTCTGCTTCTCCAGGAGCTTGCGCTTCCGCGTGATGTCGCCGCCGTAGCACTTGGCGAGGACGTCCTTCCGGAAGGCGCTGATGGTCTCGCGGGCGATGATCTTCTGCCCCACGGCCGCCTGGATCGCCACCGCATAGAGCTGGCGGGGGATCAGCTCCTTCAGCTTTTCGGCCACCTTGCGGCCCCACTCGTAGGCCTTGTCGCGGTGGATGATGACGCTGAAGGCGTCCACCTGGTCGCCGTTGATCAGCATGTCGAGCTTGACGAGGTCGCCCTCGCGGAAGCCGAGGACCTCGTAGTCGAGCGAGGCGTAGCCGCGGGAGATCGACTTGAGGCGGTCGTAGAAGTCGAGCACGATCTCGCCCAGGGGGAACTCGAAGTCGAACTCGACGCGCGCGGTGTCGAGGTAGTGCATGCCGTTGTACACCCCCCGCCGCTCCTGGCCCAGCTTCATGATCCCGCCGATGTATTCGGCGGGCGCCATGATGCGCGCCTTCACGTAGGGCTCCTCGATCCGGTCGATCTCGGCGGGGTCGGGCAGCGCGGTCGGGTTCTCGAGCAGCAGCATCGTGCCGTCGGTGCGGTAGACGTGGTACTCCACCGTCGGCACCGTGGTGATGAGGTCGAGGTTGAACTCGCGCTCGAGCCGCTCCTGCACGATCTCCAGGTGCAGCAGCCCCAGGAACCCGCAGCGGAAGCCGAAGCCGAGCGCGGTGGACGATTCCGGCTCGTACTGGAGGCTCGCGTCGTTGAGCCGGAGCTTCTCCAGGGCGTCGCGGAGCCCCTCGTACTGGTCGGAGTCGGTCGGGTACACGCCGGCGAACACCATGGACTTCACGTCGCGGTAGCCCGGCAGGAGCTCGCGCACCCGGTTGTGCGCGTCCATCACGGTGTCGCCCACGCGCGCGTCCCGCACTTCGCGGAGGCTCGCGACGAAGTATCCGACCTCGCCCGCCTGCAGCCGCTCCGCCTGCCGCTGCCCCAGCTGGAGGTAGCCGACCTCGTCCACATGATAGACGTCGTCCGGATGCGCGCCGAAGGCGACCTCCATCCCGCTCCGGAGCTCGCCGTCCACCACGCGGACGCTCGGGATCGCGCCGCGGTAGCGGTCGTAGTACGAGTCGAAGATGAGGGCGCGGAGCGGCGCGTCGGGGCGGCCGCGCGGCGGCGGCACCCGCGCGACGATGGCCTCGAGCAGCTCGGGGACGCCCGTCCCCTCCTTGGCGGAAACCGAGAGGATCTCCTCGCGGCCGGCCCCGATCAGGTCCATGATCTCCTTCGCGCGCCGCTCGGGCTCGGCGCCGGGAAGGTCGATCTTGTTGAGGACGGGAATGATGTCGAGCCCCGCGTCCATCGCGAGGAAGAGATTGCTGAGGGTCTGCGCCTGGATCCCCTGCGAGGCGTCGACTACCAGGATCGCCCCCTCGCAGGCCGCGAGCGACCGGGAGACCTCGTAGGTGAAGTCCACGTGCCCGGGCGTGTCGATCAGGTTGAGCTCGTACTCCGCGCCGTCCCGCGCGGTGTAGCTCATGCGCACCGCGTTCAGCTTGATGGTGATCCCGCGCTCCCGCTCCAGGTCCATCGTGTCGAGGAGCTGGTCCCGCATCTGGCGCTTCTCGACCGCGCCGGTGGCCTCGATCAGGCGATCGGCGAGGGTGGACTTCCCGTGGTCGATGTGGGCGACGATGCAGAAGTTGCGGATGCGGGCCTGGGACATGGCGAGCAATATAACGGTGGGGTAGAACCGGCGAGCGCGCTATGTTTGTGCCCCATGCCCACCCGCGCGCGCGCGTCCGCACCGGCCGAACACCATCCCGCCGCCTACCCCCAGCTCCTCGCCGTCGTCCTCATCTGGGGACTCAACTTCACCGTGTCGAAGTGGTCGCTCCGCGAGTTCCCGGTGCTCGGCTTCACCGCGCTCCGCTTCGCGATCGCGTCCCTCCTCCTGCTCGCCGTGCTCCGCTGGCGCGAGGGCTCCATCCGCCCGGCGCCCGGCACCCTCCGGGGGCTCGCGCTCCTCGGCGTGACCGGCAACAGCGTCTACCAGCTCTGCTTCATCATCGGCCTCTCGCTCACCACCGCGAGCAACAGCGCGCTCGTGCTCGCGAGCATGCCGGCGATGGTGGCGGGGCTCGCGTTCGCCTTCGGCCTCGAGCGGGTGACGCCGCGCGCGGCGGAGGGCCTGGTGCTCGCCTCGATCGGCGTCGTGCTCGTGGTGGCGGCGCGCGGCCTCGCGCTGGGCGGGCACACCCTCCGCGGCGACCTGCTGAGCTTCGGGGCCGTGATCTGCTGGGCGGTCTTCACCCTCGGCGTGCGGCGGCTGCCCCACGGGATCTCGCCGCTCGCCATCACCACGTGGACGATGGTCCTGGGCACGCCGGTGCTCTTCCTGCTGGGGGTGCCGTCGCTGGTGCGGATGGACTGGGGGGCGGTGAGCCTGCTCGGGTGGGCGGGGCTCGTCTACTCGGCGGCGATGTCGCTGGTGGTGGCCTACGTCCTCTGGAACAACAGCGTGCGCGTGATCGGGAGCAGCCGCACCGCGGTCTTCGCGTGCATCACGCCGCTGGTGGCGATGGCCTCGGCGGCGCTGATCCTGCACGAGCGGCCCACGCCGCTGCAGCTGGCCGGCGCCGGCGCGATCCTCGGCGGGGTCATTCTGTCGCAGCGCCCGGCGCGCTGAGCTCCTCCAGTCGCGCCATGGCGCGGCGGAGGTGCGGAATCACGATGCTTCCGCCCACCACCAGTCCCACCGCGAAGATCTCCTGGAATTCCTCGGGACTCACGCCTTCCTCGTGGCAGCGGATCACATGATAGGTGATGCAGTCGTCGCAGCGGAGCACCATCGAGGCGACGAGGCCCAGCATCTCCTTGGTCCTCGTCCCCAGCGCACCGGCCTCGTAGGCGCGATGGTCCAGCGCGAAGAAGCGGTTGATGGTGAGGTTCCCGGCGCCCAGGATCGCCTCGTTCATCCGGGAGCGGAACTCGTTGAAGTCGGCGATCGTCACGGGCGGCGGCGGCGCAGCTCAGGCTCGCCCGTGCTCCGCGGCGGCGGCGTGCGGCGCGCCTCGGGAGTGCTGGCGGGCTCCCGGCGGGGCGGATCCTGGCGGGGACGTGCTTCAGGCTCCTTCTGGCGGGGTTCCTCGCGGCGAGGCGGATCCTGCTGCTGGCGGGGCCGCCCACGGCCGGGATCCTGCGCTTCGGCCCGCGGCGCGGCGAAGACAGCGAGCCCGAGCAGGGCGGCCAGCAGGAAGGGGGAACGAGAGCTCATGAAACCTCCAAACGAACGGGTGCGTCGTGGCCTCGCCTGCCGAGCACGGTGTGTGCCACTTTCACCCCACAGGCCAACCTGCCATCCGCCAAGGATTTAACCAGAAGGCCCACGCCGCGTCTCCCGGCGGGTGTCCCCGGACGGGGACGCCTGGTTCACACCCGTGACACCGCGTTGACTCCGGCTTTCGCCACGAATACGTTGCCCCGGGGATGAACCGAACCGCTGCACCCGCCGGCCGTGTCCGTCTCGACCTGCTCGACCCGCTCGAAGTCTCCCGTCTTGGCGGCCTCGAAGTCGTGACCGAGGGTGTGGTCGAGGGGTTTCTCACGGGCCTGCACCGCTCCCCCCGCCGCGGCTTTTCCGTCGAATTCGCCGAGCACCGCATGTACCAGCCGGGCGACGAGCTGCGCTACGTCGACTGGAAGATACTCGGTCGGAACGACCGCCTCTACGTCAAGCAGTTCGAGGAGGAAACCAACCTCCGCGCGGTGGTCGTCTGCGACGCGTCGCGTTCCATGGCCTGGAGCGGGAACCCGCAGCTGGTCCTGCCCAAGCTCGACTACGCGCGCCGCCTCATCGCCGCGCTCTCGCTCGTGCTCCTCCGCCAGCGCGACGCCACCGGCCTCATCACCTTCGACGATACCGTGCGTGCCGTCATCCCTCCGAGCGCGCGGACCGGCCACTGGCACCAGCTGCTGCGCGTGCTCGCGGAGCTCGAGGCGGGGCAGGGGACCGCGGCCGAGCCGGCCCTCCGCCGCGTGGTCGGCTCGCTCCGCCGACGCGGGCTCGCGGTCTTCGTCTCCGATCTGCTGCTCGACCGCGAGCTCGCGCTCAAGGCGCTCCGCTTCCTCCGCCACCGGGGGCACCAGGTGCTCGTGCTCCACGTGATGGACCCCGCGGAGGCGGAGCTGACCGGACCCGCCGAGGCGCGCTTCGAGGACCCGGAAACACGGGAGGCCGTCATCCTGCGCCCGCGCGACTGGGCCGGTGCCTACGGCGCCACGGTCGAGGGCGTGGTCTCCGCGTGGCGGCTCGCGTGCCGGCGGCATGACATCGGGTACCACCGGGTCCTCACCAGCACGCCGTTCGGGACGGTGCTGCGGCAGGCGCTCGCCCCGTCCGGCCGCTGATGATCGGCTTTCTCCACCCCTGGCTCCTCGCCGGACTCGTCGCCGCCGGGATTCCGATCCTCCTGCACCTGGTGGCGCGCCGCGAGCCGCCGACCGTCGTCTTCCCCGCCGTCCGCTACCTCGTCACCACGACGCGCGAGAACCAGCGCCGGCTCCGCCTCACCAACTGGCTGCTGCTGCTGCTCCGCACACTGCTGATCGCGGCGCTGGTAATGGCGGCGGCGGGTCCCACGCTCCGGCTGAGCGGCGTGCCCGGCCACCCGGCGACGGCGATGGTGGTGATCGTCGACAACAGCCCGAGCAGCGCGGCCGTGGCGGGCGGAACACCACGGCTCACGCGTTTCAAGGCGGCAGCGCGGGCGGTCCTGCGGCGCGGCACGCCGGCCGATGCGCTCTGGCTCCTCACCGCCGACGGCACCCCCCGCGCCGGTGACGCCGCGACCCTCGCACGAGTGCTCGACAGCCTCACCCCGTCGGCCCGGCGGATGGATCTGGGCTCGGCGCTCACGCTGGCGGGCTCGGTGCTCGCCGCCGACCACCGCCCGGGCGAGATCACGCTGATCACCGACCTCCAGGCCTCCGCCGCGACGGCCGCCACGCCGGCGGCGCCGCTCCTGGTGGCGCGGCCGACGGATCCGCCGCCGCCGAACCTGGGCATCACCTCCCTCGGCACGGGCACCCAGCCCTGGTCCACCGACGGCGGCCGGGTGAGCGTGAGCGTAGCCGGCGATTCGGGCCGCACGGTGCCGGTGTCGGTCCGGCTCGACGACCGGCCCGCGCGCCAGGCGCTCGCGAACGCGGGCGGCGCCGTCACCGTCAACCTGCCCGGCGCGCCCGCCGGGTGGCGGACCGTGACCGCGGAGCTCGATGCGGATGAGCTGCGGGCCGATGACGCGCGAGCGGCG
>JAICVB010000080.1 GCA_025935545.1 Gemmatimonadales bacterium
CGGCCCGGCGAATCAGTACGCGGAGTTTTTTCCCTACATCGATCGCCTGTGGTTTGGTGAAAGTTTTAAATACAACGAAGAACCGCCGGATTACTGGCTGACGGAGATCTCGGGCATTCCCTTCGGCCTGATGGGCGAGATGCTCGAGGGCGGCGGCAATCCGTGGCGCGGCATGGTCTTCGGCATGACGAACCGCCTGCCGTGGACCGGCGGCGATCCGCGGGAGCTCTGGAAGGCGTGGGACGCATTCGGGCTCGACTCGAGCCGCATGATCGGCTGGTGGGCGCCGACCGCGCCCGTCAGGACGGGCCGGGACGATGTGCTGGCGACGACCTACCTGCGGCGCGGAAAGGCGCTCGTCGCCGTCGCCAGCTGGGCGGCCGACAGCGTGTCCGTTCCCCTCATGATCGACTGGCGCGCGATCGGCATTCCGGCAGCGTCGGCCCGGATCGTCGCGCGCGCGATCGAGGGCTTC
This sequence comes from Gemmatimonadales bacterium, assembly GCA_025935545.1. Classification (GTDB taxonomy): domain Bacteria; phylum Gemmatimonadota; class Gemmatimonadetes; order Gemmatimonadales; family GWC2-71-9; genus JAICUF01. The sequence goes on from JAICVB010000080.1 coordinate 476, forward strand.
CAGCCCGCGCTCGAGCTCACGCCGGGCCAGCCGCTCCCCGTTGCGCCGGGCAGGGGATGGCTGCTCGAGATCAGTCGCCGTCCCTGAGCTCGGCGAAGGCGCCGGCCGCGGCACGTCCCAGCGCCTCCACGAAGCCGGCGACATGGTCCACCCCGCCGGTGGGGGACGCGAGGAAGGGGTCCATGACGGTCGAGCGGAGGACCACCAGCCCGTCCGAGTCGGACGCCCACTCCTCCACCGTGCCGGAACCGAGCGACTCGAGGATCGGCGCGATGGCGCCGTCGTACATCGGGGTCCGGAGCCGCGTGCGGGTGATGATGTACTCCGGCGCCTGGCCGTCGCGCGTGTGGCTCATCCGCGCATAGATCGCCTCGTTGAGGGCGTTGAGCCCCGTGAGGGTCGAGAGCTGCGGGTGGCGCACGATGAAGCAGACGATGTTGATGTCGGGCTCCGGCAGCACCACGACGTCGAACCCGTCGGGCGTCGCGGCACGGAGTGCCGCGTGGAGGCGGCGCGCGCCCACGACGGTGCGCTCGACCAGGTAGCCGTAGCCGCGCTCGTCGAGCGGCAGCACCTTGTGGCTCAGCCACACCGCGGCAGCCGCGGCGCCCGGCTTCGAGCCCTCGAAGATGAAGCGGCCGAGGAACAGCTCCTGTCCCGCGCCCGCGTCGATAGTGCTCTGGGAGGGCGGGGTGAGGTACGGCGGGTCGATGGCGACCAGGTCGCGCGCGCGGCGGTCGCGCAGGAGGAAGGCGCCCGCGGGGTAGGGCACGTAGCCCAGCTTGTGCGGGTCGATGGTGACCGAGTCGGCGCCGGCAAGGGCCGTCATCGCCCGCATCCAGTCGTCGGTGGGCCAGGTGGTGCCGGTGGCGAGCCGCGCTTCGGCGGCGGTGCGCCGGGTCCCGTCCGCGCGCCAGGTGACGGCGGCGGCGTACCCGCCGTAGCACGCGTCCGAATGGAGATGAAACGCCATCCCCAGCTCGGCGCGCGCCCGGTCCCGCACCTCGAGCAGCTGGTCGAGCCGGTCCACCGCGCTCTCCTCCGTCGTGCCGCACACGCTGACGCAGCCGATGACCGGGGTCCGGCGCGCCGCGAATTCCCGGAGCCGTTCCCAGAGCGCGTCGGGGTCGGTGCGGCACGCGGCGTCCACCGGCACGAAGCGAAGCTGGCTGGCCCCGATGCCAAGCGCGCGCACGATCTTTTCCCACGAGTAGTGCGCGGTGGCGGCCACAAGCACGACTGCCGCGGGCAGCGCATCGCCGTAGGTCGCGGCCAGCCGGAGGCTGTAGTCCTGGTAGCCGACCGCGGAGAGGGAATGCCGTTCCACCGCCCGGCGCACGTCCTCGGCGGGTGCCGCGGACCAGAGGCTCTGCCAGAGGTCGAGCGCGGGCTCCGCATCGATGTTGAGCAGCGCCCAGAGCGGGAGCTCGCGGACCGGCGCGCTGGTTCCGTCCGGGGTCCGCACGTCGAGCCGGAGGCCCAGCTCCGCCGCCGCGCCGGCAGCGGCCACCGGCAGGTAATGCAGGTTCCGCGCGATCCAGAGGGCCTCGAAGTTGGCGACGGTACCGCCCGACGTGAGGTGTCCCCACGCGTGGTCGGGATGGTATCCCACCATCCGCGCGAGCTGTCGGGCGACGTCGATCTCCAGCCGCGTCGTGACCGGCGACGCTTCGGCCGAGACGTTGTTGGGGTTGTAGAGCATCGCCGCGAAGTAGCCGATCTGCGACGCGATCGTCTGCTCGAAGATCATGTGCCCCTTGTAGCGGCCGCTGAAGAACGGCACGTCGCGCTTGAGCTGCGCCAGGAGGCCCATCAGCTCCTGGGTCAGCGTCGCCACCGCGGCCTCGTAGCCTTCCCGGCGCTTGTCGAGCTCGCGGATTCCCACTCCGTCCTCGGGGTGGTAGTTCCGCCGCCAGAAGACGTGGTCCCTCAAGGCCTCGGTCACGAGGCGCTCCACGAGATCGGCGTTCTCGGCGCGCGGGCCGAGGAACCACGCGGGCAGGGCTTCGTCGGAGCGGTGCGGCATCGGCGGTCCTGTTGGGTGGACCGGAAGGATCGGCCGCACGGCCTGAAGGGGATGGGAAGTCCGGATGAAGACCTGTTCAGACCCGGCGGCCGGCGGTGCCGTGCATCACGTCGGCTCCCGCCATCGGGCGACAACTTGTCTTCCTACCTCAGCTGGAGTGATCCACATGACCCGGAAGGCACGCAACTACGATCAGACGGCGTTCAAGGTCGGCGGCTCGCCCCAGCCGGCCGACGAGGTCGATACCGAGCGTGAGAAGGAAAAGGTGACGCGGTCGAAGGCCCGATCGGCGCGAGGCCCGGGCCGCGGCCAGGATGCGGACGCCACCAGGTGACGGCGACGATCAGCCGGGAGGAGCTCAAGGCGAAGATCGACCGGGCCGATCCCATCACCCTGGTCGAGATCCTTCCACCGCCCGACTACCGTGCCGGGCACCTGCCCGGCGCGATCTACATCCCGCCGGTGCAGGTGCGCGAGCTGGCGGCCAGGCGCCTGCCGGACCCCCACGCGGAGATCATCCTCTACTGCGCGCACCCCGGCTGACCCACGTCAGGGTACGCTGCCCGTGAGCTGGCGGCGCTGGGCTACACCAATGTGCGCGAGTACCCCGGCGGCAAGGCCGACTGGGTGGCCGCCGGCTACCCGCTCGAGCGCTGACTACTGGCCGAGGACCAGCGCGAAGATGAGCGGCGCGACGATGGAGGCGTCGGACTCGATGATGTACTTCGGCGTGTCGGCGCCGAGCTTGCCCCAGGTGATCTTCTCGTTGGGGACGGCGCCCGAGTAGGAGCCGTAGCTCGTGGTGGAGTCGCTGATCTGGCAGAAGTAGGCCCAGAGCGGCACGCCGGTCCGCTGGAGGTCCTGGTGCAGCATGGGGACGACGCAGATGGGGAAGTCGCCCGCGATGCCGCCGCCGATCTGGAAGAAGCCGAGCGGGGTGTCGGCGGTGCGGGTGTACCAGTCGGCGAGCGAGATCATGTACTCGATGCCGGTGGCGACGGTGTGGACGTTCCGGATGTCGCCCGCGATGCAGTGGCCGGCGTACATGTTGCCCAGCGTCGAGTCCTCCCAGCCCGGGACGAACATCGGGAGGTCGCGCTCGGCGGCGGCGATGAGCCAGCTGTCCCGCGGGTCGATCTGGTACGACGGCTCGAGCACGCCGCTCCGGATGACGCGGTACATGAACTGGTGCGGCAGGAACCGCTCTCCCGCCTGGTCGGCACGCTGCCACTCGGCGAGCACCGCGGCTTCGAGGCGGCGCATCGCCTCCATCTCGGGAATGCAGGTGTCGGTGACGCGGTTCATGTGCCGCGAGAGGAGCGCGGCCTCGTCCGCGGGCGTGAGGTCGCGGTAGTGGGGGACCCGCTCGTAGTGGTCGTGTGCCACGAGGTTGAAGAGGTCCTCCTCGAGGTTGGCGCCGGTGCAGGAGATCCCGTGCACCTTGCCCTGCCGGATCATCTCGGCGAGCGAGAGCCCGAGCTCGGCGGTGCTCATGGCGCCGGCGAGGGTCACGAACATGCGCCCGCCGCCGTCGAGGAGGCGCGTGTAGCCGTCGGCGGCGTCGATGAGGGCGGCGGCGTTGAAGTGGCGGAAGTGATGGCGAAGGAAGCGGGAAACCGGACCGGACTGGGCCATGCGGCGGACCTCGAGGAGGGTTGGCGCGACGGCGGTAAGCTAGAGGCGGGCCGGGGGGAGGTGCAAGCGAATGCACCGGGCGGCGGCGGGGCGTGGTAGCCGAGGGGGACCGGCGGGCCTATATTGTGACGATTTTCCGAACCTGTCCCCAATCCCCCAGAGGACTCATATGCATCGTTCCCTGACCAGGCTTACCCGCGCCGCGGCGGCGGTTGCGGGTGTCGTGGCTGTCGCGAGCTGCAGCAGCGACAGCAACGGCCCGAACGGCAACGTCAAGGACTACTTCTCCGCGGTGCAGGCGGTGGTCACCACCGGTGCGGCACCGATCGCGCCCTCGGTGTCGTTCCGCCCATCGGTCGGCGCCAAGACCAAGGGCCAGCGCCCGCTCTTCAGCGCGACCCCCACGCAGACCATCAACGCGACGTACCACAGCGGCGACGTACCGACCGGCAGTGGCGGCCCGAGCGTGAGCAGCGCTGAGCAGGGAAGCACGCCACTGCTCGGGGCCCCGTTCCGCTACTCGCTCGCCGGCGATGAGACCTTCACCAAGGTCTACATCTCGGTCGATGGGGCCAGTGGCTACTGGGAGCTCGACCTTCCGGTGTCCGTCTCGGTCCTCGAGATGGTGCTCGAGATGACGGGCGACGCCGGCTCCTCGTTCCTCCTGCAGACGGCGCTGGGCGGCACCGGCGGGGTCGGACCGGCTCACTCGGAAACCATCACGACGACCGACCTCTCGAACGCCGACATTTCCGCCACGGTCACCTGGACCGGCGGTCCCAGCGACGTGGACCTCCACGTGATCGATCCGAACGGCTTCGAGGTGTACTACGCCCAGGATGTGTCGCCCGAGGGCGGGCGGCTCAATCTGGACTCCAACGCCGGCTGCGCGACCGACAACATCAACCAGGAAACCATCTCCTGGCCGCACGGTACCGCACCCAGCGGGCATTACAAGGTCGTGGTGGAGTACTACGACGACTGCGGCGTGTCGAACACATCCTTCACCGGGAAGGTGTTCCAGAACGGCACGCAGATCAAGAGCTTCAGCGGGGCGTTCAGCGGCGTGGCCGGAGCCAACACTCCGCCCTTCACCGCGTTCGAGTTCGACCGGTAAGCCAGTCGCAGACCGGTGGGACACGCCCCCGCACCTGTCCGGTGCGGGGGCGTGTCACTTCCTCCCCTGGTCTTGCGGCGGAGCGAAGCGGCCGCCAAGATCATGCGATCCCGCAGTCCCAGCCTGTCCCGACCCGCAACGGAGCCCACGCCCATGAGGACACGAATCGCCCTGGCCTGCCTGCTGGCCGCCGCGCCTGCGACGACCGCCGCGCAGTCCGCGCAGCGCTTCTCCGTGCAGGGGTCGGCGCTCTATGCCAATCTCATGGGCGACGCCTACGCCAAGCTCAACAATGGAATCGGCGCCGAAGCGCAGCTGCGCTACACGCCGGGCGCGCTCTCGGTCGGCGGGGGCCTCCAGTGGACCCACCACACGACCACCATCGGCACGGCCCCGATGTCGCTCTACGGCTTCTTCATCGAGCCGCGGTACGTGATCGCCACGCGCAGCAACACCGTGGCGCCCTACCTCTCACTCCGGCTCAGCGTGCTCAAGCAGCGCATCAGCGACGACCAGTTCATCGGCAAGGCCACGGGCCTCACCGACAACGTCGGCGCGGGGATCCTCTTCCGGCTGGGCTCGCGGATGAACGTGGACATCGGCGGGAGCTTCGGCTACACCATCTTCAGCAGCCTCGTCCTCACGGACAAGACGAACAACACCACCACCACCGGCGTGGCCGGCACCGGCTCCAACCTCATCCTCCGCACCGGTCTCGCCGTCGGCATCTGACCGGCGGCGCGGCTAGAGGCTTGGGGTGCCTTCGGCACGGCACCCCGCCGCGCTCCAGCTCCCGTCGCCGCCGCGCCGCGCCTCGACGCGGAACGTCACCGTTTCCTCCCGTTTCTGCCCGAAGCTGTTCTTCCAGGTGAGATGGGCCTGGAAGGAACCGCTCGCGGCATCGCCGGCGACGCTGGGCGACACGCTCGGCTCGGCCGTCGTCGTGGTGAAGGCCCACTCGCGGCGCCGCATCAGGGTGAGCAGCTTGTCGAGCGTCCGGCGGTCGGCCTCGGTGGCCGGCTGGTAGAGCTGCTGCATCCGCGCAGCGTCGGCCGAGCGGAGTGCGTTGAGGCAGGCGCCGGCCGCGTTGCGGACCGCTACCTCTCCCGCGGCCGCCGTGCTCGCCGCGGGCTGCGGCTGGCTCGGGGGCGGGGCCGGCTTCGTCGCGGGAGCCCGGGCCGTGACGACGACCGGCACCCGCTGCGTGCGACCGTCGGCGGTGGCGCTGATCGTCGTGTGGCCCTCCCGGATGGCGCGGACCAGCCCCGTGGTGCCGTCCACGCCGGCGACATCCGGATCGGCTGAGCTCCAGACCAGTGCCGGGTCGTCCAGGCGGCGACCGGCTGAATCGCGCACCACCGCCCGGAGCGTCGTCGTGTCCCCCTCGGTGAGGGGACGCGGGAGGGAGAGCGCGATCGTGGCGGCCCGCGGCGCCGATGACGGGCGCGGCGCCCGGACCGTGATCGCGACGGTGGCGCGGCGACCCAGGGCGGTGGCGGAGATGGTCGCGCTGCCCGGAGCGATCGCCGTGACGCGCCCGGCCGCGTCCACCAGCGCGACGGCGCGGTCGCTGCTCGACCAGTGCGGCGCAGGCCCGTCCACCGCCGCGCCAGCCGTGTCCACCAGCGAGGCATGCAGCTGGACCGAGTCGTTCACGGTGAGGGTGGCGGTGGCCGGCCGCGCGATCAGCCGGGTTCGTGCGAGAGCGGCGCGCGGCGCGCTGGTGTCGCTCCGGGTGCCGGCGCCGGAAGGCGCGGCCGGCGCGCCGGCGGTGGGAGCCACGGGAGCCGCGGGCGTGTCCCGTGTCGCCGAGGTCGGCGCCGGCGACGTCGGTGCAGCCGGGCGGCGAAACAGGAGGAACGCACCCAGGGCCGCCAGCAGGAGCGCCGGCGCCACGAGCCAGGTCCTCCGCCTCGCTGCTGCCGCCGGGAGCGGCGCCGGCGCCGGGGAGGGAGCGGCTGGCGCCGGACTCGCGCTCGCCGCGACCGGCACCACGCGAAGCCCGACCGCCGCGCTCTGGCCTTCGCACAGCGCCGTGAGCATGACCTGCCCCGGATGGTGAGCGGAGATCGTGCCCCCGTCATCCACCGATGCCACGGAGTCGTCGCTCGAGCTCCATTGCACCGCGCGATCCGTGACGCGGCGCCGGGTCCGGTCGAAGACGGCGGCGCTCGCGGTCGCGCGGTCGCCCGGCGCGAGCTCCCGCGGCGCGGTGACTTCCACCGACGCCACCGACGGCGGCCGCACGTGCACCGTGACCGAGTCCACCGCCTCGTCCACCTTCGCGGTGATGCTGGCCATGCCGGCCGCGTGGGCGTGGACCTGCCCCGCGCGATCCACGGTGACGATCGCGGGATCGCTCGACGACCACGCCGCCGGCCGGCTCCGGATCGGCTGGCCGCCGGCGTCGGAGACGGCGAGATCGAGCGTGAAGCGGTCGCCCGGCTCGATGGGTTCGTGCGAGCTCGAGAGGGCCACCATCGCCGCGCGCGGAGTGGGCGTCGTGGCGCGGCTCGGCGGCACCGGACTTCGGGGCACCCGCGCACCTTCGACCGCTCCGGTCGGCGGGCCGATCAGCGCCGCGAGCTCGCCCCGGAGCGGATCGTCGTCCGCCAGCGGGCGCGCGCCCAGGGCCTGCAATGCCTCGGCCATGGTGAGGAAGCGGTCTTTCGCGTCCTTCGCCAGCATCCGCATGACGCCGACCTCGAGCTCGGGCGGGCAGTCGGGACGGCGCGCCGCGATCGGCGGGGGCGGCTTCTCCAGGTGGCCCTGCATCGTGGCGTAGCTGGAGCCCGAGAAGGGCGGCGCGCCGGTGAGCAGCTCGTACGCCACGATGCCGAGGGAATACTGATCGGAGGCCCAGGTGACGGCTTCGGCGACGCACTGCTCGGGACTCATGTACGCCGGGGTTCCCACCATCGTCCCGGTCTTGGTCTGGCCCGGCACCTCGGCCACCTTCGCGATGCCGAAGTCGGTGACGATGGCGTTGCCGTCGCGGTCGAGGAGGATGTTGGCGGGCTTGACGTCGCGGTGGATCACGCCGCGGCGGTGCGCGTACGCGAGCCCGCTCCCGACCTGGAAGAGGATGGCGCGAACCACGGCGATGGGGAGGACGCCCGAGGTCTGCAGCACGATGTCGAGCGGCCGGCCGTCCACGTACTTCATCACGAAGAAGTGGAGGTCGTCGAGCTGCCGGACGGTGTGGATGGTGATGATGTTGGGGTGGCTCAGGTTGGCGACGGTGACCGCCTCCTGGCGGAAGCGGTCCACCATCCCCTCACCCATCATCACGCCGGGCGCCATGACCTTGATCGCGACGAGCCGGTTGAGGGCGATCTCCTGAGCGAGATAGACGGCGGCCATGCCGCCCCGGCCCAGCTCGCGCACGATGTGAAACTCGCCGCTGGTGGCGGAGCGGAGGTGCTCGAGCACCTGGTTCCACGGCGAGTACGCGCCTCCGCCCGTGGGGGTGGGCGGGGCGCCGGCGGCGACGCCGCAGCGCGGGCAGAACCGGTCGTCGGCGGTGAGGGACTCGCCGCAGCCACGGCAGACGGTCACGGGCTGGCTTCGGGTGTGGGCATCTTGTCGGGTTAAGTTGCTGAGTGGTCAGACGTTCCGCAAGCGCGCCGCGCGGCGCGCAGCGTGTGGACGCGGGCCCCGTCCCGCAGTAAACTTGGAACCATCCCCGACCCGACCAGACGCCCGGAGCCTTCATGCTGCGTGAGAACGGAACCACCCGACTCAATGTGGCTCCGAGCCGCTCGTCGGCGCAGGACGATCCCTTCCTCACCGCCGTGAAGGAGGCCGCTGCGGCCGATTTCACGGTGCTCGGCGAGATCGGCCGGGGCGAGGGCGGCGTGATCATGTACCTCGCCCGCGACATGGAGAGCCGGCGGCTGGTGGCGCTCCGCCTCCAGCGCGAAGGCCAGCTGGCGGACGAGTTCTCGCTCGAGGTCGTGCGCCACCTGGACAACTCGATGCCCGCGCCCGACAGCCACTGCGTGAAGTGCGGCAAGGCGGTGAAGGGCTGGGCGCGCTTCTGCAGCTACTGCGGCGCGGATCTCACGGGCGCGGCGCCGAAGGAGGGCGACGCCGTCGAGCGCGCCCTCATGCTCGAGGCGGTGAAGGACGCGGTGTCCGCCGACTACGAGGTGCTCGGCGAGATGTCGCGCACCGAGGGAGGCGGGGCGGTGTACTTCGCGCTGGAGCGCTCCACCGGGCGGATCGTGGCGCTGCGGCTCCAGCGCGAGGCGGGCGACGAGTTCTCGGTGGGGCTCACCACGGCGCTCAAGCCGATTGCGCGATCGCTGGGCGTGAAGGCGCCGCCGACGCAGGCGCTGTCGGCGCTCTCCCGGCCGGAATCCCCGCCGCCCCCACCGACGGTGCCGGATATCCGCCCGGCGCCGCCGCCGCCGCCCGCACCCTCCGGTCCCGCCGCGCCTCCTCCGCTGCCCCCCGCCGCCGCCGGCCTGAGCGCGCGCACGAAGGTGATGATCGCGGCGCTGGCCGCGGTGATTCTCGCGACCGCGCTGATCGTGCTTGCGCTGCCGCGGAGCGCGCCGGCGCCGGCCGCTCCCCTGCCGCCCGATACGGCGCGTGCGGTCGTTCCGGCGCCGCCCGCGGATACGGCGCGTCGCGACACGGCCGCCGGGCCCGCGGTAGCCGCGCGGGACACGGCGAGACCGGCCCCCGCGAAGCCCGCCGCCGTGCCGGCCCTCACCCCGGTCCGCCCCCGCGACGCGACCGTGCGCGTCACCGGCATTCCGGCGGCCGCCGAGATTCGGGTGGACGATCGCATCCGCGTCGGCCGGAGCCTCACGCTGGCGCCCGGTCGGCACGTGCTCGGCGTGAGCGTGGCCGGCTACCTCCCGCGCGCCGACACGATGGTGCTCCGGCCCGGGGAGACGATCAACTGGTCGCCCGCGCTGACGCCCGAGCCCCCGAAGCCGCAGCCGGTGGCGGCGGCGCCGAAGCCGGCCACGCCCGCCGGCCCCACTTGCGCGGCGAGCGTGCAGGCGGAAAAGTGGGCGGCGGCCTTCGAGTCGTGCATGCGGGAATCGCTCGCGGGGAATGCGGCCGCC
>JAICVB010000101.1 GCA_025935545.1 Gemmatimonadales bacterium
TCCGGGCTGGTCGCGCTCGCGGGGTTCTGGGGCGTCATGCGCTCGCCACCGCCAGGGGTGCCGGCGGTGGTTGCGAACGACAACCGGGTGGCGGCGGGGCGGATGCGCGGGGACACGCTCGCGATCCGGCTCGTGGTGGAGCGGGCCATGTGGCGGCCGGAGGCGGCGAGCGGGCCCGCCATCGAGGTCGCGGCCTTTGCCGAAGAGGGGAGGGCGCCGCGGATTCCGGGGCCGCTCATGCGCGTCCGGACCGGCGCGACGATCGTCGCGACCGTGCGGAACGCGCTGCCCGACTCGACGATCTCGATCCACGGCCTCCTCGCGCGGCCCGCGGCCACCGACGACAGCATCGTGCTCCGTCCCGGCGAGTCGCGGACCGTGCGGTTCGCGGCCGGCGCGCCCGGCACCTACCTCTACGCTGCGATGCTCGGCAAGCGCGACTTCGACAACACCGACGAGACCGACGCCGCGTCGGGCGCCATCGTGGTCGATCCCGCCGGCGGCTCGCCGCCCGACCGGATCCTCATGATCAACATCTGGGGGCGGACCCTCGACTCGACCACCTACCGGAACGCCCTCGCCATCAACGGCAAGTCGTGGCCGTGGGACGAGCGGATGCAGATGACGGTGGGGGACACCGTCCGCTGGCGCGTGATCAATGCGAGCGTCCGGAATCACCCGATGCACCTGCACGGCTTCTTCTTCGACGTCACCGCGCGCGGGAACCAGCTCGCGGACACGCTCTACGCCGCCGGCGATCGCCGCTCGGTGGTGACCGAGGGGATGCGGGCCTACACCACGATGGACATGGCATTCGTGCCCGACCGGCCCGGCAACTGGCTCTTCCACTGCCACATCGGGTTCCACGTGGTGCCGGATGCCCGGCTCGACCCGCCTGGCCCCGCCGACCACGACCGGATGTCGGACGATCCGGCGGTCCACATGGCTGGCCTCGTGGTCGGGCTCACGGTGCGGCCGCGTGCGGGGGCCGCGCCGCCGGACCGGAGCGCCGCGCGGCGGCTCCGCCTCTACGTGGACGAAGGGACACGGCGGGGCCGTGCCCGCCGCGCGCTCGGCTTCGTGCTCCAGCAGGGGGACCGCCCGCCCGCCGCCGATTCCCTCGAGCGCTCGAGCAGCCTGCTCGTCCTGACGCGCGGCGAGCCGACCGACATCACCGTCCTCAACCGGCTCGGCGAGAGCGCCGCGATTCACTGGCACGGCGTCGAGCTCGAGAGCTTCTCCGACGGCGTGCCGGGATGGAGCGGCGCGGGGAGCGCCGTGGCGCACATGATCCCGGCGCGCGACTCGTTCGTCGCCCACCTGACGCTGCCGCGGGCGGGGACGTTCATGTACCACACCCACCTGAACGACTTCGAGCAGCTCACCTCCGGCCTCTACGGCGGGATCATCGTGCTGGAGCCCGGCCAGCGCTACGACCCCGCGCGCGACCACATCTTCGTCGCCGGCTGGGACGGGGCCGAGAACCGGCCGCCGCACCTGCTGGTCAACGGCGATTCGGCGCCGCCGCCGCTGGTGCTCGCGGCGGACGTGCCGCACCGGTTCCGGTTCGTCAACATCGGCGTCGCGGTGCGCTTCCGGATCGCCATCGTCCGCGACTCCGCGCTGCAGCGCTGGCGGCCCCTCGCCAAGGACGGCGCCGACCTTCCGGCCGCCCGCGCCGTCGCCGGCCCCGCGCGGCAGGTGATCGAGGTGGGCGAGACCTTCGACGCGGAATTTTCCTCCGGTCCCGGCGAATACCGGCTGGTGTTCAGCACGCCCGCCGGCACACTGTACGAGCGACGCCTGATCTTCACCCATGCACCCGACCCGAACGATCCGAGGGAGTGACCCGATGATGCGACATCTTCTGCCGGCCCTGGCGGCGGGCGCGGTGCTGGCGTCCCCGGCGCTGCGCGCCCAGGCCACCGAGCGGCCCGCCAAGTGGCAGGTCTCGTCCGCCGTCCTCCCGCTGCCCGACAGCATGCGCGCGGGCGCGGCCGTGCTCGGCTACCAGAACGGGAAGCTGGTCTCGCTCCGGCGCGGCACCAACGACATGATCTGCCTGGCCGACAACCCGGCCCAGAAGGGGTTCGAGGCGTCGTGCTATCACCGGTCGCTCGAGCCGTTCATGGCGCGCGGCCGTGCACTCCGGGCCGCGGGGATCACCGAGCGGCACGCGATCGATTCCGCCCGCCTGGCTGACGTCCGGTCGGGGCGGCTCCGGATGCCGCGGGGGCCGGCCATGCTCGCGTCGCTCTTCGCCGACAACGACGACTTCGACCCGCGCAGCCGGCCGGAGAAGTCGAGCATGCTGCATGTGATCTACCTGCCGTATGCCACCGAGTCGTCGAGCGGAATCAGCTCGGCGCCCGCCAAGGACCGGCCGTGGCTCATGTACGGCGGGAAGCCCTGGGCGCACGTGATGCTGCCGTGAGCCTACGGGCGACGCGTGCGACACCGATCGCTTCCCCGGCACGTATCTCCATGATGCGGGCTGCGAGGGACCGTCAGCGCAGGTGAAGATGAGCGACCCTGCCGTAGTGCCGGCAGGGGAGAAGCGTCCCGGAGGATGGAGGGTCGTCCCCATGCACGAGTCCACCGTTGACCGCTGAGACCACCGGCGAGCGCGCCGGCATGACCTCGGAGCTGCAGTGGGTCCGGCCCAAGGACGTCGAGCTGGACCTGTTCGGGCTCACCCACATCGGGCGGGTGCGGCGCGAGAATCAGGACCACTTCATGCTCTGCACCGTGCATCCGCAGGTCGTGATCCACGGGACCAGCCTGCCGAGCGCGAACTCCCTCCCGCTCCGGGGCGAGCGCCTGGCCACCTACATGCTGGTGGCGGATGGCGTGGGCGGCGGCTCCGGCGGCGGCGAGGCCAGCCGGCTCGCCGTCGAGGCGATCATGCAGTACGTCGCCTCGTCGCTCCGTTCCTATCACGCGGCCGGCAGCGCCGGCGACACCGCCTTCCACGAGGCGCTGACCGCGGCGGCCCTCGAGGCGCACACGGCGGTTCGGGAGCAGCAGCAGCAGAATCCCGACGCCAAGATGGCGACGACGCTGACCCTTGCCGTCGCCGTCTTCCCCTGGATGTACGTCACCCAGGTGGGCGACAGCCGCTGCTACCGCTACTGGGAGGGCGAGCTGCTGCAGGTGACGCGGGACCAGACGATCGCCCAGAGCCTGGTGGATCAGGGCATCCTGCCGGCCGAGCGGCTGGAGAAGTCGCCGTTCAGCCACGTGCTCGCGAGTGCCATCGGGGGTGAGGAGGCGCTGCCGGTGGTGAGCCGGGTGGACATTCCGCGCGGCTGCGTGCTGCTGCTCGCCACCGACGGGCTCACCAAGCACGTGAACGACGGCGAGATCAAGGCGCAGATCGAGGCGATGACCGGGTCGGAGCAGCTCTGCCGCTCCCTGCTCGACCTGGCGCTCGAGCGGGGCGGCAGCGACAACATCACGCTCATCGCGGCGCGCGCACCGCTTCGGCCGGGGGTTCCACGTTCCGCTCCCCGCTGAGCTCGCCCTTCTCTGGCACCTGCTGAGCCGGCTCGCCTACGCGGGCGGGGTGGGCTGGGCGCTCCGCCAGGAGGAGCGGCGGCAGCTGTTCTCGCGCGGCCCCGGGGTCGAGGCAGGCTTCCGCCGGTTCCGGCGGCTGGCGTCGACCATCATGAATACCGATGCGGTGAGCTTCGTGGTGCTGTGCCTGCTGACGCGCGGCGCGCTGGGCCGGGTCGCCGGGCCGCTGCTGCTCGTGCCGGTGGGGCTCCTGCTCGTGGTGGCCGGCATTGGCATCAAGCTCTGGGCGGCGCGGACCCTCGGCCCCCGAGCCTACTACTGGTACGACTTCTTCATGCCGGCGTCGGCCCGGCCGCCGGACCCGCCCGGCCCCTACCGCTATCTCGACAACCCCATGTACACGGTGGGATACCTCCATGCCTACGGCTTCGCGCTCATGTGCGGGTCGGCGTGGGGCCTGGGTGCGGCCGCCTTCGACCAGGCGGCGATCCTCGCCTTTCATCACCTGGTCGAGCGGCCCCACGTGGCGCGGCTCTTCGCCGCCGGCCCCCGGGCGGATTAGCTTCCGGCACACCCTTCTGAGGAATCGCATGACTCCCCCGGCCGACACCCCGGTCACCATCTCCCCGGACGCCGTCCTGGACGCGCTCTCCCGCCACATCCTCGTGGACGGCTATCACGTCGTCATGGATCTCGAGCGGAGCCACGGCTCGTACCTGCACGACGCGCGGAGCGGGCGCGACCTGCTCGACTTCTTCACCAACTTCGCCACCATGCCGGTGGGCTACAACCATCCGCGCATGGCCGATCCGGACTTCCGCGAGCGGCTCATGGCCGCCGCCGTCACCAAGCCCGCCAACAGCGACATCTACACCGGCCTGTACGCCGAATTCGTCGAAACCTTCTCGCGCCTCGCCGTCCCCGCGACCCACGCCGACCATCTCTTCTTCATCGAGGGCGGCGCCCTGGCGGTCGAGAACACCCTCAAGACGGCGTTCGACTGGAAGGTCCGCCGGAACATGGCTCGCGGCCTTGGCCCCGTCGGCGGCACCCAGGTGCTCCACTTCCGGAACGCCTTCCATGGCCGCTCCGGCTACACCCTCTCGCTCACCAACACCGCCGATCCGCGGAAGACGCAGTACTACCCCACCTTCCCGTGGCCGCGCCTCACCTGCCCCGCGCTTCGCTTCCCCGTCACGCCGGACGTCGTGCGCGAGGTCGAGCGCGCCGAGGCCTCGGTGGAGCAGGAGATCCGCTCGGCGTGCGCTGCGTCGCCCGGCGACATCGCGGCCCTCATCATCGAGCCGATTCAGGGCGAGGGCGGCGACAACCATTTCCGTCCCGAGTTCTTCCAGCGGCTCCGCCGGCTGGCCGACGAGCTCGAGTTCCTCCTGATCTTCGACGAGGTGCAGACCGGTGTCGGCCTCACCGGCTCGATGTGGGCATGGCAGCAGACCGGCGTCGAGCCCGACCTCTTCGCCTTCGGCAAGAAGACCCAGGTGTGCGGGTTCGCCTCGACCCACCGCATCGACGACGTGGACAACGTCTTCAAGGTCTCGTCCCGCATCAATTCCACCTGGGGCGGGAACCTGGTGGACATGGTGCGCTGCGCCCGCTACCTCGAGATCATCGAGGAGGAGGACCTGATCACCAACGCGCGCACGGTCGGCGCGCACCTCCTGGCTGGGCTCCAGGCGATGGCCGCGGAATTCCCCGGCGTCGTCTCCAACGTGCGCGGCCGCGGCCTCTTCCTCGCCTTCGACCTGCCCGACAAGGCGACGCGGGACCGCACCCTCGCCGCGTGCCTCGAGCAGGGGCTCATCGGCCTCGCGTCGGGCGCCTCGGCCATCCGGTTCCGGCCGTCGCTCGCGCTCTCGGCCGACGAGGCGGACGAGGGGGTGGGCAAGCTCCGGCGGGCGCTGGCGGCATCACGGGCGTGACGCGTGACTGACGCGGGGGCGGCGTGACGATGCAGCGCATCGACGCCCTCGCGGCGGCGGTGGCCGCGCGGTACCGCATCGAGCGCCCGCTGGGCGCCGGGGGGATGGCCACCGTCTACCTCGCGCAGGATCTCCGGCACAACCGCCCCGTCGCCATGAAGGTGCTCCGGCCCGAGCTGTCCGCGGTGCTCGGCCCCGAGCGCTTCCTCAAGGAGATCGAGGTCACCGCGGCGCTCCAGCACCCGCACATCCTCCCGCTGTTCGACTCCGGCGAGGCGGACGGCCTGCTCTACTATGTCATGCCGTTCGTCGAGGGTGAGACGCTGCGCCAGCGGCTCGAGCGCGAGCGGCAGCTCTCCCTGAGCGATGCCGTCCGCATCGCCGGGGAGGCGGCGGAGGCGCTCGACTACGCGCACACCCGCGGCGTGGTGCATCGCGACGTCAAGCCCGAGAACATCCTCCTCCACAACGGGCACGCCCTGGTCGCGGATTTCGGCATCGCGCTCGCCGTAGTGCAGGCGGCCGGGACCCGGATGACGGAGACGGGCCTCAGCCTCGGCACGCCCCACTACATGGCGCCGGAGCAGGCCGCCGGCGAGCGCGGCGTGGATCGCCGCGCCGACGTCTACGCCCTCGGTGCCGTTACCTACGAGATGCTCGCGGGCGAGCCGCCGTTCACCGGCCCGACGGTCCAGGCCATCATCGCGCGGGTGGTGAGCGAGCAGCCGCGCCCGCTCACGGCGGTGAGGCGTGCGGTGCCCGAGCACATCGACGCCGTCATCCAGACGGCGCTGGAAAAGGTGCCGGCGGACCGCTTCCCCACGGCGGCGGCGTTCGGCGCGGCGCTCACCGGCACCGCTGCGCTGCCGGCCCGCCGGACCGTGCGGCGTCGCTGGAGTCCGCTCGCGCTCGCCGCGGGCGCCGGCGCCGGCGCTGCGCTTGGCCTCCTCGGCGGGTTCCTGCTCCGCTCGTCGCGCGCGGCCGCGCCTGCGCCGGCTCGCCGCTGGAGCGTGGAGCTGCCGGCCGCCGCGCCGGTGGCGCTCGAGGGACCCAGCGCGGCCTCCGGCTGGCAGACCGCGATCGCCCTGTCCCCCGGCGGCGACCGCCTGGCCTATGTCGCACCGGGCTCGGGCACCACCGTGCTGGCGGTGCGCTCGCTGGAGAACGACTCGGTCGTGACCCTGCCGGGGACCGACGGGGCGTACCATCCGTTCTTCTCGCCCGACGGCGCCTGGATCGGGTTCTTCGCGGGCAACCTCCTCCGGAAGGTTCCCGCCCAGGGCGGACCGCCGGTGACGCTGGCGCAGGTGGACCACATCTCGGGCGCCGCTTGGGCATCCAACGAGCGGATCGTCGTCTTCGAGCGCCAGGGGTTCGATCTCCATTCCGTGGGCGTGGCGGGCGGCCAGCGGGACACGACCCTGCATCTCTCGACCCAGTTCGGGACGCCGGACGTCCTCCCCGGCGGGGACTGGGCGCTGGGGCAGCTCGGCTCCGGGCAGCTCGGGCTCCTGTCCCTCGCGGACGGGAAGGAGCTGGCGATCACCCGTCGCGGCGTGCTCGCGCTGGATTCGGTGCGGCAGGACGACCTCCTCTTCGGCACCAGCCCGCGCTGGGTCGCCGGGAACTACGTCGTCTTCGGATCCGGCGACGGCGTGCTCACCGCGATGCCGTTCGACCTCCGGCGCCGGCAGGTCACGGGCGATCCCATGGGTGTCCTGGAGGGGATGCGCATGGAAGCCGGCTTCGGCTACTCCGAGCTGGCCGTCTCGCGCGAGGGCACGCTTGCGTATGTGCCGGGGCAGAACCAGCTCTACGTCACGCTCGCCTTTCTCCGTCCCGATGGCGGGATGGACACGCTGCCCATTCCGCGCGGGCCGTACACCCAGGCCCGCATCTCGCCGGATGGCGGCCGTCTCGCGCTCCAGATGCGAAAGCCCGTCGGCGGGTGGCAGGTCGTCCTGTTCGACCTGACGTCGGGGGTGCGCCAGGTGGTCGAGGTGGCGGGCAACTATCGCACCTACCCGGCGACCTGGCTGCCGTCCGGTGACCTCATGATCGGGATGTGGGATCCGGTGCAGTTCCTGTTCTACGGCGTCCGGACCCTCTCGCTCGGAACCGGGAAGTACACCGACATGAAGCTGCCGGGCGCCTCGTACCTGAACTCCGCACCCGACGGGCGGTCCTTCGTCTATTCCGACTGGCGGACGGGCGACATCTACATCCGCCCGCTGGTAGGTGACACGACGAGCGCGCGGGTTCCGGCGCGCGGGTTCGCCGCGTCGTTTTCGCCCGACGGGCGCTGGCTCGCGTGGGGGGGCGTCAACGGCGTCGGCGTCTCTCCGGTGCCGGCCACCGGCGCGATCCACCCCGTGGCCGAGCGGGGAGAGATGCCGCTCTGGACGCCCCGGGGAGACGCGATCATCTATCGGAGCGGGCCCCGCTACTATCGGGTGCCGGTCACCACGGCGGGAGGCTTCCGCGCCGGCCGGCCCGTCGTGCTCGCCGAGGGGCCCTTTCTCGAGACCTTCGCATGGACTCATTCGATGAGTCCCGACGGGCGGCTGCTCGTCATGCTCAACAGCCCGGAGCGCCAGGCACGGTCGCTCCGGGTGATCACCGGGCTGCCGTCGCTCCTCGGCCGGCTCGCGCGCGAGTAGGACCGACCTCACAACCCAGGGGCTTCCCGAGTGGATTCCGCACGCATCTCCATGCCCGAGCTTCTCGCTGGTGCGCTCGCCGATCGCTACCGCATCGAGCGCGAGCTCGGCGCGGGCGGGATGGCCACGGTGTACCTCGCCGAAGACCTGCGCCATGGGCGGCACGTGGCGGTGAAGGTGCTGCGGCCCGAGCTCGCGGCCGTGATCGGGGCCGATCGGTTCCTGGCCGAGATCCGGACCACCGCCAACCTCCAGCACCCGCACATCCTGCCGCTCTTCGACTCGGGCTCGGCCGGCGGCTTCCTGTTCTACGTGATGCCGTTCGTGGCGGGCGAGTCGCTCCGTGACCGCCTCCGGCGCGAGAAGCAGCTGCCGATTCCCGACGGCGTGCGGATCGCGAGCGAGGTGGCCAGCGCGCTCGACTACGCGCACCGCAATGGGGTCATCCACCGCGACATCAAGCCCGAGAACATCCTGCTGCAGGACGGCACCGCGCTCGTGGCCGATTTCGGCATCGCGCTGGCCGCGAGCAAGGCGGGCAGCGAGCGGATGACCGAGACGGGGATGAGCGTCGGCACGCCGCAGTACATGAGTCCCGAACAGGCCATGGGCGAGCGCGAGATCACCGCCCGGAGCGACATCTACGCGCTCGGCGCGGTGACCTACGAGATGCTGGCCGGCGAGCCGCCGTTCAGCGGGCCCACCGCGCAGGCCATCGTCGCCAAGGTGATGACCGACGAGCCGCGGCCGCTCTCGGCCCAGCGCCGGACGGTCCCGCCCA
>JAICVB010000138.1 GCA_025935545.1 Gemmatimonadales bacterium
ATCGCCGCGCGGCTCGCGGCGGCGGAGCAGGCGGCGAAGGAGTGGGTGGCCCAGCCCCTGGGGTAGGCCACCGCCGACATGCCCGCCCGGCTGGGGCGCGCGGAGGCGACGCCGCTCGTCAACTTCATCAACGACGTCCAGCGGCGGCGGACCGGCGCCCAGCTCTCGACGACGCCGGTATTCAGTGTGACGTCGGGCTTTCGCGCCGGGCCCATCACGCTGGGCGACGTCGCCGGCGTGTACCCCTATGAGAACACGCTGCGGGCCATCCGGATCAGCGGGGCCGCGCTCAAGGCGTTCCTCGAGCACAGCGCGCGCTACTACCGCACCGACTCGCTGGGCCACGTCGCCATCAACGACAGCGTGGCCGGGTACAACTTCGACATCGTGAGCGGCGCGACCTACGACATCGACCTGCGCCTGCCCGTGGGGAGCCGGATCCGGAACCTGGCGGTGGGCGGCCGGCCGGTGGCGCCGTCGGACTCGTTCACCTTCGCGCTCAACAGCTATCGGCAGGCGGGCGGCGGCGGCTACGACATGGTGAACGGCGCGCCGGTCATCTACGACCGGAGCGAGAACGTGCGCGACGTGCTCGTGGACGAGATCCGAAAGCTCGGCACCCTCGATCCCGCCACCTACACGCGGACCGAATGGCGGATCGTGCCCGACGCGGCGGCCGCGGAGGCGCTGGCGCTCGCCCAGGGCCGGCCCGCGGCCCGTCCGCCGCGTGCCGCGGCGGCACCCGGTGACAGCATCGTGCTCCGGGTGCTCGCGATCAACGACTTCCACGGCGCGCTCCTCCCGCGGGTCCTGCCGTGGTCGCGCGGCCGGCTGGTGGGCGGCGCCGCGGCGCTGAAGGCACGGATGGACAGCGCGGCGGCGGGGTGCGGCGGCTGCCCCGTGCTCCGGCTCGACGCGGGCGACGAGATGCAGGGCACGCTCGAGTCGAACCTCTTCCGCGGCCGCTCGGTGATCGAGGCCTTCAACCGGATGGGCATCCAGGCCGCGGCCATCGGGAACCACGACTTCGACTGGTCGGTGGACACCCTCCGGCAGCGGATGGCGGAGTCGCGCTATCCGTGGCTCGCGTCGAACATCTTCGATTCCACGACGGGCCGGCGGCCGGTCTGGGCCGTCCCCTACCGGATCCTGAACGCCGGCCCGCTCCGGGTCGCGGTGATCGGCTGGATCACGCCCGAGACGAAGACGATCGTCAAGGCG
This sequence comes from Gemmatimonadales bacterium, assembly GCA_025935545.1. GTDB lineage: Bacteria > Gemmatimonadota > Gemmatimonadetes > Gemmatimonadales > GWC2-71-9 > JAICUF01. The sequence goes on from JAICVB010000138.1 coordinate 1,222, forward strand.
GAGAACATCCGGGGGCTCACCTTCGCGCGGGGCGTGGACGCGATCCGTGACGTGCTCGATTCGGTGCGCGCGGCGCGGCCCGACGTGACCGTGCTGGTGGCCCATTCCGGCGCTGTGTGCGACTCCACCGCCTGCCAGGGGGAGATCCTCGACCTGGCGCGGGAGCTGGGCCCGGCGGTGGACCTGATCGTGGCGGGCCACACCCACCGACTCGTCAATACCGCCGTGGGTGGTGTCGAGGTCGTCGAGGCGCGCAGCAGCGGCTCCGCGCTCGGCATCCTCGACGTGATCCGGACGCCGGTCGGGTCGCGCATCGAGCGGGCGCGCGTGGTGGACGTCTTCGACGACGAGGTTACGCCGGACACCGGCATCGCGCGGCTCACCGCCGCGTACGCGGAACGCACCGATTCACTCGCGCGCGGCGTGGTGGCGCGGATCAAGCTCCCGCTCCTCAAGAGCGCCGAGCTCGACGGCCAGTACCCGCTCGGCAACCTGATCGCCGATGCCGAGCGGAACGGCGCCCGCGCCGACTTTGCGCTGATGAACAACGGCGGCATCCGGGGCACGGGCCTGCCGGCGGGGCCGGTCACCTACGCCCAGCTCTTCGAGCTCTCGCCGTTCCAGAACAACCTGGTCCGCGTGACGGTGACGGGCGCCCAGCTCCGGAGCGTCATGGAGCACGCGCTCCAGTCGGGCACGCCGCGGGCCCACATCTCCGGCTTCACGGTGCGCTTCGATCCCTCACGGCCCGCGGGCCGCCGCGTGGTCGAGATGCGCACCGTGGACGGCCACCGGATCCAGGACCAGCGCCGCTACACCCTCGCGACGCTCGACTTCCTGCAGGGCGGCGGCGACGGCTTCTCGATGCTGACGCCCCTGCCGGTCGTGCGCGGGCTGGGCGTGGACCTCGATACCATCATCACCTACCTGCAGCGGCTCCCCCAGCCGGTCGAGGCGCCCGCCGCGCCGCGCATCGTGCCCGTCGGGCGGCGGTGAGCGTCACCCGCGAGCTGCTCCGCCGGCTGCCGAAGGCGGAGCTGCACAATCACCTCGACGGCTCGCTCCGCCCGGCCACGATGATCGAGCTGGCGGGGGCCGCGCGGGTCGAGCTCCCGAGCACCGACCCGGAGCTGCTGGCCCGCCACATGCTCGCGTCGGATACGCGGAGCCTGGAGGACTATCTGGCCCGGTTCGACATCACCGTGTCGCTCCTCCAGACGCCGGAGGCCATCGAGCGGGTGGCGTGGGAGATGTGCCAGGACGCCGCCGCCGACAACGTCCGCTACATCGAGGTGCGCTACTGCCCGCAGCTGAGCACGCGCGGCGGGCTCACCCTCGACGAGGTGGTGGAGGCGGAGCTCCGCGGCTTCGAGCGGGGGCGGACCGATTTCGGCGTGGTCGCGCGGGTGATCAACTGCTCGCTCCGGCACTACGATCCCGCCGTCTCGGTGGCGATCGCGCGGCGGTCGGTGGCGTGGCGGGACCGGGGCGTCGTGGCCTTCGACCTGGCGGGCGGCGAGGCGGGCCGGCCGGCGGGCGTCCACCGTGAGGCCTTCGACGTGGCGGCGGAGGGCTGCCTCGGCATCACCGTGCACGCGGGCGAGGCGGCGGGGGCCGAGTCCATCGCCGACGCGGTCCACCACTGCCACGCCAACCGGATCGGGCACGGCACCCGGCTGTACGAGGACCCCGTCCTGCGCGATTATATACGCGACCGCCGGATCCTGATCGAGTGCAACATCACGAGCAACCTGCAGACCCGCGCCGTGGCGCGCGCGGGCGAGCACCCGGTGCGCACCTACTTCGATGCCGGGCTCAACGTGACGCTCTCGACCGACAGCTGGCTCATGAGCGGCGTGCGCCTGAGCGACGAGTACTGGCTGGCCCACGCCGAGCTGGGCTTCGACCGCGCCGAGATCGACCGGCTGATCCTCAACGGCTTCGAGGCCGCGTTCTGCCCGTGGCCCGAGCGCCAGGCCCTGCTCGCCGCCGCGCGCGACGAGCTGGCCGGCCTTCGCTGATCCGACCCGACCACCGCCGCACCCAGGGGCCCGCATGTCCGTCCGGAAGCTGGCGCTCGCCCTCACGCTGACCGCGGCCGTCGCCGCGGCCTCCCTGCTGATACCCGGCGTCGCCGGGCGCACGGCGGCGCACCTCGTGGCGCAGCAGCCGGCGCAGCAGCCCACGGTGGATTCGCAGCTGGCGCATCCGGCGCCGCCGGCGCCCGACGTGGTGCAGGCACCACCGCCGGCGGCGGCGCCCGTCTCGATCGCGACCCGGCTGAGCGGCCTCCTCGGCATCGTGCTCATCATCGCAATCGGCTTCCTCATGTCCCACAACCGCCGCGCCATCCGGTGGCGCACGGTGGCCTGGGGGCTGGGGCTCCAGTTCGCCTTTGCCGTCTTCGTGCTGAAGGTGCCGTTCGGCCAGTCGCTCTTCAAGCGCCTGGGCGACTTCGTGACGGCGATCCTGCACTTCTCCTACGCCGGCTCGGAGTTCGTGTTCGGCGAGATCGGGAAGCCCAACTCGAGCCTGGGCGTGATCTTCGCTTTCCAGATCCTGCCGGCGATCATATTCGTATCGGCGCTGTTCGCCATCATGTATTACCTGGGCATCATGCAGGTGATCGTCCGCGCCTTTGCGAAGGTGATGAGCCGGCTCCTGGGGGCGAGCGGGGCGGAGAGCCTCAACGTGGCGGCCTCGATCTTCATGGGGCAGACGGAGGCGCCGCTCACCATCCGGCCGTTCCTGCCGCGGATGACGATGTCGGAGCTCATGACCGTGATGACGAGCGGGATGGCCCACGTCTCCGGCTCGATCATGGCGGCATACATCGCCTTCGGCATCGAGGCGCGGCACCTGCTGACCGCCGTGATCATGACGGCGCCGGGCACGATCATGATGTCGAAGATGTTCGAGCCCGAGACCTCGACGCCGGAGACCTGGGGCGACGTCCGCCTCGACATCCCGAAGACCGACGTCAACGTGGTCGACGCCGCGGCGCGGGGGACGAGCGAGGGGCTGCACCTCATGCTCAACGTGATCGCGATGCTGATCTCGTTCATCGCGCTCATCGCGCTGGTGAACGGGCTGTTCGGGTTTCTACATGGCCTTCAGGCAGACTTCAGCCTCTTTGGGCGCCATCTCCACCTGAGCCTCACGTGGTTTCCGGAGAGCATCCAGACTGTCCTCGGCTGGATCTGCCGGCCGATCGCGTGGGCCATGGGCGTGCCCTGGCGTGACAGCGGCACCATCGGAAGCCTGCTGGGCACCCGGGCGGTGCTCAACGAATTCATCGCCTACTCGCAGCTCGGCCCGCTCAAGGGCGCGCTCGATCCGCGGTCGTTCACCATCGCGTCGTTCGCGCTCGCAGGGTTCGCCAACTTCAGCTCCGTCGGCATCCAGATCGGCGGCATCGGCGCCCTCGCCCCCGACCGGAAGGGCGACCTCGCGCGCCTCGGCTTCCGCGCCATGCTGGCCGGCACGCTGGCCAACTTCCTCTCGGCGACGATCGCCGGGATCCTGCTCTAGCGCGCCATGAGCGATACCCCGACGCGCGACCTCATCCCCATGATCCGCGATGCCGCCGCCGCGATCCGTGCACGCCTGGGGACGCGGCGGCCCGACACCGCCATCGTCCTGGGCTCGGGCATGGGATTCCTGGCCGACGCGCTCACCGACGCCGTGCGCATTCCCTATCGCGACATCCCCGGCTTCCCGCTCCCGACGGTGCAGGGGCACGGCGGGGAGCTGGTGGTCGGCCGGCTCCGCGGGCGCGAGGTCATCGCGCAGAGCGGGCGCTTCCACATGTACGAGGGGCACAGCGCGCAGGTGAGCACGCTCGCCGTGCGCGTCTTCGGCGAGCTCGGGATCGGGACGCTGCTGCTGACCAACGCGGCGGGCGGGATCCGGCGGAACTTCACGGCGGGGACGCTCATGCTCCTGTCGGACCACCTCAACCTGACGGCACGGAACCCGCTGGTGGGCGCCGCCCTGCCGGGAGAGGAACGGTTCCCCGACATGTCCGACCCGTACGATACCGGCCTCCGGGAGATTGCGCGCGAGGTGGCGAAGGCGCGCGGCATCACCCTGGCGGAGGGCGTGTACGCCGCGCTGCTGGGACCGACCTACGAGACGCCGTCGGAAGTGCGGATGCTGGAGCGGCTGGGCGCCGATGCGGTGGGGATGTCCACGGTGGTCGAGGTGATTGCGGCGCGGGCCCGCGGCATGCGCTGCCTCGCCATCAGCACCATCACGAACCTCGCGGCGGGGATCAGCCCGGC
>JAICVB010000020.1 GCA_025935545.1 Gemmatimonadales bacterium
AAGAGGTTGTGGAGATCGCCCAGGATTTCCTGGTAGGCGCCGGTCAGGAAGATGCCCAGGATGTAGGGCTGCTCCTCGTGCACCGGATGCAGCTCGAGTGACGGCTTCCCCTTCCGTCCGCCGGCGAACCGGTCGATCACGCCGTCGGAATCGCACGTCACGTCCTGCAGCGTCCCGCGCCGGTTCGGCTTCTCGGCGAGCCGGTGGATCGGCATGATGGGAAAGAGCTGGTCGATGGCCCAGTTGTCCGGCAGCGACTGGAACACCGAGAAGTTGCAGAAGTAGCGGTCCACCAGCGCCGCCTCGATGTGCGCCGTGATCTCGGGATAGGCGGCCCGGTCCGGCGCGATCGCCTCCCACACCGCGTTGAGGGTGCAGAGGTACAGCTGCTCGGCGTCGGCCTTGTCGCGGAGCGAGAAGACGCCGCTCGCGAAGTACTCCTGCGCCCGCTCCTTGGCGAACACGGCATCGTGGAACGCCTCCTCCACCCGCTCGCGGCCCCCGACCATGGCGTCGAGGTTCTCGTGCATCTCGACCAGGAGCGGATGCGGCTCCGAGCGGAGGGTGGGGGGGACCGGCTCGATCTGCGATTCCACGTCGATCACGTTCACCAGCAGCAGCGAGTGGTGCGCCGTGAGCGCGCGGCCCGACTCGCTGATCAGGTGCGGCATCGGGAGCTCGTGCGTCCGGCACACGGTGCCCAGGGTGTACACCACGTCATTGGCGTACTCCCGCATCGTGTAGTTCATGCTGGCCGGCCGGGTCGAGCGCGACCCGTCGTAGTCCACCCCCAGCCCGCCGCCCACGTCCACGTGCGTGAGCTGGAAGCCCATCTCGCGGAGCTCCACATAGTAGCGCCCGATCTCCTCGAGGCCCGCCTTGATGTAGCGGATGTCGGTGATCTGGCTGCCGAGGTGGAAGTGCACCAGCTTGAGGATGTCCTTCCGTCCCCGCCGGTCGAGCTCGTCGAGCAGCTTCATCAGCTCGACGGCGCTCAGCCCGAACTTCGACTTCTCGCCACCGCTCTTGGCCCAGCGCCCCGATCCCTCGGTCGCGAGCTTGATCCGCACCCCGATGGTGGGCACGATCCCCATCTCCTCCGCCACCGGCAGGAGGACGTCGAGCTCGTTCAGCTGCTCCATCACGATCATGACGGTGTGGCCCAGCCGCTGCCCCATGAGGGCGAGCCGCATGAACTCCTCGTCCTTGTAGCCGTTGCAGACGATCAGGTGGCGCGTGCTCTCGTTGAGCCCGAGCACCGCCTGCAGCTCCGGCTTGCTCCCGCACTCGAGCCCCACGCCGAACGGGGTCCCGAACTCGACGATCTCCTCCACCACGTGCCGCTGCTGGTTCACCTTGATCGGATAGACCGTGGTGTAGGTCCCCTCGTAGCCGAACTCGCCGATGGCATGCGCGAACTGCTCCGCCAGCGTGGAGATCCGGGACCGCAGGATGTCGGAAAAGCGGAGCAGGAGCGGAAGCCGCACCCCCTGGGCGTTCAGGTCCATCGCCAGGTTGAAGAGATCGAGCCCGCGCTTGGGGTTGCCGTCCGGGTGGACGGTCACGTGCCCCTCGGCGTTGATCCGGAAGTAGCCCAGGCCCCACCCGCTCATGTTGTAGAGCTTCTCGGAGTCCTTGACGGTCCAGGCGGGCGGGGCGGAGACGGAGGTGGCGATCGCGGGCTCCCGGCGAGGGTGAAGAGAAGCGAAAGTCTAATGGCGCCCGGAGTCTCACGAAAGAGATTCCACGCGATGTGACGGGACCTGAGGCGCCCGCCCTGTGGCGCGTGCGCTACTACGACGGGGCGCCGCGCTCGAAGGATGCCAGCCCGGGGCCCCCGTGGCGCCAGACTGGACCCGATCGCCCCGCTCCAACCCCTTACCGGTCAAGCGCTTTCAGAAGAGCTGCCAGTGGCGCACCCGGCTGGCGGCCGGGGGGCACGAAGCTGGCGATTACCGGTCGTGCACCCACGAATCCATGCGCCCAAACCTTCCGGGGGTCCAGAATGATCGCTCCCAGTTCGATATCCACCCGCCGCTTCCCCGATCCCGTCCGCGTCGAGCTGCAGGTGGCCTATGCCCGCGCCTGGGAGGCGCTCACCGCCACGCACGAGGCGCAGGCCGTCGCCTTCGTGCGCCATCTGCGCGGCCGCCTCGGCAGCGATGAGGCGCTCCACCGGTACTTCCGCGAGGTGGCGGTTCCCATGCAGATGCAGGAGACGGTCCGGGCGCGGGCCCTGCTGGCCCTGACCCCCGACGAACGGCGCCAGCAGCCCTCCGACCCGGCCGAGCCGGCCGCGCCGGCGCCCTATCGCGTGATCGAGGCGCTCCGCCGCCGGGCACAGTACGTCGAGGAGACCAACCTCGCCTGCCGGCTCGCGGCCTCCGTGGCCGACGAGGCGGTGAGCCTCAACCACGTCGCGATGGCGCTCGAGGTGGCCGACGTCCTCCGGAACGTGCTGCCGGTGGACGAGGCGCTCATGCACTACATCCGCGCCTTCGAGCTGGGCTCCGTGCCGGCGCAGCTCGTGTTCCAGCGGGCCCTCGCCCGGATCGCCGAGCTCCAGCCGGTGCTCGAGGACATCCCGGTGGCCGAGCCGGCCCCGCGCTTCTCGCGTCCGCTGCCGCGTCCGGAGCCGGGGTTCGGCCTCCGCGCCATCGTCTGACCGTGGCGAAGTGAACGCGGGCCCGGAACGATCCGGGCCCGCGTTTTCACGTGCGCCCGCGCCGGTACATCTTTCCTGCGGGATTCGAGTCCACCCGCGGCGGGGGCACTGACATGAGCTGGTCGTTCCGCATCGGCAGGATCGCCGGCACCGACGTGAAGGTGCACGTCACCTTCCTGCTCCTCCTCGGCTGGGTTGCCCTCCGCGGCAACGCCGATGGTGGCAGCGCCGGCGCGCTCGACAACGTCGTGCGGATGCTCGCGCTCTTCGCCTGCGTGCTGCTGCACGAGTTCGGGCACATCACGGCCGCCCGGCGCTACGGCGTGCACACGCCGGACGTCATCCTGCTCCCGATCGGCGGGGTCGCCCGCCTCTCGCGCATCCCGGAAGCGCCCCGCGAGGAGATCGTGATCGCCCTCGCGGGCCCGGCGGTGAACCTCGTGATCTTCGGGGGGATCTACGCCGGCCTCGCCCTGGCCGGTGCGCTGCCGGGCCTCGAGATGTCGGATCCGTTCGCGGGGCCGCTGCTCGTGTCGCTCATGGCGGTCAACCTCTGGCTCCTGCTCTTCAACCTCATCCCCGCATTCCCCATGGACGGCGGCCGCGTCCTGCGGGCGCTGATCGCCATGCGGCTGCCCTACGTGCGGGCCACGCGGGCCGCGGCCCGCGTCGGCCAGTTCCTCGCGATGCTGGGCGGCTTCGTGGGATTCTACCAGCAGGACCTGTCCCTCATGCTGGTCGCCGCCTTCGTCTTCCTCGCGGCGGGTGCCGAGGCGGCGGCGGTCGAGACGCGCGTGGCCGGGCGCGGCGTGACCGTATCGCAGATGATGGTGACCGACTTCCACACGGTGCGCGTCTACAGCACCATCGCCGACGCCGTGGCCCTCCTCCTCGCGGGCGAGCAGCGCGAGTTCCCCGTCGTGGACAACCTCGGCCGGGTCGAGGGCATGCTCACGCGCGATCACCTGATCCGCGGGCTCACCCAGCATGGTCCCGGCGCGCCGGTGAGCCAGGCGATGGCGACGGGCGTGCCGTCGGTCCCGCCGCACCTCTCCTTCGGCGACGCCCTCGCGGCGCTGCGCGAGAGCCGGCTCCCCGCTCTCCCCGTGGTGGATCAGGGAGGAGCGCTCGTGGGCATGCTCACGATGGACAACGTGACCGATCTCCTGCTCGTGCGTCGCGCGCGCGAAGGCGTGGCGTAGCCCCCGCCGACAGCACGTTGTTGCCCCGGTCGGTGTCGGGCAGGGCGGACCGGGGATCCACCTGCACCCGGCTCACCTTGCGGCCGTTCCGGGCGTGCCAGGTGAACCGCCGGCCCAGGTTCCACATCTCCACCGGCAGCCGCACCCGCTCGGTGGTGCCGTCGGCGTAGGTGACGTCCATCTCGAGCGGCATCACCATCGTCCCGCAGCTCGCGAGCACCACGGCGGTGCCCTCCTTGCCGCCGCGGATCGACTCGACCGCCTGGTCCAGCCGGTCGGTCCCGTAGACCCAGCTCCGCCAGAACCAGTCGAGGTCCATCCCCGATGCGTCGCGCATCAGCCGGAAGAAGTCGGCCGGGGCCGGATGACGGTACGCCCAGGCCCGGATGTACGCGCGAAAGGCGGGATCGAAGCGCTCGGGGCCCAGCACCTCGGAGCGCAGCGTCTGCATCATGAGCGCGGGCTTCTGGTATCCCACCCAGAAGAGGTCCGAGACTTCCACCGGCCGGCTGATGAGGGGCTGCTCCTTCCCGGCGATCGCATGGTCGCGGTAGAGGTGGAGCGGATGGACCTCGATCGAGTCGCCGTACGGCGTGCCGCGGAAATACGCCGCCGCGCCGCCCAGGTCGATGAAGGTGTTGAATCCCTCGTCCATCCACGGATAGAGCCGCTCGTTCGAGCCGACCACCATCGGGAACCACTCGTGCCCGAACTCGTGCGAGAGCACCCACTGCAGCTCTTCGCGGTTCGGGCTGTTGGGGACGAAGGTGAGCATGGGGTACTCCATCCCCTCGATCGGGCCCTCCACCGTCGTGGCGTGGGCGTAGGGATAGCGGTACCACTGCTCGCTGAAGTAGCGGATGGCCGAGCGCGCGATCCGGTTGGCCTCCTCCCACGCCCTGGCCGCGGGGCGATAGAACGTCTCGATCAGGATGCCGTCATACCCGCTCGCGTCCCAGCGGAGCCCCGGCCCCGCGGCGAAGGCGAAGTCGCGAACGCTGTCGGCGCTGAAGCGCCAGGTGAGCTGGCCCTGCGCCGCCGGCCGCGTCCGGGCGGCGTCGCCGGCCTCGGCCGCCGACACGATGGCGATGGCGCTGTCGGAGCGCAGCGCCCGCGCCAGCCGGTCCCGCTGCTCCGCCGTCAGCACCTCGGCCGGGTTCTGCAGCGTCCCCGTGGCCGCCACGAGATAGGTCGCGGGAAGGGTGATGGCGACGTCGAAGCGCCCATATTCCAGGTAGAATTCGCCGGCGCCGATGTACGGCTCGTGGTTCCAGCCGCGGATGTCGTCGTACACCGCCATGCGCGGGTACCACTGCGCGATCTCGTAGAGGGGCCCGTCGTGGCCCATGCGCCCGGCCCCGTACGGCGGGACCTTGAAGCTCCACTCCGCCTCGATGGACGCGGTCTCGCCGGGCGCGACCGGCTGGTCGAGATCGATGCGAAGCGTGGTGCCGTACACCGTGTAGTGCGCCGCCCGGCCGTTCACCCGGAGCGCGGCGAGGGTGAGGCCACCCGCGAAGCCCTTGCAGGAGAAGTCGAAGCTCGAGCTCAGGAAGACGAGCGGCGGCTGGTCGAGCTGGTTGGTGACGCCGCCGGGCGCGCAGATGTTCTGCTCCACGAAGAGCCAGAGATACGGGAGCTGGTCGGGAGAGCGGTTGGCGTATGTGATTGTCTCCCGGCCGCGCAGCTCGCTGGCGGCGGGGTCGAGCGTCGCCTCGATGCGGTAGTCCGCGCGCTGCTGCCAGTAGTCGGGGCCGGGGCGGCCGGCGCCGGTCCGGAAGCGGTTCGGTGACGGCAGGTCGAGCGGGCGGAAGGGCGACGGCGCGGATTGGCCCGCGGCCGCCGGCGCGACGGCCAGCAGCGCGAGCACGACGGGGACGACGGAACGCATGGGCACTCCGGGTGGGGTCGCCTCAACTTACCGTGCGCCGGCGGGCGCGCAATTCGGCGGGGGCCGCGTGCGGGTCGTGATGTCGGGAAGCACCGGGCTCATCGGGACGGCGGTCGCGCGCGAGCTCGAGGCCGCGGGCCACACGGTGGTGCGGCTGGTGCGGCGTCGGCCGGCCGGCCCGCATGAAGTGAGCTGGGACCCGGAGCGCAGCGGGCTCGACGCCGCGGCGCTCCGGGGCGCGGGCGGCGTCATCCACCTCGCCGGCGAGCCGATCGCCGAGGGGCGATGGACCCGCGAGCGGAAGCGCCGCATCCTCGAGAGCCGCTCGCTCGGCACCCGCGCCATCGCCACGGCCATCGCCGCCGCCCCCGAGCCGCGGCCCGTGCTGGTGTCGGCCTCGGCCATCGGCTACTACGGCGACCGCGGCGACGCCGTCCTCGATGAGCACTCGCCGCCGGGCGTTGATTTCCTCGCTGCCGTCTGCCGCGAGTGGGAAGGCGCGACGGCCCCCGCGGCCGACGCCGGCGCACGCGTCGTCATCACGCGCTTCGGCGTTGTCCTGTCGCGGGCCGGTGGCGCGCTCGCCCGCATGCTCCCCTTTTTCCGGGCAGGGCTGGGAGGCCGGGTCGCCGACGGAGGCCAGTGGATGAGCTGCGTGTCGCTCGACGACGTCGCCGGCGCCGTGTGCCATCTGCTCGGCTCCGCGTCCGCCGCAGGTCCGGTGAACGTCGTCTGCCCCGAGCCCGTGACGAACGCGGAGTTCACCCGCCGGCTGGCCCGCCTCCTCCGCCGTCCCGCGCTCCTCCCGGTGCCCCGCCTCGCGCTCCGTCTCGCCTTCGGCGAGCTGGCCGACGCCACGCTCCTCGCGAGCCAACGCATCGTCCCCGCGGCCCTGCCGGCGTCGGGCTACCGGTTCCGGCACCCAACTGTCGAGGCCGCGCTCGCCGCCGCCCTGGCGGCGACCCCGGCGCCTGCGCCGCGCCCCTCGCGGGCGGATTAGCTTTCCGCGATGGCTCCCCCCATCGCGGTCGTCCTGCTGTCGGGCGGGCTCGACTCCGCCACCGTCGCCGCGATCGCGCTGGCCGCGGGATTCGACGTGGCCGCGCTCAGCTTCCGCTACGGCCAGCGGCACGGCGCCGAGCTCGCGGCGGCGGCGCGGGTGGCGGAGTCGCTCGGCGTCACGCGCCGGCTCGTCCTCGACGTGGACCTCCGCCCCATCGGCGGCTCGGCGCTCACGGGAGATCTCCCGGTGCCGAAGGACCGGCCGGCCGCAGCGCTCGGCGCCGACATCCCGTCCACCTACGTGCCCGCCCGGAACACCATCTTCCTGAGCCTGGCACTCGCCTGGGCCGAGGTCCTGGGTGCTCGCGACATCTTCATCGGCGCGAACGCGGTGGACTACAGCGGCTATCCCGACTGCCGCCCGGAGTACCTGCACGCCTTCGAGCACCTGGCCCGGCTGGCGACGCGCGCCGGCGCCGAAGGCGCGGGGCTCACCGTCCATGCGCCCCTGCTCGCGCTCAGCAAGGCGGGCATCATCGCGCGCGGCGCCGCGCTGGGCGTGGACTACGGGCGCACCGTGAGCTGCTACGATCCCGACGACGCCGGCGCGGCCTGCGGGCGCTGCGATGCGTGCCAGCTCCGCCGGCGCGGGTTTGAGGAGAGCGGGATCCCCGATCCCACCCGGTACCAGGCCGGCGCGCTCCGATGAGCTACGCGGTGAAGGAGATCTTCTACACCCTTCAGGGCGAGGGCGCGAACACCGGGCGCGCCGCCGTCTTCTGCCGGTTTGCCGGCTGCAACCTGTGGAGCGGACGCGAGGCCGACCGGGCGACCGCGGTCTGCCGCTTCTGCGACACCGATTTCGTGGGGCTCGATGGCACCGGCGGCGGCCGTTTCGCGACCGCCGCGGACCTCGCCCGGGCCGTGTCCGTGGCATGGCCTGGCCCGGCGGAGCAGGCCCGCTTCGTGGTCTGCACCGGCGGCGAGCCGCTGCTGCAGCTGGATCAGCCGCTCATCGACGCGCTGCATGCGGCCGGATTCGAGATCGCCGTCGAGACGAACGGGACCGTCCCGCCGCCGGCGGGCATCGACTGGCTCTGCGTGAGCCCCAAGGCCGGGGCCCCGCTCGCGGTGGATCGCGGCGACGAGCTCAAGCTCGTCTTCCCGCAGGACGGTGCCGATCCGGCGCGGTTCGAGGGACTCGCGTTCGGTCAGTTCTTCCTCCAGCCGATGGACGGGCCGGCCGCCGAGGCGAATACATCGGCCGCCGTGGCATACTGCCTCGCGCATCCGCGCTGGAGACTGAGCCTCCAGACGCATAAGATTGTCGGCATCCGCTAGCCGTCACCCCAACCCCGGCCCCATGCACGGTTACTCCGACCGGATCAGCCACGCGCTGGCGTTCTCCGCCAAGTACTACAACAGCCGGATCCCCCGTTCCGCGGGCATGGCGTACCTGGCGCAGCCGGCGAACGTGGCCGTGATCCTCGCGCGCTACGGCGCCGACGAGGCGACCGTCGTCGCCGGCATCCTGCATCACGCCCTCGAGGAAACGGCGGAGGCGGCGGCGGTGGAGGACCTCCGCCGGAAGATCGCCGACAAGTTCGGGCCCACCATTCTCGGCGTGGTGCTCGACGCGGTCGAGCCCCGCTACGATCCGCGCGGCCGCGAGCGTCCGTGGCGTGCGTGCAAGCAGGAGTTCCTCGTCCATCTGGCAGAAGCGGAGCCGCGCGCGCTCGACATCTGCGTGGCCGACGAGATCCAGCGCTGCGGATGGACCGGGACCATGATGCGGCGGCTGGGGGTCGAGTACCTCCGGACGGTGTCGCACGCGTCAGTGGACCAGACCCTCTGGTGGTACCGCTCGATGATCGAGGTGCTGGCGGGCCGCGCCGAGTGGCCCCGCCGCGAGATGCTGGACGAGCTGCGCCGGATGAGCGCGGCCCTGATTCATGATCTGAGGACCAACGAGGAGGGGGCATGAAGCGGTCGTTCGTCTGGGGCGTGCTCGGGCTCGGTCTCACCGCATGCCTGGGCCTCCCCCCCGCGCCCCCGCCCACCAACCCGATCCGCTTCCTCTCGATCAACGACGTCTACGTCCTCGACACCCTCGGCGACGGGAGCGGCGGCCTCGCGCGCGTCGCGACGCTCCGGAACCGGCTGGCCGGCGTGGGACCGACCATCTTCGTGCTGGCGGGCGACGTTCTCTCGCCCAGCCTCCTGAGCAAGTACTACGGCGGCCGCCAGATGGTCGAGGGGATGAACGCAGCCCGGCTCGACTACGCCACCTTCGGCAACCACGAGTTCGAGATTCCGCGGGACACCCTGGTCGCCCGCATCGCGGCGTCGAAGTTCAAGTGGGTCTCGAGCAACTGTACCGAGGGGACGGGCCGGGCCTTTCCCGGCGTCCTTCCGTGGGACACGCTCACCGTCCAGGGCCGGAAGATCGGCATCTTCGGCCTCACGATCGTCGAGCAGTACCGGAGCTACGTGCGCTGCGTCAATCCCGACACCGCCGCCCGCGTCGCCGTGGACACGCTCGCCCGGCTGGGCGCCGAGTTCATCGTCGGGCTCACCCACCAGACCCTCGCGGCCGACCGGGCCCTGCTCGCCCGCGACACGCTGATCGACCTGATCCTCGGCGGGCACGAGCACGAGGCGCATGACGAGACCGTGGACGGGCGCCACGTGGTGAAGGCCGACGCCAACTCGCGCTCGGCCCAGTTCGTCACCGTGTGGGGGACGAAGGATCGCTGGCGGGTCGCGCCCGCCCTCATCCGGATCGGCAACGACCTGCCGCCCGATACCGCCACGCAATCGGTGACGGTCCGCTGGCAGGACAGCCTCGCGCGGCGGCTCGGTCCCGAGCGCGTCGTGGCCACCGCGACGGCGCCGATCGAGGCGCGCGACATCCGGAGCCGGCGCGCCGAAACCGCGATCGGCGACCTCGTGACCGACGCGTTCCGGCACGGGACGGGCGCCGACGTCGCTCTGCTCAATGCGGGCACCCTCCGGCTCGACGACGTGATCGAGCCCGGGCCCGTCAGCAACTACACCCTCGAGTCGCTCTTTCTCTTCGCCGACGAGACGCGGGTCGTCACCTTCACGCTCACCGGCGCCCGGCTCCGCGAGGTGCTGGAGCACAGCGTCGCGCCGGGCAGCCTGGGAGGCGGGCCGTTCCTGCAGGTTTCGGGCATCGCGTTTGCGTTCGATTCGGGCCGTGCCGGCGGCAGCCGCATCGTGGGGCCGGTCCGCCGGGCCGATGGCCGCGCCATCGAGGCCGGGGACCAGGTCAGGATCGCGATGGACGTCTATCCCGCCTGCGAGGGAGGAGACGGCTACCGGATCCCCGAGGCGGCGGGCGCCTGCGCCACGTGGCAGACTGCGCCCCGGGCCGCGGATCTCCTGATGGCCTATGTCTCCGGTCCGCTGGGCGGGAAGCTGGCGCCGCCCGCCGCAGGACGGATCCAGGCGCCGGGAGGGTCCTGAAAACACGAATCCCGGCCGAGCTTGAGCTCGCCGGGACAAGGCAGCCTTAGCGGTTTTCATCACCCAGGCCGCAAAGCCGAAATCCCTGGGGCCCCGTAGGGCTATGCTCCATCAACTGGGGCTAATTGTAAACCTCCGGCGCACTTGGCGCAAGTGCCCGGCCTGCTCGCCCACTTTGCAAGGTCTGGCTATAATTGGCAATGGGCCTGTCCCCGTCAGCTGCACTCGCCACCCTTCCCAGTGCCTTTGCCGCCGCCTGCCGGCTTTCCCGAACCGAGGGGGAGCTGTTCGAGCGGTGTCGCGCGGCGCTGGTGCGGCGCTTCCGGAGCGAGCAGATCTGGCTGGCGGTCGCCTCGGGTGATCAGGGGGTCTCGCGGGTGGGGCCCTCCCAGGGGTTCGAGGACGCGGTGGAGGTGGCGCGGCTGCCGAGCGGCGAGACCGAGATCGTGGTGCACGCGGAGCCGCTCGTGGCGGGCGAGATGCGCGCCGTGGCGATGCCGCTCGCGCTCGGGCTGGGCGTGGTGCTCGAGCTCCGGAGCATCCTGCTCGACCGCCAGGCCGCGCTCGACGATGCCGTCTTCCAGCTCCGCGCCCTGCGGCAGGTGGCGCGCCTCCTCTCCTCCGTGCACTCGAGCGAGGAGACGGAGCAGCTGATCCTCGACTTCATGGCCGAGGTGTTCTTCGCCTGGTGGGCCTGCCTCTACCGCCCCACCGGCGACAGCTACACCTCCAAGGTCTTCCGCTCGGTCAAGGATGAGGCGCCCTGCGGTTCGATCGACCGCGCCGCGCTCGACGACGCCCTGCCCACCGGCAGCGCCGCCACCGGAGCCGACGACGTCGCGGTGGCCGCGCTGATGGGGACCGGCGCCGAGCTGGTCGTGTCGCTCGACGCCGGTGCCGAGCGCATGGCGATCCTGGTGCTGGGGCCGCGCATCAGCGACAAGCCCTACGGCCGCGCCGAGCTCGAGCTCGCGGGCACCCTCTCGTTCGCGGCGGCCATCGCGCTCAAGAACGCCGAGCTGGTCGAGCAGCTGCACAGCGCCGCAACCACCGACGAGCTCACGAGCCTCTATAACCGCCGCGCGCTCGAGGACCGGCTCGGCGCCGAGATCTCGCGGAGCCTCCGCCACCAGCTCCATACCAGCATCCTGCTGATCGACATCGACCGCTTCAAGGTCATCAACGACACCATGGGGCACGCCGCGGGCGACCGCCTCCTGGTGCAGATCGGCGGCATCCTCCGCCAGCAGTGCCGCGCCCTGGACGTGGTGGGCCGGCTGGGCGGCGATGAGTTCCTGGTGATTCTGCCGATGACGCGGCCCGTGGAATCGCGCGTGTACGTGAACCGGGTGCTGGAAGGGCTGCGGGAGCTCGAGCGCCGCCATCCGGAGTTCGGCCACTGCACCCTCAGCATGGGAGTGGCCGAGTCGCCCCGCCACGGCACGACGGTGAGCAGCCTGCTCGCCGCCGCCGACGCTGCGCTGTACAAGGCCAAGCGCGGCGGCCGGAACGCCGTCGAGGTGGCGGACGACTGACCCGCATGCCCGAGCCCGAGTTCATCCTCCTCGGCGACGCCATCTGGCTGGATTTCGTGAACACGGCGCGCGGTCGGGGCGCCGCGCCACCCGACCGCCTCCCCGATCCGGCCGCCTGGGACCGCTGGGTCGCGGCGCTCCGCCTCCGCCCCGACGCGGACGAGCTCGGCTTCGATGACGTGCGGCGGACACGCGACGCGCTGAGCGTGCTCGCCGAGGCCCTCGACGCCGGTGAGCGCCCGCCCGCGCCCGCCATCACCCTCCTGAACGATCTCCTCGGCCGGAGCTCCGGCTCCGAGCAGCTCACACGCGCCGGCGGCGAGTGGCAACTGCGGTTCGCGCCGGCCGGTCCCCCGCCCGCGCTGGTCGCGGTCGCGCGGTCGGCTGCGCTCACGCTGGGCGATCCGCTGCTCATGGTGCGCCGGTGCGCGGGGGCCGACTGTTCCCTGCTCTTCACCGACGACTCCGTGACGCAGGGGCGGCGCTGCTGCAGCCCCGATCCGTGCGGCCGCACGGCGCGCGTCGAGCGCCGCCGCGGCCTCCTCAAATGACCGACGCCGCCGAGGCGTTCCTCCGGACCGACGAGGCCCTCGGCCAACGCTACCGGTTGGAGAACCTGATCGCCGCGTCGCGCGAGCGGGTGCTCTTCGTGGCCTACGACCAGACGCTGAAGCGCCGCGTCAGCCTCCGCATCCACCTCTACCCGGACGACGCGCTCCGCGGGTGGTTCCTGCGCGAGGCCGAGGCCCTGGGCCGCCTCGATCACCCGGCCATCCGCCACGTGTACGACGCGGGCGTCGTGGGTGACCTCGCGTTCCGGGTCGGCAACTGGATCGAGGGCGAGAGCCTGGAGGACGCCGTCGCGCGCGGGCCGCGGCTCATCCCGTCGGTGCACACGCTGGCGCGCGACCTCCTGGGCGCGCTGGAGCACGCGCACGGGCGCGGGATCATCGTCCGCCGCGTCGCGCCGGCCTCGCTCCTCATCGGCAATTCGGGACGGGGCACCGTCACCGACCTCCGCTTCTGCAGCTGGACCCTGCCGGCCATCCCCGCCGGCGTCGCGCCCGAAGCGCAGCCCTTCATGGCGCCAGAGGTGCGGGACGGCGCCACCGGCGACGCCGCGAGCGACGTCTATACCGCGGGGGCGATCCTCTACCTGGCGGTGACGGGCCAGCAGCCCCCGCTCGACCCGCGGGAGATCCGCCGCCCCTCCGAGCTGCGCCCCACCTGCCCGCGCGCGATCGAGCGCATCCTGCTGCGCGCGCTGCGGCCCCACGCGGCTGACCGCTACTTCACCGCGGCCGAGATGCTGGAGGACTTCGCGTCCGACGCGGGCACCTTCGAAACGCCCGCGGTGCTCGGCGCCGACGCGCGTCCGCCCGCCACCGAGGACCGTGCGCGCTTCGAGAAGCGCCTGCGCCGCGCGCTCGGCGACGACTACGAGCTCCTCAACCTTCTCGGCGCAGGCGGCTTCGGGCGCGTCTATCGCGTGCGCGACCTCCACCTCGAGCGCGAGGTGGCGCTCAAGGTGCTGCATCCGCAGCTCACGCAGGATCCCGCGGTGGTCGAGCGGTTCCGCCGGGAGGCGCAGCTCGCGGCGCGACTCGACCACGCAAACATCGTCCGCATCTACGATATCGGCGGGCGGTCCGGCCTCATCTGGTACACCATGGAGCTGGTGAACGGGCCCAGCCTCGCGCAGCTCGTGGAACGCGACGGGCCGCTTTCGGTGGACGCCGTCCTCCGCCTCCTGCGGGAGGCGCTGTCCGCGCTGGCGCAGGCCCACGCGTCCGGGCTGGTGCACCGCGACATCAAGCCGGAGAACATGCTGATCGAGAGCGACGGCCGCCTCCGCATCACCGACTTCGGGCTCGCGCTGGCACTCCGCTACGGCAAGTACGGCGGCGCCACCAGCCAGAGCGGGACGCCGCAGTTCGCGAGCCCGGAGCAGCTGCTGGGCGAGCGAGTGGACCAGCGCTCCGACCTCTACAGCCTGGCGGCCGTGGCCTACTTCGCCCTGCTGGGTTATCCGCCCTTCCAGGGCCAGGCCCCCGAGCAGATCCTTGCACGGCAGACCACCGACCAGCTCCCGCACCTGCACGAGATCCGCGACGACGTGGATCCCGAGCTGGAAGCGGTGCTGGCGCGAGCATTGCGGAACACGGTGGAGGAGCGGTACCCGTCGGCCGCCGAATTCCTGCAGGCGGTGAACCGGGCGGCGGACGGACAGCACCGGGGCCCCGAGTGGGCCCGGGCGGCGGCCCGGTGGCTCGGTCTTCCCCCCTCCCCTTGACTAGTTCGGGGCGGGCTGCATATTCACCCCGCGATTTGACCCGGCCGGTGCCGGGATGACGACCGCCGAGAGTTGGCACTCAGAGACCCGGCGCAGTGGGTCTTTTCACTTTTTATGACGCGGGACAGGCCTGCGCTCATAAGAACTCGGGAACGTCCGCGGACGCCCCGACGCAGTCAACAAACACGGAGTAGTCAGAATGGCTCGCACGACCGGCACGGTGAAGTGGTTCAATGACGCGAAGGGCTTCGGATTCATCACTCCGGAGAATGGGGACAAGGACTGCTTCGTCCACCACACCGCCATCAAGGCGGATGGGTTCCGCAGCCTCTCCGAGGGTGAGCGGGTCGAGTTCGACATCGTGCAGGGTCAGAAGGGCCCGGCCGCCGAGAACGTGACCAAGCTCAAGTAGGACGACGGTCGATCGCACCGGAAAGCACGGCGGGCCACTCGAGAGAGTGGCCCGCCGTCGTTTCGTCCGGGAGCGTGCTACTTGTGGCGGTAGATGACGCGGCCGCGGGTCAGATCGTAGGGCGACAGGATGACGCTGACGCGGTCACCCTCCAGCACCCGGATCTTGAACTTGCTCATCTTGCCGGCCGCGTAGGCCAGGATCGTGTGGCCGTTGTCCAGCTCGACGCGGTAGTTGCGGTCGGGCAGGACCTCGGTCACCACCCCCTCCATCTCGATTCCTTCTTCTTTCGCCATCCAGGGCACTCCCTCGGGGTCAGCCTGCGGCCGGTCGCGCCTAGCGCGCCGGGGTGGGTCGGGCGGTGGAATGTCGCGCCGCGGTCGGCGGAAGGCAACCAGCGCCGTTCAGCGCGCCGCGACGTCCGCGTCCCGGAGCTCCTCGATCCGCTGCTCGACCAGGGCGGTCAGCGATGCGATGTCCGCCGGGTCGAAGGTGAGCCTCGCACCCGCGGCGGCGTACAGCTCGGGCAGGGGACGCGTGGCCCCGAGAGCCAGGGCGTGCCGGTAGGCGGTGACCGCGGCGCGCGGATCGCTCAGGCTGTTCCGCCAGACCTGCAGCGCGCCCAGCTGCGCGATGCCGTATTCGATGTAGTAGAAGGGGTAGAGGAAGATGTGCAGCTGCCGGTACCATCGCGAGACGCGCTCGGCGTCGAGCCCGCTCCAGTCCACGCCGCGCTCGAAGCGGCCCCGCAGGCGGAGCCACTCGGCGTCGCGCGCCGCGGCATCCCCGCCCCGGCCGCTGGTGTAGATCCAGGTCTGGAACGCATCCACCGACGCGATGTGCGCCAGGCTGAGCAGGATGTCCTCCAGATGCTCGAGCAGCGCCGCGCGCGCCTCCTCCTCGGTGAAGTACCCGCCCGGCGCCGCCAGGTGGGGTGAAGCCAGCAGCTCCATCGACATCGAGGCGAGCTCGGCTGCCTCCGAGCCGGGATGCCGCTGCCAGATGAGCGGCTGCGCGTGCGAGGCAAAGGCGTGGAAGGCGTGGCCCGACTCGTGGAGCAGCGTCATCACGTCGTCCACTACGCCGACCGCGTTCATGAAGATGAAGGGACGCCCGCGGAAGTGGAGCGTGTCGCAGTACCCGCCGGGCGCCTTTCCCTTGCGGCTCTCGAGATCGAGCAGGTGCTCATCGATCATGGTGCGAAACTCGGCGCCGAACGCCGGATCCACCCGCTGGAACACGTCCGCCGCCCGCGTGGTGAGCTCGGCCTCCGTCCGGAATGGCCGCAGCGGCTCGGCCCGGGCCGGATCCACCTGGAGGTCCCACGGCCGCAGCGCGTCGAGCCCGAGCCGGCGGCGCCGGTGCTCCAGCACCCGCTCGACGGCGGGGGCCACGGCCCGCTCCACCGCCCGGTGAAAGCGCTCGCAGTCCTCGGGCGTGTAATCGAAGCGGAACTTGGCGGGGAAGATGTAGTCGCGGAAGTTGGCGAAGCCGGCGTTCTGCGCGGCCTGCTGACGGAGCAGGTACATCCGGTCGAACAGGGCGGCGAGCTCATCGTGGCTCGCGACGTAGGGCGCCGTGCGCCCGCGATACCCGCGCTCGCGGATGGCGCGATCCGGGCGGGTGAGGAACGGCTGCAGCCGGGGCAGTGGCATCTCCTCGCCGTCCCATTCGGCCGTCATCGAGCCGGTGATCCGCTGGTAGCGCGTGCCCAGCTCCTCGAGCTCGGAGAAGATCGGGATGTTGCTCTCGCGAAAGAGGCCGATCTGCGTCCGGAAGCGCGCCAGCGCCGTCTCCATGTCCGCGCGGGTGAGCCCCGACTCGACCAGCCGGCGCGCCAGCTCCACGCTCCGCTCCTCGAGGCGCGGCATGAGCGCGGTCGAGAAGCGCAGGTGGGCGGCCTCCTTCGCGGGATCCGCCGTGTCCACCGTGTACGCGATCATCGCGAGCGAGGCCGCCTCGGTGAGGAGCGCCTCGAGGCGCGACCACGCCGCCAGCCACTCGTCCAGCGACGTCGCATCGAGCGGCGCCGCCGCGAGGGCGTCGTAGTAGGGGACCACGTCATCCCAGGCGGCGTCGGCGAACGCCGCGGGCGAATCGGGAAGCTTCAGCGGAAGCACGGGGACTCCGGAACGGGACAAGAAAGAATAGCGGCGCTATGGCCCCGGCGCACTGCCGCGCGCCTGCCGGTGATAGAGGTACGCCACCAGCAGCGACGCGAGCCCCAGGATGAAGACCGACCCCACGCGATAGAGCGCATCGAGGGACCGGAGGTCCACCGTCAGCACCTTGAGGCCCGCCAGCCCCGCCACGGCCAGCCCGAACTGCCGCACCGGCCGCACGTCCCGGCGGAAGCCGAGCACCACGAGTGCCGTCGCGAAGACGAGCCACCAGGCGCTCACCGCCAGCCCGCCGGCCAGCCCCGGCGCCGTGCTGTGCAGGAGGAAGTGCCGGCGGATCTCACCGGTCACGCCGAAGAGAACGAGTGCGCCGACCGTGAACCAGAGTGTGGCACAGACCACGCGGACGTCGTCCGGACGGCCCGCGCGTCGCCAGAGTCCGCCGGCGAGCGCGGCCGCCACCGCCGCGAGCAGCCAGAGCGCGAGCGCCCAGCCGCCGACGAAGGCGGGATCGGCCGCCGCGCGAAGCGCCCCATCGTGGCCGACCAGGTGGAGCAGCGCGGCGGCCAGCGTCCCCAGCGCGTACCAGCGGCCGTCGGTGCGGCGGAGGGCGTGATCGAGCGCCGCCCAGAGGAGGGCGAGCGCGGCAAGCACCCACACCGCCGTGAGGCCGGGCCAGTGCAGCCACGCCGCGATCGCGAGCGCGCTGGCCCCCACGAGCGCGAAGGCCGGCCGCGGCCGGCCATACCCCGCCAGCACGTACCCCGCGCCGACCAGGGCGGCCGCCAGTCCCCGCTGGGCGTCGAAGCGGACGGGGGCCTGCAGCCGGAGCGCCCACGCGAGGAACAGCGGCGTCACGAAGAAGTACACCGCTTCGCCCAGCGACCACTCGGCCCCCCGGTAGAAGCGCGTGGTGCGGCGCGGCCAGATGGCCGGCGAGCGCAGCCCATGCCACCAGAGCGGCGCGGACATGATCACGGCACCGGCCAGGAGCGCCGGGCCCGCGCGTGTCTCGCTGGCCGACGCCATGAGCGCCCAGCCGCCCCAGAACGAGAGCGCCCGGACCTCCCACCACCGCTCGCGGAGGCCGAGCGCGAGTCCCGCCGTCCCGCCTGCAACGGCGTAGAGGAGGAGTAGCGATGCGGTCGCGCCGCCGGTGGTCAGGGTGCCGATGGTCCAGCCGAGGCCGAAGTAGCTCGCCGCGATCACGAGTGCCGCAAGCCGCCACCGCCGTCGCGCCGCAACGAGCCCCATCGTCGCCGCCATGAAGGCGAGGTACACGAGCAGGATGCTCGCGTTGCCCCGGCCCGGACTCAGGAAGATCGGGGCGAAGAAGGCGCCGACCGCTGCGGTCGCGCCCAGCGCCTCCACATCGAGTGTATAGGCAATCAGCGCGAGGGCGAGTGACACGATCGCGAGCGCCACGATGCCCGATGTCGGTGGGACGAACTGGTACTGCCGCACCGCCGCCCAGACGGCGAGGTAGATGATCGCGGCGCCGCAGCCGACCAGCGCCGCGCCATAGGTGCGGTAGCGTCCCTCGAGACGCCACCCGAGTGCGCCGACCACGCCCCCGGCGATGGCGCCGCCGATGCAGCGCATGACCGGGGAGACCCAGCCGCGGTCGAACGACAGCTTGAGGAGGTATCCCGCGGCCAGGATGAGCGCGACCACGCCCACGGCGAGGAGCCCGCGCTCGCCGATCCAGTTCTCCGTATCGAGGGTGCGGGGCCGCGGGGCCGGCGCCGTCCCACCCGGCGACGGCGGCGGCGGAACCGGAATGGGAGCGGGACGGGGGACCGGACGCGGCGCCGGCTGCGGCCGGATCGGCGGGCCGGCGCCCTGCCGCAGCAGCGCCTCGAGCGTCGCGACTCGGCGCTCGAGCTGCTCCAGCCGCTCGTCCGGCGTCACGCGGCGCTGCCGGCGGCGGGAGTGTCGGCCACCGATGTGGGTGCGGGAGCCGGCGCGGCCGGCTCGATCTGGAAGGCGAGCACGCCCACCATCGCCACGATGGCCGCCGCGACGTAGAACGGCGCCACGTGCCCCACGTGTCCGAAGACGAAGGTTGCCAGGAGCGGCGCCACCACCCGGGAAATGCCGCCGAAGGTCTGCGCGACTCCCATGACCGTCCCCAGCTCCTCGCGGTCGGACTTCCGGGACATGAGCGCCGTGGTGGCGGGAAAGAGGAGCGCCGTACCCACCGGTACGAACGGGATCACCACCGCCAGCGCGAACCATGAATGCGCATGCGGGTAGAGCAGGAGGCCCACGATCAGGACGATGGTGCCCGTCCGCATCGTCCACGTTTCCCCCAGCCGGTCCACGATCGGCCCGAGGAGGAGCGAGCGCATGAGGAGGCCCACGGTCGCGACGTACACGAACACCGGCGCGATCGTCTTTTCCGTCACCCCGAACTCGGCGCCCAGGTAGAGGGCGAGCACCGATGAGAGCGCGGAGAAGGCGAGCATCCCGGCCGCGTAGATCCAGACCAGGCGCGGCACCGGCCCGCGCGGCTGCCGAATCACGCTCCACGCGGCATGCCAGACCGGCTTTCGCGGCGTGGGCGGTGCGTTGGGATCCCGCACGCGCGACTCGGGCAGCCAGCGCCAGGCGAATCCCGCGTTCACCAGGCAGAGCGCCGCGGCGATGAAGCCGGGCGCCTCGTGGTTGATGCGCGCGGCGAACGAGCCGATCGCCGGGCCCAGCATGACGCCGGCGGACGTCGCCGCGGAGAGCCAGCCGAGGGCCCGCGCGCGGTCGCCCGGCTGCACCGTATCCGCCACGTACGCCTGAGCCACGCCGGTGGTCCCGCCGCCCGCCCCCTGGATGAACCGCGACGCGAGGAGGAGCCAGAGCGCGTTGGCGAGGCCGAACACGACGTACGCCGCCGCCGACGCGAGGAGCCCGATCAGGAGCGCGGGGCGGCGGCCGTAGCGGTCCGACACCCTGCCCCACACCGGCGCCGACAGGATCTGCGCCGCGGAGAAGGCGGCGGTGATGAGCCCCACGTCGAAATCGCTGCCGTGAAGCCGGAGGGTGTAGAACGGCAGCAGCGGAAACACGATCGAGAACCCGATCATGTCCACGAAGCTCGTGGCGATCAGGACCGACAGGCGACGGAACTGTCCCTGGGCGGGTGCCGTCATCCCGCCGTCCCCCGTTCCGCTCCCGCCGCGAACACCGCCGCGCTCACCAGCATGAGCACCACGCCGTACGCCGCCGCGACCCCCACGTCGGAGTTCCGGAGGCTCGACAGGATCTCGAGCGAGACCGGGCGAGTGTCGTAGGTGTAGAGCATGATGGACGTCACGAAGTCGCCGAAGGCGGTGACGAAGGCGAGCGTGGCGCCCGCCATCACCGCCGGCCGGAGGAGCGGCAGCGTGATGCGCCCCAGCGTCCGCCACCGGCCGGCCCCCAGCGAGGCGGCTGCCTCCTCGAGCGAGGGGTCGAGGCGGCGGAAGCCCGCGATGATCGCGCGGCCCGTGATGGGCAGGTCGCGGACCAGGTAGGCGAGCGGCAGGATCCAGAGCGTCCCCACGAGCACGAAGCGCGCCACCAGGGGCGCGTGCACGCTGAACGCCGTCGCGAGGGCGATCGCGAAGACGGTGCCGGGCACCGCCCACGGCAGGGCGAGGAGTCCCTCGATCGCGGCGCCGGCGCGCGTGCGGCGGCGCACCGCGAAGATCGCGGCCGCGAGTGAAATCCCCACCGCCGCCGCCGTGGCCAGCGACGCCATCCAGAGGCTGTTCACCAGCGGGCGGGCCCGCACCGGATCCCGCACCAGCGTCGCGTAGTTGACGAGGCTGTAGGCCGGCGGCACCGCCTCGGTGGTCCACGTGCCGGTCGGGACGAATGAGACAAGCAGCAGCGTCAGGTGCGGGAGCAGGAGCACCAGGGCCAGCACCCAGGAGAGGACGGCCAGCGCCCCGCGCGCGGCCGGGCTCGCGACGCGCGACCGTTCGGGCGCGACCCCCTTCCCCGTCGTCACGGCGCCGGCGGCGGCGTCGCGCGCATCCGAGCGGCGCAGCACCCAGAGCGCCGCGAGCGCGAGCAGGGTGAGCGAGGTCGTTTCCACCATCGCGAGAGCGTCGTCGCCGTTCAGCCGGGTCGCGACGATCTGCGTGGTCATCACCCGGAAGCCGCCCCCGAAGATGTACGGCGCGCTGAAGGAGGCGAGGGCCGTCATGAAGGTGAGGAGCGCGGCGCCGGCCAGCGAGGGCCGGAGGAGCGGCAGGATGACCGTCCGGAGGGTGCGCCAGCGCCCCGCGCCGAGGCTCGCCGCCGCTTCGTAGACCGATGCGTCCAGCGACGCCAGCCCGGCGCGCACGAAGAGATAGAAGTACACGTACATCGAGTACGCGTGCACCAGCAGGATGGCACCGGCGCCCTCGAGCCGCCACGGCGCCTCGTCCAGGTGCAGCACACGCTTGACGAGGTGGGCCACGAAGCCGCTCTCGCCGAAGAGGAAGAGGAAGGCGAGCACGCCGACGAGCGGCGGCAGCACCGCCGGCAGCGCGACCACCGCGCCCAGCACGCGCCGGCCCGGGAATTCGTAGCGCGCGAAGAGGAACGCGAGGGGCACCCCGATCAGCGCCGCGAGGGCCACGCTCGCGAGCGAGATCCAGAGGCTGTCCCAGAGCGCCCGCCACTCGGTGGGGCGCTGGACGAAGGTCCGGACGAACTCCAGCGTCCAGCCGCCCTCGCCCTTGAGCGCCGTGAGCAGCACCAGCACCAGCGGGTACACGATGAGCCAGACGAGCAGGAGCAGCAGGCCGCGCCGCGCGAGGCCCGGCGGCGCCCTCACGGCTCCGCCCGTGAAAAGAGGTGGAGTCCCCCGCCCGCACGGCGGCTCGGCATGATCCCGACCCGGTCGCCCACGCCGAACGCGCCGGGGATCCCCTGCACCTCGAGCACCGCTCCCTGGTCCGTCCGCACGCGATAGGCCGACGTGGCGCCGGTGAAGCGCCGGGTCTCGACCACCGCCGGAAGCGCGTCCGGCGCCGCGGCCACCAGCCAGAGCGCTTCGGGGCGGACCAGGAGCTCCGCCGGTCCGGTCGCGGGCGCCGACGCTCCGGCGCGAAGCGGCACATCCCACTCCACGCTCTCCAGCCGCACCCGCGCGCCGCGCGCCCCCACCCCGAGCACCTCGACCGGGACGATGCTCGACCGCCCGACGAAGCCGCCGACGAACGGCGTCGCCGGTTCCGCGTACAGCTGCTCCGGCGTGCCCACCTGCTCCAGCCGGCCCGAGCGGAGCACCGCCACCCGGTCGCCGAGGTCGAACGCCTCGTCCTGCTCGTGGGTGACGAACACGGTCGTCGTGCCCAGCCGGTGTATGAGCTCGCGGATCTCCCCGCGGGTCCGCTCGCGGAGTGCCGGATCCAGGTTCGACAGCGGCTCGTCGAGCAGCAGCACCCGGGGTTCCGGCGCCAGGGCCCGCGCGAGCGCGACCCGCTGCTGCTGCCCGCCCGACAGCTGGCCGATGCGGCGCCGCTCGTAGCCCCCGAGGTCCACCAGCGCCAGCGCATCGGCCACGCGGGCGTCGAGCGCCGCGCGGCCGATGCCGGCGCCCTCCAGGCCGAAGGCGACATTCCGGCCAACGTCGAGATGCGGGAAGAGCGCGTAGTGCTGGAAGACCATCCCGAAGCGGCGGCTCACCGGCGGGAGCGACGTGACGTCCTGCCCCTCCACGAGCACCCGACCGGCGTCGGGAGTCTCGAAGCCGGCGAGCAGGCGCAGCGCCGTCGTCTTCCCGCTGCCGCTCGGGCCGAGGAGTGCCAGGATCTCGCCCCGCGCGAGCGAGAGCGAGAGCCGGTCCACCGCCACCGTCGCGCCGAAGCGGCGCGTGAGGCCATCGAGGACGAGGAAGGGCTCGGTCATCAGCGACCCGTGTTGCGCACGTGGCGGTCCCAGTACGACATCCAGGCGGCTCCCTCGCGCGCGAGCAGGCCCCAGTCCACGTGTGCCACGACCATCGACCGCTCCACCTCGGCCACCCAGGCCGGCACCGAGTCCGCCGGCAGGTCGGCGCGCGCCGGCAGCCGGTACACCTCCCGCGCCGCGAGGAGCTGCGCGTGGGAGCTGCCCACGTAGTCGATGAAGAGCCGCGCCGCCGCCGCGTGGCGCGCGCCACGCACCAGGGCCACCGCGTCGTCGATCACGACCGTGCCGCTCCGCGGAAAGGTGTAGCGGAACGGGATCCCCTTGTGCTGCCAGATCAGGAGGTCCGGCAGGTCCCACAGGGTCACGAGGCCTTCACGGCGGACCAGCTTCTCCTCGAGAATCGCCGGATTCAGCGTGTACGCGCGCGTCTGGCCATCCAGCCGGCGCAGCCAGGCCATGCCGCGCGCCGTGTCCCCCGTTTCCTCGATGCTGCGCTCGAGGATGAGCCCCCAGATCGCGCGCATCGTCCCGCTCGCGACGGGATCGCGAATCAGGATCTTGTCGCGCCACCTGGGGTGGAGGACGTCGTCCCAGTCCGCTGGCGCCTCCGAGTCGGGCACGACGCTGCTGTTGTACGCGATGACCGCCGGCGTCCGGTAGACCGGGAAGTAGAGATCGTCCGGGCCGCTCCCCTCCGGATCCACATGGTCGGCCCATGCCGGACGATACGGCGCGATCAGCGAGTCCGCGACGCCCCGGTCGAAGATCGTGGTCGGCCCCCCGAACCAGACGTCCGCCTGCGGGTTGACCCGCTCGAAGCGGACCCGGTCCAGGATCTCCTGGCTGCCCATGTCGAGCCAGCGCACGTCGATGTCGGGATGGAGCGACTCGAAGTCGCGCTCCATCAGGACCAGCTGATCGCGGCCGTGCGGCGAGTAGATCACGACCGGCGTGCGGCCGTCGCCGCCGCACCCGAGGAGGCCGAGCGCGCAGGCCGCGAGGGCGAGCCCGGCGCCGGAGACCCTCACGGGCGCGGCGCCTGCGCCAGCGCGAGCAGGTTCGCGAAGAGTCGGTACGCCCCCGGCACACCGGCCGGAAGCTCCCGGAAGAAGGCGAGTCCGGTGTACACGTACGTGCCGCGGCCGAGCGGCGCAACCAGCAGGCCGCCGCGCAGGGGGCCCTCACCCGGGTCATGCGCCTCGAGCAGCGGACGGTACGCGTCGGCCCAGGTGTGCGCGAAGTAGAGCCCGCGCTCCTGAATCCAACCGTCCCAGTCGGCGGACCCGATCGGATTCGGGCGGGTGAAGGCCGCGTCGTTGGGCGCGAGCAGCGTCACCGCGGCGCGCTCGTCGGTGACGCGGTCGTGCGGCGTCGCGATGGTGAGCGGGAAGGGCGCAAAGCCGCCCTGCACGAACTGGTACTGCTGGTACTGCACCAGCAGGAGCCCGCCGCCCCGTGCGTAGGCGAGGAGCCGGTCGTTGTGCGCGATGAGGGCGGTGTCGGTCTCGTAGGCGCGGGGCCCCACCACGATCGCGTCGTAGCGCGAGAGGTCCCCCCGCGCGAGCTGGGTGGGATCGAGCAGCTCGACGTGCAGGCCGGCACCCGCGAGCGCCTCGGGAATCCGGTCGGCCGCGCCGCGGATGTATCCCACGTGCGCCAGCCGCGGGAGGGCCAGGGGAGACACCTGCACCACTGCCGTGGATGCGGCCGCATAGGCGCGGGGGCGGATGTGGGGATAGTCAATGGTGAAGACGCCGGAGGAATGGGCGTGCCCTGCGGCATCCTCCGCCACGGCACGCACCTCGTAGCGTCCCGGGGCGATGCCCGCGGCGGGGATGTCCAGGTCGAACGCCGCCGACTCGCCGCGATGGGCGAGGGTGAACGACGGCGGCGGGGGCGCGCGCCAGCCGGCGGGCAGCTCGAGGCGCACCCGTCCCGCCACCGGGTCCGGGCCGTTCCGCGTGAC